>JACYUE010000021.1 GCA_014841595.1 Oxalobacteraceae sp. CFBP 8761 | reverse complement strand
AGACAACCTTCCGCGATCCGTCCCCCCATCGCATCATACGACGGTGCAGGAATATTAACCTGCTTCCCATCAGCTACGCATCTCTGCCTCGCCTTAGGGGCCGACTCACCCTGCTCCGATGAACGTTGAACAGGAAACCTTGGGCTTACGGCGTGGAGGCTTTTCACCCCCATTATCGCTACTCATGTCAGCATTCGCACTTCTGATACCTCCAGCATCCTTTACAAGACACCTTCGCAGGCTTACAGAACGCTCTCCTACCATAT
>JACYUE010000020.1 GCA_014841595.1 Oxalobacteraceae sp. CFBP 8761 | reverse complement strand
CAGCGCGGCAAACGCCGCCTCGGCCGCCAGCATGCCGGTCTTGATCGCTGCGTGGCTGCCCTTGATGCGGCTGGTGTTCAGGAAGCCCGCATCGCAGCCGATCAGCGCGCCGCCCGGGAATACCGTTTTAGGCAGCGATTGCAGGCCGCCTGCGGTAATCGAACGCGCGCCGTACGAGATGCGCTTGCCGCCTTCGAAGAAACCGCGGATGGCCGGGTGCGTTTTATAGCGCTGGAATTCTTCGTACGGCGACAGATACGGATTCTGGTACGACA
>JACYUE010000019.1 GCA_014841595.1 Oxalobacteraceae sp. CFBP 8761 | reverse complement strand
CCCAGGCCACGCCGACTACATCAAGAACATGATTACCGGTGCTGCGCAGATGGACGGCGCGATCCTGGTGTGCTCGGCCGCTGACGGCCCAATGCCACAGACCCGCGAGCACATCCTGCTGGCCCGTCAGGTTGGCGTTCCATACATCATCGTGTTCCTGAACAAGTGCGACCTGGTCGACGACGCAGAGCTGCTGGAACTGGTCGAAATGGAAGTGCGTGAGCTTCTGTCGAAGTACGAGTTCCCAGGCGACGACGTCCCAATCATCAAGGGTTCGGCACGTATGGCCCTCGAA
>JACYUE010000018.1 GCA_014841595.1 Oxalobacteraceae sp. CFBP 8761 | reverse complement strand
CCCAGGCCACGCCGACTACATCAAGAACATGATTACCGGTGCTGCGCAGATGGACGGCGCGATCCTGGTGTGCTCGGCTGCTGACGGCCCAATGCCACAGACCCGCGAGCACATCCTGCTGGCCCGTCAAGTTGGCGTTCCGTACATCATCGTGTTCCTGAACAAGTGCGACCTGGTCGACGACGCAGAACTGCTGGAACTGGTCGAAATGGAAGTTCGTGAGCTTCTGTCGAAGTACGAGTTCCCAGGCGACGACGTCCCAATCATCAAGGGTTCGGCACGTATGGCCCTCGAA
>JACYUE010000017.1 GCA_014841595.1 Oxalobacteraceae sp. CFBP 8761 | reverse complement strand
GTTGCGCGGCATCTTCGGCGCGCTGGCGTGCTTGTAACTGCGCCTGCGCCAGGGCTTCCTGCGTTGCCGCTTCCTGCGCCGCACGCTGCGCAGCCAGATCACGCGCCGCGGCGGCCTGTTGTTCGCGCTGCACCAGCGCTTCCTGGTCGCGCAGCGCCTGCTGCTGCGCTTGTTGCTGCTGCTCGGCGAGCCTGCTTGCCTCGGCGGCGTTGCGTTGTGACTCCGCCTGTTCCTGTGCCAGCCGCGCCTGCTCCTGCTCTCGCTGCAAGGCAAGCTCCTGCTGCAGCGCTTGCTCACGCTCTGCGCGCTCCGCCTCGGCATCCACGACAGGTTCCGGGGTGACTGGCATGTCGCTCACCGCCACTTCCTCGGGTGAGTCGA
>JACYUE010000016.1 GCA_014841595.1 Oxalobacteraceae sp. CFBP 8761 | reverse complement strand
TTTGGTCTTTTCGAGATCACTGTTTTTTCGTTCTTTAACAATCTGGAAGAAGTAAAGTTTTTAAGCGCATGCGACAGCATGTGCTTGGGTAGTAGTATTTGTATCATTGCAACACAGCTGTACTCTTGTACCTGTGACGATCTCTGTTGTCAGCAGAGGCCAACGTTATAGGGACAAGCGAATAAGTGCACATGGTGGATGCCTTGGCGATTACAGGCGATGAAGGACGTAGTAGCTTGCGATAAGCTGCGGGGAGCTAGCAAACGAGCTTTGATCCGCAGATTTCCGAATGGGGAAACCCGGCCTTTATAGGTCATTGCATACTGAATACATAGGTATGCAAAGCGAACGCGGCGAACTGAAACATCTAAGTAGCTGCAGGAAAAGAAATCAACCGAGATTCCCAAAGTAGTGGCGAGCGAAATGGGATGAGCCTGTATGT
>JACYUE010000015.1 GCA_014841595.1 Oxalobacteraceae sp. CFBP 8761 | reverse complement strand
AATGGTGGAGGATGACGGGATCGAACCGACGACCCCCTGCTTGCAAAGCAGGTGCTCTCCCAGCTGAGCTAATCCCCCATTAGGTGATGCTTAGTGCTGATTGGTAGGGCTGGTTGGACTCGAACCAACGACCCCCGCGTTATCAACACGGTGCTCTAACCAGCTGAGCTACAGCCCCGATAAAACTGTTCTTTACTATTCAACAGTCGATAAGCGTGGACGCTTGATGATGAAACTTCTCAGTTTCGTGGTGCTACTCTAGAAAGGAGGTGATCCAGCCGCACCTTCCGATACGGCTACCTTGTTACGACTTCACCCCAGTCACGAATCCTACCGTGGTAAGCGCCCTCCTTGCGGTTAAGCTACCTACTTCTGGTAAAACCCGCTCCCATGGTGTGACGGGCGGTGTGTACAAGACCCGGGAACGTATTCACCGCGACATGCTGATCCGCGATTACTAGCGATTCCAACTTCACGCAGTCGAGTTGCAGACTGCGATCCGGACTACGATACACTTTCTGGGATTAGCTCCCCCTCGCGGGTTGGCGGCCCTCTGTATGTACCATTGTATGACGTGTGAAGCCCTACCCATAAGGGCCATGAGGACTTGACGTCATCCCCACCTTCCTCCGGTTTGTCACCGGCAGTCTCATTAGAGTGCTCAACTGAATGTAGCAACTAATGACAAGGGTTGCGCTCGTTGCGGGACTTAACCCAACATCTCACGACACGAGCTGACGACAGCCATGCAGCACCTGTGTTACGGTTCTCTTTCGAGCACAGCCAAATCTCTTCGG
>JACYUE010000014.1 GCA_014841595.1 Oxalobacteraceae sp. CFBP 8761 | reverse complement strand
GAACGGTGGTACTAAGCATACGACAAGTAGGGCGGGACACGAGAAATCCTGTCTGAACATGGGGGGACCATCCTCCAAGGCTAAATACTCGTAATCGACCGATAGTGAACCAGTACCGTGAGGGAAAGGCGAAAAGAACCCCGGGAGGGGAGTGAAATAGATCCTGAAACCGTGTGCATACAAACAGTAGGAGCGGACTTGTTCCGTGACTGCGTACCTTTTGTATAATGGGTCAGCGACTTACATTCAGTGGCAAGGTTAACCGTATAGGGGAGCCGTAGAGAAATCGAGTCCGAATAGGGCGACAGTCGCTGGGTGTAGACCCGAAACCAAGTGATCTACCCATGGCCAGGATGAAGGTGCGGTAACACGCCCTGGAGGTCCGAACCCACTAATGTTGAAAAATTAGGGGATGAGCTGTGGGTAGGGGTGAAAGGCTAAACAAACTTGGAAATAGCTGGTTCTCTCCGAAAACTATTTAGGTAGTGCCTCAAGTATCACCATCGGGGGTAGAGCACTGTTATGGCTAGGGGGTCATTGCGACTTACCAAACCATTGCAAACTCCGAATACCGATGAGTGCGAGCTTGGGAGACAGACATCGGGTGCTAACGTCCGGTGTCAAGAGGGAAACAACCCAGACCGCCAGCTAAGGTCCCAAAGATTGGCTAAGTGGAAAACGAAGTGGGAAGGCTAAAACAGTCAGGATGTTGGCTTAGAAGCAGCCATCATTTAAAGAAAGCGTAATAGCTCACTGATCGAGTCGTCCTGCGCGGAAGATGTAACGGGGCTAAGCCAGTCACCGAAGCTGCGGATAT
>JACYUE010000013.1 GCA_014841595.1 Oxalobacteraceae sp. CFBP 8761 | reverse complement strand
GGGTGGCAGAAATGCCAACAAACAGAGATTGAACTGAAGAGTTTGATCCTGGCTCAGATTGAACGCTGGCGGCATGCTTTACACATGCAAGTCGAACGGCAGCGCGGGGCAACCTGGCGGCGAGTGGCGAACGGGTGAGTAATATATCGGAACGTACCCAAGAGTGGGGGATAACGTAGCGAAAGTTACGCTAATACCGCATACGATCTAAGGATGAAAGCAGGGGATCTTCGGACCTTGTGCTCCTGGAGCGGCCGATATCTGATTAGCTAGTTGGTGAGGTAAAGGCTCACCAAGGCCACGATCAGTAGCTGGTCTGAGAGGACGACCAGCCACACTGGAACTGAGACACGGTCCAGACTCCTACGGGAGGCAGCAGTGGGGAATTTTGGACAATGGGCGAAAGCCTGATCCAGCAATGCCGCGTGAGTGAAGAAGGCCTTCGGGTTGTAAAGCTCTTTTGTCAGGGAAGAAACGGTGAGGGCTAATATCCTTCGCTAATGACGGTACCTGAAGAATAAGCACCGGCTAACTACGTGCCAGCAGCCGCGGTAATACGTAGGGTGCAAGCGTTAATCGGAATTACTGGGCGTAAAGCGTGCGCAGGCGGTTTTGTAAGTCTGACGTGAAATCCCCGGGCTCAACCTGGGAATTGCGTTGGAGACTGCAAGGCTAGAATCTGGCAGAGGGGGGTAGAATTCCACGTGTAGCAGTGAAATGCGTAGAGATGTGGAGGAACACCGATGGCGAAGGCAGCCCCCTGGGTCAAGATTGACGCTCATGCACGAAAGCGTGGGGAGCAAACAGGATTAGATACCCTGGTAGTCCACGCCCTAAACGATGTCTACTAGTTGTCGGGTTTTAATTAACTTGGTAACGCAGCTAACGCGTGAAGTAGACCGCCTGGGGAGTACGGTCGCAAGATTAAAACTCAAAGGAATTGACGGGGACCCGCACAAGCGGTGGATGATGTGGATTAATTCGATGCAACGCGAAAAACCTTACCTACCCTTGACATGTACGGAAGGCCGAAGAGATTTGG
>JACYUE010000012.1 GCA_014841595.1 Oxalobacteraceae sp. CFBP 8761 | reverse complement strand
AACCCTGGACTACCAAGGTTATAGGGACAAGCCGTACGGGCAATTAGTACTGGTTAGCTTAATGCATTACTGCACTTCCACACCCAGCCTATCAACGTCCTGGTCTCGAACGACCCTTTAAAGAGCTCAAGGCTCTGGGAAATCTCATCTCAAGGCAAGTTTCCCGCTTAGATGCTTTCAGCGGTTATCTCTTCCGAACTTAGCTACCCGGCAATGCCACTGGCGTGACAACCGGTACACCAGAGGTTCGTCCACTCCGGTCCTCTCGTACTAGGAGCAGCCCCCTTCAAATTTCCAACGCCCACGGCAGATAGGGACCAAACTGTCTCACGACGTTTTAAACCCAGCTCACGTACCACTTTAAATGGCGAACAGCCATACCCTTGGGACCGGCTACAGCCCCAGGATGTGATGAGCCGACATCGAGGTGCCAAACTCCCCCGTCGATATGAACTCTTGGGAGGAATCAGCCTGTTATCCCCAGAGTACCTTTTATCCGTTGAGCGATGGCCCTTCCATACAGAACCACCGGATCACTATGTCCTACTTTCGTACCTGCTCGACTTGTCGGTCTCGCAGTTAAGCACGCTTATGCCATTGCACTATCATCACGATGTCCGACCGTAATTAGCGTACCTTCGAACTCCTCCGTTACACTTTAGGAGGAGACCGCCCCAGTCAAACTGCCTACCATGCACTGTCCCCGATCCGGATAACGGACCAAGGTTAGAACCTCAAATGAACCAGGGTGGTATTTCAAGGTTGGCTCCACGAACACTAGCGTGTCCGCTTCAAAGCCTCCCACCTATCCTACACAGATTGATTCAAAGTCCAATGCAAAGCTACAGTAAAGGTTCATGGGGTCTTTCCGTCTAGCCGCGGGTAGATTGCATCATCACAAACATTTCAACTTCGCTGAGTCTCGGGAGGAGACAGTGTGGCCATCGTTACGCCATTCGTGCAGGTCGGAACTTACCCGACAAGGAATTTCGCTACCTTAGGACCGTTATAGTTACGGCCGCCGTTTACTGGGACTTCAATCAAGAGCTTGCACCCCATCATTTAATCTTCCAGCACCGGGCAGGCGTCACACCCTATACGTCCACTTTCGTGTTTGCAGAGTGCTGTGTTTTTATTAAACAGTCGCAGCCACCATTTTATTGCAACCCGTTCATCCT
>JACYUE010000011.1 GCA_014841595.1 Oxalobacteraceae sp. CFBP 8761 | reverse complement strand
AGAACCGAAGTTCTTGGCACCTTCATCAAACGCCCACACTTATCGACTGTTAATTTTTAAAGAACTTTATTCGGTGCTGCATTTTCTGCCATTTGCTTCGAAGCGTTGTGTTCGTCAGCAGCAGAGAAGAGAGAGTATGCGGTGTTTTGCGATGTTCGTCAACTTCTTTTTTTCTTTCCTCTTCGCTGCTGCATCCATTTGAATGCTTCTGCGTCGAGGGAGCGAGACTATAACAAACGCACGACCAGCCCGCAAGGCAATCATGTTATCGATATTGAATTGCGTCGGTCACCCCATCCATAAGCAATTCGCCCCTGCTCCAGGCAAAGCCGCTCGCCCAGAATGTTATCTCGCAGCATGTCATACAGCGCATGCTCGTCATCCGTGAGCCGGACCAGCTCCCCCGTGAAACGCTTATCGGCATCTTCGCTGTCCCACAGGTGGCGATGCGCCTGGAAGGTCGCCGCATCCATCAACAGGGAACGCGCCGTTGGCAAGGCCGCACGCAGGCGCTCAAGGATTGCGAACCCGTGGGTATCGATGTCGCCCCAATACGCGATATCGCGGTCACGCAACCAATCGATCTGCGATAGAGCAGTTTGCGCGGATGACTGCGTACCCACGCGTACAGCTGAGGAAAGGATGCCAGCGTGTGGGCCGCCAACGTATCGAACTGGCGCGCGTCACGGGCACGGCCAATCATGCGAAGCGCCTCGGCCTCGGTGTCAATCACCGCCGCAAACGGGATGCTGTTGCGGCCCAGCTGGCGATGGTTGATGTCGCGCCACGTCAGGTCATAGCCGTGCCCCTGCTCCGCGCGGCTGCCTGCCTTGAGCATGGCGCCCCAGCTGCGCACCTGCTCGAACTGCTCGCCCATGACGGTGACACCGGGCTGGCGCAGGCGAAGCTCGTACGGGAACAGCGGGGCGTTATCGAGGCGCGTAGCGAGCAAGGCGCCGCTGTCCCAAAGCCGCTGCACGCCGGCGACGATGTCGGCAGGCGTCGACCAGGCTGTGCGCGGCCCGCTCATCACGCGCGCGTCCCACGTTCGGCGCGGTACGCCTCGATGCTCAGTTACTGCAGCATCGACTGACGCCCTTCTTCGCTATGCACGAACCCCAGCCCGGCGACATAAGGCTCGATGATGTGGATTTTCTGCAGCGGCGTGACGATCAGCAGCTGCAGGTTCATGCGGCGAAACAGTTCCAGTCCATAGCGCGCCGACTCATCCGAGCCGCGGCCGAACGCTTCGTCGATGACAACGAAGCGGAACGACCGTGAGCGCTCCGCCCCCTACTCGAGGCCGAACTGGTACGCCAGGCTCGCCGCCAACACGGTGTAGGCCAGTTTTTCTTTCTGGCCGCCGGACTTGCAGCCCGCATCCGTGTAGTGCTCGTGCTCGCGATCGTCTTCGCGCCAGCGCTCGGACGCCGAGAACACGAACCAGTTGCGCACGTCGGTCACCTTGCGGGTCCAGCGCCGATCCATCTCGGCGCTGCCTTCGCGACCGCGAAAACGTTCGATGATGCGCCGCACCTGCAAGAACTTCGCCTCGGTATATTCCTCGTCGGCCGATCCGGTAAGCGAGCCCTCGGTGCAACTGCGCAGGTCCTGCTGGAAGTCGCGCAGGTCGGCGTCCAGGCTTGGCGCCGCTTCAAGGGCGATATACCGGTTCGGGTTGTAGTCGATCGCATGCAGGGACGCGTTGATGGTGTCGACCCGCTCGCGCTTGAGCTGCGACTGGAAACCGGCGATCTCGCGGATCGTGTTCTTGTTGAGCAGACCCTTGAATTTATCGGCAAAGCGCGGCAGGTCGTCCGCTTCCAGCACGTGCAGCATGCGCTGAAATTCGACGGCGGCATCGATGCTGACATCGACTTCGCGCGCGTCCCCTGAAGCCAGCGGGAAGGATGCTGCGCCTATCCGGGCAGGGACTCCTGGGCATCAGGCGACATCGACGCGACCAGCTCGTGGTACCAGCATGCCTGCCGCGTCTTGTGCAGACGGTACCAGGCGGTTGCCGTCGCCGGCCGCCACACCTTGAGCATCTTCAGCACTTCATATGAGAATTCCAGCGGCGCCAGACCGCTCGCGGTAATCAGATTGTCGCCGCGAACTGCCGGTTTATGACGGTAGTGCGACTGCCCGGTGTACGCAGGGCAAGCAGCTTGCAAGGATCCGAGGTCGTTGGAGGTATGGCGACGCCGGTCAAGCGCACCGGTGCTGGCAAGGCCAACAGTCGCGCCACAAATGGCGGCAACATTGTGTCCCTGATCGAGGGCATCTCGTGCCAATTCCAGCAGTGGCCTGACAAATGGCGTCGCCCAGATATCGCCGCCAGGTAGCAGGAGCAGATCGTTGGCATGCAGTTGAATACGATCGACTGTTATGTCAGGTACGTACCGAATGCCACCCATACTGTGCACAGCATCCAGTGACACGCCGAGTTTGACCAGATTGCATGTCATCCCCGGATCATGGAAAAAGCGCCGGCTATGCAGCTCGGCCGTCAGGTAGCCGATCTCCCAATCTGCCATCGTGTCGATTACCGCGAGGTAGACGTTCATCGTGATGTCCTTGCTGGGTCGGTGTGGTTTGACAATGATATCGGTGTATCTTGACGTTCGATACGGTATCGATCGCGCAAAGCGAAAAGCCCCACTCAGGTCACTGAGTGGGGCTTTTCTATATAACTAGCCTGACGATAACCTACTTTCACACT
>JACYUE010000010.1 GCA_014841595.1 Oxalobacteraceae sp. CFBP 8761 | reverse complement strand
GCGCCGATGATAGTGCTGCAACCAGTGTGAAAGTAGGTTATCGTCAGGCTAGTTATATAGAAAAGCCCCACTCAGTGATCTGAGTGGGGCTTTTCGCTTTGCGCGATCAAAATGGCCTGACATGTGATCCGTCACCATACTGCGTCACTCGATGCTAGTCATGGCAGTCTGGCAAGCGGCTTTATATACTGTGTCTCTACGGTATCTCCCCCGTCAGACAAGGTCATGCCGACTTTTGTGTGAAAAAACATCAGTACAAATGACATGGCGAGCAGAAAACTTTGCTTTCCGTGTGGAATCAATAGTGCGCTATTAAATCTTCTCTATAATCTTCCGTCAGTGTTCAACATCCGCCAGTTGATGGGTCAAATCCATCCGTAGAAACCGTTTTTTCTTTCAAAGTCATTGTCATATGAGCATATTTTCCTCACTCAGTACCCGTGCAAAACTCGGCGTTGGATTTGGCCTGGTCGGAATCCTCATCATCGTGCTCGCATTTTTTGCCTGGCGTGAGTTAGGAAATGTTGGGCAGGAACTGGCGACTCAGAACGCTGTACGCACGACCAAGCTCGAGCGCCTATATGCGCTGCGTGAATCCCTCGCGCAAACTGGGCTTGCTGCACGCAACGCCTACATCATTCCGGATACGATGCAAGCACAGGGCGAGCTGTCTCTGCTGGACGAGCATAAGGCTAATTTCCTTAAGGAACTGCAGGCTCTGGCACCCTTGTTTGAGGGAAATGCTGACTTTGCGACGATGCGTACCGGCCTGCTGCGTATGGCAGAGGAACTCAATCGTCCAAGACGCTACCGCGATGCCGGGCAGATGACGGAATATGGTGCATTCCTGGTCAACGAGTGCAGCCCGCTGCGCCGGCAAAACGTGCTGGACATCGATCGCGTAATCAAGGCCGTGCAAAAGCAGGTCGAAGCCGGTACGCTGATAGCAGAACAATCTGTCACGTCCGCACAAACGACGATCATCGCAGTTGCGCTCGCGGCAGTGATGATCAGTATTCTGGTCGGTGGCGCCATTACGGCGCACCTGCTGCGTCAGTTGGGTGGCGAACCTTTGGAAGTCAATCGCATCGCATCGGCGATCGCTTCAGGCGACCTCACAGTCAAGGTGACTGTGCGCCCCAAAGATCGGGCGAGCGTCATGTACGCCATTGGTGAAATGCAAACCAGTCTGCAGCGTATCGTTGCGCAAGTGCGGGGTGGCACTGACATGATTGCAAATGCTTCCAGCGAAATCACCGCCGGCAACAGCGACCTTTCAACGCGCACTGCTCAACAAGCCTCCTCGCTGGGTCGAACGGCAACGTCGATGAAAAAGTTAACGGCCGTGGTGGAACAAAATACCGCACACGCCCGTCATGCCAATACGCTTGCGGCATCAGCAAGTCAGGTTGCCAGCAAGGGTGGCAATGTTGTCACTGCAGTGGTGAGCACGATGCAGGAAATTAATGCATCTGCGCACAAGATCTCGGACATCATCAGCGTTATTGATGGCATCGCATTTCAAACCAATATCCTCGCACTCAACGCTGCAGTAGAGGCAGCGCGTGCAGGCGAACAGGGCCGTGGCTTCGCCGTGGTCGCCAGTGAAGTGCGAAGCTTGGCCCAGCGTTCCGCCAGCGCCGCAAGAGAGATTTCCGCATTAATCGGCGAATCGGTCGCCAAGGTGGATGCGGGCTCGAAACTGGTCGAGCAAGCCGGCATGACGATGAACGACATTGTGACGAGCGTGCAACATGTCAGTGGCATTATCGAAGAGATCGCTGCCGCCAGCGAAGCGCAACACGCCGGCATTCAAGAGGTCAACCTTGCTGTTGATCAGATGGATGCAGCAACCCAGCAAAATGCTGTGCTGGTCGAGCAGTCCGCTGCGTCGGCAGCAGCGCTTAATGAGCAAGCGGGGAGTTTGTTGCGAACGGTTCGGGTGTTCCGAGTCAATGCCGAGAACCAGCCGCTGCGAATCGCAGCATAAGTCAGATGAACGACAGCGTCGGCTTAGCCGTCGTTGTCGTTCAAGCTATTGCGCAGTTCGACCAACTGACCACGTAATGTCTCTGCTTCGTCGGCCGAACACTTTGTCGCACGAAATACTGCCGCCATTACATTGGCGGCTTTTTGTTTGAGTGCCTTGCCATCGTCAGTCAGGCTGATGATCACTTGCCGCTCATCACTACGCGCACGATTGCGCTGCACGAGGCCCTGGGCCTCCATGCGCTTGAGCAATGGGGTCAACGTTGCGGAATCCAGGAACAGATGCACGCCGATATCTGACACCGTCAATTGATCCTGTTCCCACAACACCATCATGACGAGATATTGAGGGTAGGTCAGGCCCAGTTGAGGGAGCACGCCACGATAAACCCGCATCATTGCCAACGAAGTCGAATACAGCGCGAAGCATAGCTGTTCGTCGAGGCGAGGCGTGGTGGTAGAGGGAAGAGGAGGGGTCGTCATGGATCCAATATAGGTCGCACACTAGATAATTGCAAGCAATGCTACCCAAGGGGGCTAGCGCCCTCATGCTTTGGCAGTCCCTCGCGATTCGTGGAGCAAGCCCCGTCATCTGTCGCGTATTGCTATTTTTGACGCATGAATACTCGCTTTGAAGAATATTCCTGAAGGGGTCTTGTGCAATCTACCCATGGTTTGTTATAGTTCGCCTCCGCTTCGGCACTGACCGAAAATGTTAACGTAATCAAGTGGTTACGGGAGCAATGTCTACAGAGAAATCTGAGACGAAGCGAAAAGAAAGAGTTGACGAGATTTCGGAAACACAGCATAATCTCTCTTCTCTGCTGCAGCGAACAAAACGATTCGCTACTAACAGCAAGAAGCACCGAATAAAGTTCTTTAAAAATTAACAGTCGATAAGTGTGGGCGTTTGATGAAGGTGCCAAAGACTTCGGTC
>JACYUE010000009.1 GCA_014841595.1 Oxalobacteraceae sp. CFBP 8761 | reverse complement strand
GTGTGAAAGTAGGTTATCGTCAGGCTAGTTATATAGAAAAGCCCTACTCAGTGATCTGAGTGGGGCTTTTCGCTTTGGGCGATCGCTTTATCGTGCTCACTCTTCGATGTGACGAGCACGGTGCGCCACCCCACCGCCAACGTCCGTGAATCTGGTGCACAATGCATTCATCAGCATTGTCATTTTAATCACGGGAACAGCATGAATGAACAGGTTGCACGCAATGTCGTGCTGGCGCGCGCGATCGAGCACGCCGACGTTGGTCATACCGTACTGAGCGACGACGATCGCAAGTACGCCACCCGTAGCGCACGCGAGCTCGCCGCATGGCAGGCGGCTGACAGTCATACGGCCGTCAATCAGCAGCATTTCCTGCAGCAGCGCGCCGAGCAAATCCTCAAGCGTCTCGGCGAACGCACGCCGGCCTTCGGCGCATTCCAGCGCCGCGCCCCCGGCATGCGCGGGATCTGGTTCGCGTTGCCGTTCATCGCCTTCGTGCTTGGCGCCGCGCTCGATCGCATCGCCGATCCACACCGGGTTGACTTGTTATCCGCTCCGCTCCTGATCATCATCGCCTGGAACCTGCTGGTGTACCTGGGCCTTCTGATATGGGCGGTTGTTCCTGCGGCGCGCAAGAAGAAGAGCGGTGCGCCGCTGCTGCGCCGACTGAGCGTGGGCAAGGCCGTCGCGCCGCGCAAGCTTCCCACCGCACTGGCCGAAGGCGTTGCTCACTTTCTGGCAGATTGGGCCGTGCTCAGTGAACCGCTGACGCGTGCGCGCCTGAGCCGCACGGTGCATCTCGCGGCCGCCGGCTTTGCGCTCGGTGCCGTCGCGTCGCTGTATGCGCGCGGCCTGCTCACCCAATACGTAACTGGCTGGGAAAGCACCTTCCTCGACGCCCAGCAAGTCCACACGCTGCTGTCGTGGCTCTTCACGCCAGCGCTGACTGTGTTCCCGTTCCTGCAAGGCTTCACGCTGGCCGAGATCGAGCAACTGCGCTTCGGCGGCAGCGCCGGCCTGCCGGTTGGCGAACGCTGGGTTCATCTGTACGGCGCGACGTTGCTGCTGCTGGTGATCATTCCACGCGTACTGCTCGCGATTGTTGCCGGCCTGCGCGCGCGCCATCTGTCGCGTCACTTCCCCCTCGACCTCGACCAGCCGTACTACCGCAAACTGGCTGACAGCATCGGTACCAGCGCGCCGGCCGTGCTGCGCGTGATTCCGTATACCTACACGCTTGACGAGCCGCGTGACCGCGGCCTGTGGGCAATCGCCGCTGCGGCCCTGGGTGGGCAGGCGAGGGTGCAGCTGCTGCCGTCGGTCGCGTATGGCATCGAACCGAAGGATGCATTGCGCGAGACGATGCTGAACGAAGCCGGCATCACCGTCACCACCGTGCTATTCAGCTTAGCTGCGACGCCAGAAAAGGAAAATCACGGCGCGCTGCTCGACTATCTGGTCAAGCATGTGCCGCGCGGTGTCGCCGTGCTGCTGGATGAATCGGCGCTGCTCGAACGTATCGGCGACCAGGTCGGCGCTGAACGCGCCGCCGAGCGTCATTCGCTGTGGCGGCAGTTCTGCAGCTTCCATGGCACGTCGGCCCATGTCGTCAATTTGCTCGAACCGGACAAGTACCCGCTTGAACTGGGTGCGGGCTTGACCCTGCCGGAGCTGCGATGATCCAGCCTGCCAAGATCCAGTTCGCCCTCGTCTCGCATACGAACAACGGCAAGACCACACTCGCACGCACGCTGGTTGGCATGGACGTCGGCGAAATCCGCGACGCTGCGCACGTGACCCAGATTTCGCAAGGCTACCCGCTGCTGTCCACACCGGCTGGCGACTCGCTCGTGTTATGGGACACGCCCGGTTTCGGCGATTCGGTGCGTCTGCACAAACGCCTGGCCATGGCCGGCAATCCAATCGGCTGGTTCCTGCGCGAGGTCTTCGACCGCTATCGCGACCGTCCGTTCTTCCTCAGCCAGCAGGCACTGCGCGCTGCGCGCGAAGAAGCCGACGTGGTGCTCTACCTGGTGAACTCGTCCGAGTCGCCACAGGATGCGGGCTATCTGCCGTCCGAGATGAATATCCTCGAATGGCTCGGCAAACCCGTGGTCGTGCTGCTGAACCAGATCGGACCACCGCGTCCGGCCAGCGAAGAACAGGCCGAGCCACAGCGCTGGAAACAGCATCTGGCCCAGTATTCGGTCGTCAAGGAAGTGCTGCCGCTCGATGCATTCGCCCGCTGCTGGGTGCATGAACACGTGTTCTACGAATCGGTCACGCACCTGATCGCAGCCGAGAAGCAGCCCGCGTATGCGCGCCTGCTGTCTGCCTGGGCGGCGCGCAATCGCGAGCGCTATGCAAGCGCCTTGCAGATGAACGCCGAACAGATTGCCGCCGCCGCGCGCGATACCGAGGCGCTGGACGAACAACGGCCGGGCATGTTGCGCAGCGCGTTGAAAGCGGTCGGCATCGGCAAGGATGAAGCGCGCCGCCAGGAGCTGGCGATGGCAGCGCTCGTGCAGCGCCTGAACGACGGCATCAATCATGCGACGGCGCGCATGCTGTCCCTGTATCGCATCGATCCGGGGCAGGCCGTCGCTGTCAATGCACGCGTGCGCGACAACTTCGCGGTCAACGCGCCAGTGGACAAGGCGCAGGCTGGATTGCTGGGCGCCGTGGTGGCGGGTGCAACCACCGGTCTGTCGGCTGACTTGATGGCGGGCGGCCTGACGATGGGCGCCGGCGCGTTATTGGGCGCGATCGCCGGGGGTATCACGGCCGCCGGCGCCGCGTGGGGCTTCAATCAGGGGACCGATCGCAACCAGGCAAACGTGAAGTTCGCCGACCCGTTCCTGCAGCAGATGCTGGTGGGCGCGATTCTGCGCTATCTGGCAGTGGCGCACTTTGGCCGTGGACGCGGTAATTATGTCGAAAGCGAAGCGCCGCCGTTCTGGCAGGCCGAGGCTGAGAGCGCACTGGCTGCGCGCGGTGTCGATAGCGCGCGCCTGTGGCAGTCCGTGCGCGCCGCGCCGGACCTGGGCGCAGCCACCAAACTGGTGCAGGCTGTTCTGGTGCCGGCGGTGACGGCGACGCTGGCGCGCCTGTATCCGGATGTTGCTCTGCCGGGGCAGGAGCCGCCAGCAGCGGCACCGTCCCCGGCCCCAGCCCCGGTGGACCTGACTAAAACTGATACTGCGCGCTGACGCCCAGTAGCCAGTTACTGCCAGGCGCCGCTTCGTAGTAGCGGCGGTTGGCGTCGCCCACGATCACCGAGCCGACATAGTCGCGGTCGAACAGGTTGTTCAGGCGTGCGAACTGGCGCAGGCGCCAGCCGCCAAATTGCTGGCTCGCCTGCACGCGGGCATTGACGACCGCATAGCCAGGCGCTGTCTGCGCGGTGTTGGTGTCTTCCGCGTACACGCGGCTGTTGGCGACCGTCTCGAGCGCGACGCCATAACGGCCCGCCGTTTCCGTCCAGCCCAATTCACCGTAGAAGCTCGACTTGGGCACGCCCGGCAGGCGGCTACCCTTTGGCACGGCGCCGAAGCCTTCGTCGTAGATCGCATGCAGCATGCTCATGGCGATGCGCGCATTCCAGCCGGCACCCAGTTCGGCGTCGACCGACAGCTCGCCACCCTGGCGCAGCGTGGCGCTCGCGTTGCGATAGCTGGTGCGGCCGCCCGACGATGCATCGACCACCAGTTCATCCTTCGTCTTCACCTGGAACACGGCGGCGTTGACGCGCACGCCACGGGCCACCATCGCCTTGGCGCCAACTTCGAGGTGCGTGCCGATCGCCGGCTCGAGTGCGAAGTTGAAGCCACCGCCCGTGCCTGAATAGAACGACTCATTCATCGTTGGCGTTTCGAAGCCGCGCGCCGCGCTCGCATACACGTTCAGCGTTGGCGAAATCTTGTACAGCACACCGACCAGTGGCGTCGTATGACGGAAGGCGGTGCCGCCGCTGTCGTTGCCGTTGGAGAGATAGCGGTCCTCGACGTCGAAGTCCACGCGGCTGTGACGCAGGCCGCCGGTGAGCACCCACTGGTCGCGTTCCCATTCGACTTGCACGTACGGGTCGACGCTGGTCACGTCGTTCTGTTCGTCGCGCCGCAGATTGCCTTTCACGCCAAAAGTAGTACCGATGAAGTTCTCGAAACCCTGGCGCGCATCCTTGGATTGCGCCATTTCGAGGCCTGCCGTGGTGCGCAGCGTGCCACCGGCAACGGTGCGCACTGCACGCCAGTTGGCGTCAATGCCATAGAAGTCGCGGTCGAAATCGATGACGCCGCCCGAGTGCGTGGCCGGCGCCTGGAAGCCGCGCGAGAACGACTGGTACTGGATCACACGGCGGTTGCCGCCGTAAGCCGTCACTTGCAGGCGATCCTGGCCGAAGCGCTGCTCGAACGTCGCACCGAATTGTTGATGATCGATGCTCTTGCGCGTGTCGTAGCGATCGGCCAGCGTGCGCTGTGGCGATTGCGTATCGGTGGTGTCGATCTCGCCCGCACGTGGATCGCGGCGGAAGGTATCCCATGTCACGCCAAGTGGATCCTGCGTATCGTCCTGGCGCAGCCCACTGGCCGTAATCACCAGGCGGCTGGTCGACGTTGGCTCGACCACCAGCTTGGCATAGGCCTGGTCGCGCGTGGCTGCACTATGGTCGCGGTAGCCACCGGTCTCGAAGCGCGACGCATCGATCAGGTAGCCGATACCGCCGCTGCGACCCGACGCATTCGTATCGAGCTTGCGCTGGCCGTAGCTGCCGCCGGTGAAGCTGGCTTCGACGGTCGGCTTGTCGGTCGGTTCGCGCGTGAACAACTGGACCACGCCGCCCGAGTGATTGCCATACAACGCAGAGAAGGGACCGCGCAGCACTTCGATGCGCTCGGCGACATCGAGGTTGAAGGTCGCGGCCTGGCCCTGGCCGTCCGGCATGGTGGCCGGGATGCCGTCGGCAACGAGGCGCACGCCGCGCACACCGAATGCCGAACGCGTGCCAAAGCCACGTGACGAGATTTGCAGGTCTTGCGCGTAGTTCTCGCGATTGCGCACAACGACCCCCGGCACCGCCGCCAGTGCTTCGGAGGCGTTCACGCGCAACTGCGCGGCGCCGATCTGCGCCGCATCGACGACATCGATCGCGGCGGGCAGGTCGAAACTGGTGTGTTCAGCGCGCGTGCCACTGATGACCACCACGTTCATTGGATTGCGGATGTCATCGGCAATGGCGGCAAGTGGCCAGCAGGCGCAAAGGGCGGCGATCGTGGTACGGCGCAGGACAGGATGCTTCATTATTTCCCCAAAGTATTGCGTGCAGAGTGTGAAAGTTGGTCTTATATTATTTAACCGGGGAATATACCTTGGGAGCCAGAATCCTGCTGGAGACGTCGCCGCATGCGAAAACGTCGGGTGTGAAGATTCTTTTGCAGGAGGGCTTGCGGAACCCGGGGGAGGTTTGTTATAGTTCGCCTCCGCTTCGGCACTGACCGAAAAAGTTAACGTAATCAAGTGGTTACGAGAGCAAGGTCTACAGAGAAATCTGAGACGAAGCGAAAAGAAAGAGTTGACGAGATTTCGGAAACACAGCATAATCTCTCTTCTCTGCTGCAGCGAACAAAACGATTCGCTACTAACAGCAAGAAGCACCGAATAAAGTTCTTTAAAAATTAACAGTCGATAAGTGTGGGCGTTTGATGAAGGTGCCAAAGACTTCGGTCTTTGATTACTTAAATTATCAAATGTTCACAAAAAAGAAATACGTTGCTCAGCAATGAGTGACGGTCAGTATTTTGAGTGAGCGACCCCTGCCGTAAGGTGGGGTGGCAGAAATGCCAACAAACAGAGATTGAACTGAAGAGTTTGATCCTGGCTCAGATTGAACGCTGGCGGCATGCT
>JACYUE010000008.1 GCA_014841595.1 Oxalobacteraceae sp. CFBP 8761 | reverse complement strand
AATACTGACCGTTACTCATTGCTGAGCAACGTATTTCTTTTTTGTGAACATTTGATAATTTAAGTAATCAAAGACCGAGGTCTTTGGCACCTTCATCAAACGCCCACACTTATCGACTGTTAATTTTTAAAGAACTTTATTCGGTGCTGCTTCTGCCATTTGCTACGAAGCGTTGTGTTCGTTAGCAGCAGAGAGGCGAGATTATGAAGTGTTTCTCATTTTTCGTCAACCCCTTCTTTCCTTCGCTGTCGCTGCTTTTAAGCAGTGTCTGCGTCGGGCAGAACGAGACTATAACAAACTTGTGACATGTTCGGCAAGAGGCTTATGAAATACTGCGGCCTATCTCAATTAGCCACTCAATAGTAATAGGCTATCGCCATAGTAGATATATATGCCTTTGTGCGCCAATCGAGAATGACTATCATTTTCCTCTACCGTATCAACACGTGCAATCTCAGGAGTCAAGATGGTCGTCGCTGCCAAGAAAACCAGTCAGGTCATCACCCACATGGCCATTGCTTTCGCCATTGCGTACGCGCTGACTGGTTCGGTCATGTTCAGCGGCCTCGCGATCATCATTGAGCCTGTGATCAATGTGCTGCTCCTCCCTTTCCACGAGAAAGCCTGGGAGGCCATCCGTGCCCGGGCGCGCTCCGAGCGCGAACGCTATGCCCGACGCGCTGCTGAAAAAGTCAGCCAGACTGCCATGCATATGGTCGTGGGGTTCACCGTCATCTATTGCGCGACGGGTTCGCTCGCTTCCGGCGGTATCGCGGCCATCCTTGAGCCGGTATGCAATGTACTTCTGCTGCCGATTCACGACCGCTTCTGGGACAGGCTCGAATTGCGCGCCGCCAGCCAGCACGGCGCTGCCTGAGTCATTAGTGGCAAAGGCTACACACGCACGTCAATAGCAGATAGCGCAGTTTGACTATCCCGTGCAGCATGAGGGCTACAACACCGTTCAACGCCATGATTAGTCTGTCCGTGCGCGAGTGCCTGCGCCAGCTCGGTCGGAACGGATCGATTCCCCACGGCTTTGCCATACCACCCGCCGGTGCACTGAGTTGTTTGGTCGCTCCTTTCTTCATTTACTCAGAGGCATGCAGCCCGCTGTCGGGAGCGACGTCAGATGAAGGCGTGCCGGAAGTATCTGCCTTCATCTGACGGAACAGATGCCAGGCCATGGCGGCAAGTGCCGCAAGGCCACACACCAACACGCCCCATAACCAATGCCGGCGGCTGCCAGCAGTCCGGTCAGCCTCCACGATCGTAGCTGGCGATTGCTGTTGTACGAGCGCCCCGGGTGTTGCGGATTCCAGCTCGGCCAGTTCACGCGGCGTAAAGCCCGGCGCAACCTGGGAGAGCGGCACGCTGGCAGCCATGGCACTGGCGCGGCCAAATGCCAGTTGGTAAGGCGCCTTGCCGGCAGCCACAAACACGATGGTTGCAGGTGCCCAACGCAAGCGTAAGGCTGGACGCTCCAGGATGGCGGTTAGTGGCCGGGCCACCCAAGTGGACGCATTGGTGGCTGCAATCTCGACGTCGCCGGAAACGCGCTGCGCCCCCTTTTGCGACAGTTGATAAAAGGTTGTATTCACGATTGGCTGCAACCGCGTCACGACTCGTTCACCGGGTTTGCGGCTACGCGTGGTTTGGTACTGGCCCACTATCACCGGCATGACGACGTTCTGCCCCTCAAACACAAACCCAACAGCGATCGCGGGAATGGCAACGGGCGCTGCATACATCACATCGCGCCCCTCGGCAGCTGGCTGGCCCGGCAAAACAATGGTCTCGAGCTGCATGGCGGCGTACTGCTGCACGACATACTCGGCGTTGATGTCGGCAAAGGCGAGCGGCTTGCCCTCAAGCCAACGAATACGAGCGTAGCGAAATGGCCGCGGCGAAAACTCGATGCGGTGCTTGCCGACGCTTGCGCCGCGATCGTTGACCAGCCAACTGACTGCCGCTTCGGCCAGCAGGTCCCAGTCTTGCAGGTCGTTACTCACATCGATTGCAACGTGCGCGTTGTAGTTGTCCGCCCCCTGGGGCAGCGATAACGCCAGCGCGCCCACTGGTGCTGCAGCGCTGACCTTCGCAGCCAACGCCGCCGGCTGAAGGTCGAGGATCAGGCTTTGCAGCTCGTCGCTCGCTGCCCGCGACGGCGTCGTCACGGAAATGACGGCGCCGTCGCTCCGGGTGCGGATCTGCAAGCTTTCAGGCATCTGCCCTGTGTCCCGGGCGGCGCCATACAGCGGGAAAATGGCGACCGGTGCAGTGGCCTTTTTTTCTACGGCTGGTGGCGCCTGATCGATCAGCGCAAAAGGCATCGACGCACCAACGGCATCGAACACGCGCAGATCGTGCAAGGCAGGCGAACGTGCGTTCAGATAGACCGCACGCGGCAGCGGCAGTCGCACAATGGCCTGGCTGCTGACGGTGCGTAAAGGGAGACGATGCGAATAATCGGTCAGCCTGTCGGTTTGGGCCGCTGGACTTTCAGTGACGGCGGCGCCCGTCAGCGCGAATACCATGATGACGCAGCAGTACCTGCAGAGAGAAATCGGCATAGGTCGTTCTCCTGTAGGTCAAGCTGACGCAGCCATTGACGCGGCCTGCGGTGCTTTCGGATACGGGGCGAGATAGCCCACCAGTAGCAGCAACAGGCCAACACCAACGAACGACACAACGCGCGCGATACTCCCGCCATTGGCCAGGTCAACCAGGAACAGCTTGGCCACCACAATGCCGTACAACAGCGCGCCGATCCACCAGACCCGTCGTCGAGCAGTGCGTGCTGCAATGCGCATGACCGCGAAAGCACTCGCGCCCCAAGCCAGAGAGAGCAATGCCTGCACCGTTTGCGAAGCCATGAGATCGGCAAGCCGGTAATCGATGCCAAGGTAATGCGCAGCACTTCGTAGCAGAATGAGATTGAACCAGAGCCACGCTGCCACCATGGTGGCACGCAGCAGCGTGGATAGAACGGGCTGATCCATTGCAGCCCTGGCAGCGAGTTGCCGCAACGTGCTTACCCATAGCATCAGCACAAATCCTGTGGTCAAATCGAGCGGGTTGAGCAGTGGAATATAGGGCAACGGGGCCATCGCACCATCGTGCCTCAGGTTCCACAGAGCGGTTGGCAACATCAGCAGAAGGCTACCCACTGGAACGGCAATCGACCGATACCAGTCCGCGATCGGAACGGTGGGCCAGCGCCCTTTCATGCTTCGACGCAGCAAGCCGATAAGGAACAGCATCATTGCCCATGTCGGGAGGTAATTGCTCCATGCCGCGTCCGTGACCCAGTCACCTTGCAAGGTCAATGCGCTGTCGGTTGGCGTAGCGAGCCATCCGTCGATCAGGATCGCGCCGGTTGGCCACAATGCGAGCCACGGCCCACCCGTGCGGATGGCGTGCAGCAACTGCAAGACGGTGCGGTTAAGGAGCAATCCGCTGGTATGCCAGCGTAGCATCGCCTGTTCGTTGCCCATCCATGCAACTGCCCATGCGATCCAGAGCGCGGCGTCCGGGAGCGCGTGCGCGCCGGACAGCATTGCAAGCGAACGCAGCGTAATGATGCCCAGCGCAGCCCAGCAAGCGGGGGCGAACCAGAGTAACTGCGGCCAGGAAAAGCGCGATGCGCAGTGCACGCACGCGATCGACGTCGCCGCGATGCCAAGCACATACAGTGCAAGCCAGCGGGAATCCACGCTGCCCAGGGTGGCAGGCAGATAGTCGACGAACCGACCTGCTGCGACATTCAGAGTGCAGACCCACCAGATGCCGCTCCACAGCAGCAGTAACGCTGACAGGTAGCTGCCGTTTCGCCTGGATGCGGCTAGCTTCAGTGAGCGGCTGGTGGCGAACGCCGCCACGGCCAGGATCACCAGACCGAGCAAGGGCATCTCGTCATTTGGCTCGACCATGCTCAGCCATGACAACCCAGGCCTAGCAGCGATGGCCAGACCGATGGCGCCTGCGAGCTCGGCAGCCAGAACCAGTTGGCGCGCGGTTGTCCAGACCATCCGCAGGCTGAGGGCATACAGCAGCAGCGCCGTGAAAATCGACCCAACCACGATCCAGTCTGCCAGGATGGCGCCCGAGAAGCGCAGGGTCGCTTCCGTCACCCATCCGGCCAGCAGCCACAGCGCTGCGAACATCAACGCCGTATTGGCCAGCATATTGGTGGCCGGTGAAGACAGATCCTGCTTGTCGCTGTTGTTGTCGCTCTGGCGGAATGCCAGAGCCACCGCAAAGGCGCCGGCGGCGAGCAGCAAGAAACCCAGCCACAAGTTCGCCGTCAACGCTGCAGTCATGTCGATGTGAGACAGCGCGGTCATGAAGCTGATCCAGGCTCCGGCCTGCAACAACAGTCCACAGACCCAGATGGCACGCCGCTGGTGGCGCAACCCGAACCACACGAAGCCGAATCCTTGCAGCGCCCACGCGGCCGAGGTCCAGCGCGCATCCAGGGCAAACGGGATCGTCAGCGTGCCAAAAATGGTGCCAAGGACAGCAAACGTCCGGACAAGTGTCCGCCAGCGCTCCTTGCCGGCACGCCAGAGAATCGTTCCGGCCACGAGATAAAATCCGCCCAGCCCGAGTGCTGAAAATGCCAGACCGAACGGCATGTCTCTGACCAGCCCGACCTGAAACCCGAAGGTCAACAGCGGTGTTCCCATGATCAGCGTGACATCGACATAATCCTGCAACCGTGTTCTCGTGCGACCCGCGAATGCGAAAGGGATTGCTGAGTAGCACAAGAAAAAAAGAATCAAAAATGCCTGCGCCGACGCGTAATGGTCCGGGGTGTACTGCAACCCGCCCCATGCCCCAGCGACACCGAACGTGAAGACAAAGCCCAGCAGATTGAGCTGATGCCACGAGCGCTTGAACGCCAGCGCAAAGACGCCGACGTTGAGCATCGCGTAGTAAGAGAACAAGGCGATGTGATTTCCCTGTCCGGTCGACAACAGCAGCGGGCAGGCGAAGCCGCCGGTAATGCCGAATGCCGCGAGCCACGGTGCCTCCTGCAAAATGGCAAGAAGGCACGTGAATACCGTGAGCGACACCAGCAAGGCAAATGCGAATCCCGCAGGTATCAAGGCGTAGCGCTGGAATGCGCTGAAGATCACCAGCATCAGGATGGCGATGGCGGTTCCCTGCACCGGCAAGCCGATCTCCCTGCGTTTGCTACGCAGGCGCCAGCCCCATCCAAGAAGACCCATGTCGGCCAACACCAGCGCAGCCAGCCGCAGTTCAATCGGGATTGTGATGGTCGCCGCCACATACTTGAGCAGGAATGCAATGCCGATAAACAGGATAACCAGGCCGAGCTTGGCGACCAGATTCCCGGTCATCAACCAGGTTTTGACCGCAACCAGCCAGCGAGGTGGCGGAGATACCGCTTTGGTTAAAGCATCAGGATCCAGCGGTGGCGTGATCGCTTCGTGTTGAATCGGGCTGCCAAGGCTTCGGCCACGACGGGGAGTACCTCGTTTTGCTTGGGGCGACTGATGGATTGTCTGGGCGTCATCGACGCTGGCACTGGCACTGGCACTGGCACTGGTACCGCCCACCCCCTGGACTTGTGCATGGGCGCTATCTGGCAAGACGGCAGGTGGCACCTGTTCAACATCACCCTTTGGTACTGTGGAAACGGCCATGTCGGCAGGACGAGGCGCCGGTGTTTCCAGAGGTGCCGGAGAGAGCTGTTGGACCTTCTCGCGGAGCAAAACCAGCTGCTGTTCCAATTCGTTGATTTGATAGCCGCGTCGCAGCCCCACAAGCCAGGCTGCAATGAAGGGATATGCCGCTATTATCAACACCCATGTGGTGATCTCACGCATGGCGGCCCTTCATGTGAAGTACTTGGTTCCGCGAGTCCGGACCAACGCATCATGCGGCAGTCCCCTTGGCGTCAAAGAAATAGTAAGAGCCAGAAGCATGCGCAGAAATGAACCTGTTTGACCGTTGCGCCCGATCAAATCATGTGGTTGGTACGTGGGGTTTTGCTGCCACAGTGGGCCAGTGGCGTATGACAGAGGCGGCAAACTCTAGCGAGCCTGAGGATGAGTGGCACGCCAAACAGGGCATGACAACTTGTGGGAATAGGTTAGATGGTTGATGGGGTGATCGCATCAAGTCGATCGCCCAAAGCGAAAAGCCCCACTCAGATCACTGAGTGGGGCTTTTTTATATAACTAGCCTGACGATAACCTACTTTCACACTGGTTGCAGCACTATCATCGGCGCAAAGTCGTTTCACGGTCCT
>JACYUE010000007.1 GCA_014841595.1 Oxalobacteraceae sp. CFBP 8761 | reverse complement strand
GTGTGAAAGTAGGTTATCGTCAGGCTAGTTATATAGAAAAGCCCTACTCAGTGATCTGAGTGGGGCTTTTCGCTTTGGTTGCTGTATTTAGCTGGCTCAATATATGACTACCCATCTGCACAAAAAAGCCCGCTGATTCACATCGGCGGGCTTTTTCGCATCCAGGCGAATCGGGCCTGCTTATGCACGATCCTGCAAGCCAATCAACCTGTCCAGCAATCCTTCTACTGACGCCGCAATACGATCCAGACTGGCTTCACGCAGCTGCGCAGTATCGACCACCTGCTCGCTGCCCGAGCCCGCCCAGCGCAGTAACGCGCTGCAGGCATCCGGATGATCGAACAGGCCATGCAGATACGTCCCCATGATTTGTCCATCTGCCGACATCGCGCCTTCACCGCGCCCATCGATGGCAAATACAGGCCGCGTCATCGCCGCACCGCTCGATATGCCCATATGGATTTCGTACCCGCTGACGCGACCCGACGCATCGCCCGGCATGAACGCACAGAGTCCTTCCACCCGCGTCAGCTGCTTGTCACGCGTCAGCTCGGTATCGATATCGAGCAGCCCGAGTCCATTCGACACGCCCGGTATTCCTTCGACGCCGTGCGGGTCGCCTACCGTCCGCCCCAACATCTGGAACCCGCCGCACACGCCCATCACCTTGCCGCCGTAACGCAAGTGGCGCGCAATCTGCTCACGCCACCCATGGGTATCGAGCCAGGCCAGGTCGCCGCGCGTGTTCTTGCTGCCCGGGAGGATGATCAGGTCGGCGCCGGGAATTGCCTCGCCCTCGCGCACGAAACGCAGGTCGACATCCGGATGCGCTCGCAGCGCATCGAAATCGGTGTGATTGCTCATGCGCGGCAGACTTGGCACAACTACACGAAACGCGCCCTTGCTCGTTTGCGCCGCCTGCACGGCATCTTCGGCATCGAGGAACAGCCCGTGCAGATAGGGCAGCACTGCCAGCACCGGCTTGCCGGTCTGCGCTTCGAGCCAATCCAGCCCCGGTTCGAGCAGCTTGATGTCGCCGCGGAAGCGGTTGATGACAAACCCGATCACGCGGTCGCGCTCCGACTGCGACAGGCACGATAACGTGCCGACCAGGTGCGCGAACACGCCCCCGCGATCGATGTCGGCCACCAGGATCACCGGACAATCGACTGCTTCGGCGAAGCCCATATTCGCAATGTCGCGGTCGCGCAGATTGATTTCGGCCGGACTGCCGGCGCCTTCGACGATCACCGCCTCGTACTGCGCCAGCAGGCGCGCATGCGATTCGAGCACCGCGCCCATCGCGATCGGCTTGTACTGGTGGTAGTCGCGCGCATTCATGTCGGCGCGCACGCGGCCATGGATGATGATCTGGGCACCGGTGTCGCTCGATGGCTTGAGCAGCACCGGATTCATGTCGGTGTGAGGTTCGATGCCGGCGGCGATGGCCTGCAGCGCCTGGGCGCGGCCGATCTCGCCGCCATCGCGCGTTACGGCGCTATTGAGCGCCATGTTCTGTGGCTTGAACGGCGCGACCTTCACGCCGCGCTGCATCAACAGCCGGCACAGCGCCGCGACCACCGTCGTCTTGCCAGCGTCCGATGTCGTCCCTTGCACCATCAGGGTCCGGTAGGGGAATGTCGTCATTTCGGGCGCCGCTGGCGTGCCTGCTCCAGTGCCTCGCACATGGTGGCAGTGCCCTGGATCATGCGCGGCCCCGCGCGATTGAGCAAATGGCCGTCGAGCGTGAACAGGTTATTGCGGCTCACAGCCGTCATGGTGCCGTAGGTTTTCCACAACTGCACGCCGCCGTAGTTCTTTTCGGCCGTGGCGATGATCACTTCGGGATTCTCCTGCAGCACGCTCTCGAGCGTGACCACGGGCGCTGTCACGGCCAGCTTGTCGAAGACGTTCACGCCGCCGCACAGGTGCATCGCATCGGTCAGGATGTGTTTTCCGCTGAGCGTGTACAGCGGCTTGTCCCACACCTGGTAAAAGACGCGCACCGGCGCACGGCCTGCGTACTGCTTGCGCAGGCTGGCCAGCTGCGTGCGCAGCGCGGCCGCCGCCGTTTTGGCTGTCGCATCGGTCCCCATCAACTGGCCAAGCCGTTCGACGCTGTCGGGAATGGCGTCGAGCGTCTGCGCATCGCTCTGGAACACAGGGATGCCGAGCTGGCGCACCATCTCGATCTGCCTGTCAGAGCTGTTGTGGCGCCAGGCGACGATCAGGTCTGGCTTCAGCGAGATCAGGAGTTCCATGTCGATTTCGCGGTTCGACCCGATGCGCGGGATACGTTTGGCGGCTTCCGGAAAATCGCTGTAGTTGACGGCGCCCATGACGCGGCTGCCGCCACCGGCCGCGAACAGCAGCTCGGTCACGCTCGGCGCGAGCGAGATGATGCGTAGCGCCGGCTTGGCGACCGTGACGCTCTGGCCGCCATCGTCCTTGACAGTGATCGCGGCTTGCGCACAGGTGATCGACAGACATGCCATCAGGGCAGCCGTCAGCATCGTTGTTTTCATCGTTGGTTCCATTCATGAAGTGCTTGTTCAAAGCGGTGCCATTCAGGTTCGCCTGCCGGCAGGCCGACGCGCATACCGCGCCCGGCATCCCGGAACAACCGGCACCAGATGCCGCGCGCCGCCATGTGGGCGTGGAATGCTTCGGGGTGTATCTGCGGCCACCAGCGAAACAGCGCCGTGCCGGTAGTAGCGATGCCGTATTCCAGCAACAGGCGCGTCATCCGCTCGCCGGACTGGCGCAGATTGGCATGCGTGGCCTGCTGCCAGGCGCTATCGGTCAGGGCTGCCAGTGCGATTTCCTGCGCCGGACCGCTAATGGTCCATGGCCCCAGCAGGTCAGCCAGATCGCGCAGCAGGCTGTCGTGCGCGGCGACGAAGCCCAGGCGCAGGCCCGCGAGGCCAAAGAATTTGCCGATCGAACGTAGCACGATGAGGCCGGGCTGCGAGGCGTGCATCGCCACGCTGAGCGCCGTCGCGGTGTCGCCAAAGGCTTCGTCGACGATCAGCCAGCCGCCGCGCGCCTGCAGGCGTGTGGCCCAGTCGAGCAGGCGTTCTGGCGCGATTGTCTCGCCGGTCGGGTTGTTCGGATTGACGACGACGACGACATCGCTGACGTCGACCGCCGCTTCCAGCTCGGCATACGCGACCTGCCGCAGCAGGTGGCCATGCTGGCCCCAGTGATGCGCATGCTCTGCGTACGATGGCGCCGACACAACGACGCGCGACGGTGCACGCAGACGGGGCAGCGCCTGGATCGCGGCCTGGGTGCCGGCCACCGGCAGCAACTGCGGCGCCTGGTAGTACGCGCTGGCTGCCGCCAGCAACGCCGGATCCGGCTCGGGCAAACGCAGCCAGGCACCTGGCGATGGCGCCGGCGCCGGATAGCCGTGCGGGTTGATCCCGGTCGACAGGTCGATCCAGTCGTCGCGCCCGTAATACCGCGCGGCGTCGCGCAGGTTGCCGCCATGTTCAAGCATGCGGCGCCCCGATCATGGTCAATACCGCCAGCAGGCAGACGACGCCGAGCCAGAGCAGCGTCGTGCGCAGCACCAGCTGCCAGGCGCGCTGGATGTCGCCGGCGCAGGCGGCCGGGCCGGCGCCCAGTGGCGGGCGTTGTTCGACTTCGCCATCGTAGACCGCCGCGCCGCCGAGCGATACGCCCAGTGCACCGGCGCCGCTGGCCATCACTGGCCCGGCATTCGGGCTGCTCCATGCCGGTGCCTGCGTGCGCCAGCAGTGCCAGGCGCGTGCACGCCCCGCGCCGGCCAGCAGCACATACGACAGCGCGGTCAGGCGCGCCGGCACATAGTTCATCACGTCGTCGATGCGCGCTGCAGGGCGGCCGAACAGATTGAAGCGCGTGCTGCGATAACCCCACATCGCATCGAGCGTATTGGCCAGCCGGAACAGCACCGCGCCCGGTCCGCCCAGCAGGATGAACCAGAACAGCGTGCCGAACACGGCGTCGTTGCCGTTTTCAAGAAGCGACTCGGCGCTCGCCTTGGCCAGGTCGGACTCGCTGGCGTTGGCAGTGTCGCGGCTGACGATGCGGGCAGTCAGCGCGCGCGCCTGGGCCAGATCGCCATTGCG
Source organism: Oxalobacteraceae sp. CFBP 8761 (assembly GCA_014841595.1). NCBI lineage: Bacteria > Pseudomonadati > Pseudomonadota > Betaproteobacteria > Burkholderiales > Oxalobacteraceae > Oxalobacteraceae sp. CFBP 8761. The sequence goes on along the minus strand of JACYUE010000007.1, from coordinate 9,618 downwards.
CAGCGCCTCGTAGATCGGGATCGTATGGTCGCGCAGGCTGCGCAGGCCGATGCACAGATACAGCAGCACCGCATGCAGCCACAGGCCGGCGCCATCGGTGAGCAGCACGAACAAGGCAGTCAATGGCAGCACTGCCAACGCCCATGCGAGGCCGCCGCGCGGCAGGCGCAGGTTGCCGCGGTTCAGGCGTCGCTCGATGAAGTTCGCCAGATTGCCGAAGCCGACCAGCGGATGCCAGCGCCGCGTCTCGCCCAGCAGCAGGTCGAGCACAACACCTGCTACCAGCAGCAGCGCCACCGTCGACAACGACAAGCCAGTCAGCACAGGGAACCCTTCAGAACAAGTGGCAGGCCGGCCGCCACCAGCACCGCGCGGTCCACGCGCGCCGCCACCGCCTGGTTCAGGCGCCCGGCTTCGTCGGCAAAGCTGCGCGAGATCGCGCCCCACGGCACGATGCCCATGCCGACTTCGTTCGACACAAAGACCACGTCGCCCGGCACGCCCGCGTCGAGCAGGTCCAGCAGGGCCGCGCGCTCCTCATGGAACCGGTCCGGCAGCGTCAATGCGCCGACCTCGGGATACTCCCGGCCATCGCAGAACATCAGGTTGCTGACCCACAGCGTCAGGCAATCGACCAGCACCAGGCGGCCCGGCAGGCATTCGGTGCGCAGCGTCTGCGCCAGCGCCAGTTCTTCCTCGACCGTGCGCCATTCGGGTGGCCGCTGCTCACGGTGCAGCGCAATGCGCGCCGCCATCTCGCCATCACCTGCGCGCGAGGTGGCGATATACACGACTACCCGGCCCGACTCGCGCGCCAGCCGTTCGGCAAACGCGCTCTTGCCCGAGCGTGCGCCGCCAAAGACCAGCGTCGCGCTCATGGCGCACCGCCAAACAGTGCGGCAACCGCGCGCGGGTTGGACGGAAAGTACCCGTGGAAGTACGACGCGAACAGCGAGCCGACGCGGTACACCGCTTCACCCGGTGTCTGCGTGCGCTGCTTGACGGTATGTGCCTGCGGCGGGACGTCAGTGGCCAGCAGCGAATAGTGGAAGGTGTGACCCCGCAGTTCGCCCTCCGGCGTGGCCAGCGCATGCATCCCGAGACCACCAAGACGCTGTTGCATTGCCACTTCGCCCGGCAGCAGGCCAGCCATCTCCCAGCGCCGGCCATCGCTGTCGGTCAAGCCATCGGCCAGCGCCATCATGCCGCCGCATTCGGCCACGATCGGCATGCCCCGCGCATGCGCTGCGCGGATCGAATCGCGCCAGCGCGTTGCGCCTTGCAGCGCCGCGCCATGCAGCTCGGGATAGCCGCCCGGCAGATAGACTGCGTCGGCATGGTCCGGCACCGCGTCGTCCGACAGCGGGGCAAAGTACGTGATCTGCGCGCCCAGCGCCTTGAGCAGCTCGACGTTCGCCGGATACACGAACATGAAGGAGGGGTCATGCGCGATTGCGATCGTGCGGCCGGCAAGGGGCGTGTCAATTTGCGCCGGGACGGCATGCGCTGGTGCCATCACCGGCAGCGCATCCCACGCCGCCTCATCGAACTCGATGCTGTCGGCCAGCGCGTCAAGGATACGCTGCAACTCTTCGACTTCACCCGGCAACACCAGGCCCAGGTGCCGTTCTTGCAGGTGATGCTCCTGACGCGCCAGGGTGCCGATCAGCGGAATGTCGCGCAGCGACTCCTTGACCATCGCCGCGTGGCCGCTGCTGGCAACACGGTTGGCGATCACGCCCGCCATCTGTACCGGACCATAGTCACGCAAGCCTTGCGCCACGGCGCCGGCCGTCTGCGCCATCGCCGATGCATCCAGCACCGCAAGTACAGGGATGCCAAACGCGCGCGCCAGGTCGGCGCTCGATGGCGTGCCGTCGTACAGGCCCATCACGCCTTCGACGAGGATTGCGTCGGCCTCCGCGGCGGCCGCCTGCAGGCGCTGGCGGCAGGCTTCAGGGCCGACCATCCACAGATCCAGGTTGTGGACCGGCGTGCCGCACGCGCTCTCCAGCATCACCGGATCGACGAAGTCGGGACCGCACTTGAACACGCGCACGCACTTGCCCATGCGGATCAGGCGCCGTGCCAGCGCGGCCGTGACGGTAGTCTTGCCCTGGCCGGACGCCATTGCCGCCACCAGCACCACACGCGCGCCGGGATGCGCACTCATTACCACTCCGTCCCGGCCTGGGCGCCGATCCCCGCCTTGAACGCGTGCTTGACGACGTTCATCTCGGTGACGGTGTCGGCCACCGCCACTAGTTCGGGCGGCGCGCCACGGCCCGTGATCACCACGTGCTGCATGGTCGGGCGGTCGAGCAGGTCGGCGATCACGGTGTGCACATCGACGTACCCGTATTTGAGTGCGATATTCAGTTCGTCCAGCACCACCATGCCGATGGTCGGATCGGACAGGAACTGCTTGGCCAGCGCCCACGCCTCGGTCGCTTTCTCGATGTCGCGCTCGCGGTTCTGGGTTTCCCAGGTATAGCCTTCGCCCATCGCATGGAAGCGCACTTCGTCCGGGAAGCGGCGCAGGAAGGTTTCTTCGCCGGTCGACAGCGCGCCCTTGATGAACTGGACCACGCCGACCTGCATGCCGTGGCCCAGCGCGCGCGCCACCATGCCGAACGCGCTCGAGCTCTTGCCCTTGCCGTTGCCGGTATTGACGATGATGATGCCGATTTCCTTGTCGGCCGACGCAATCTTTGCGTCGATGACGGCTTTCTTGCGTTCCATGCGCACGCGATGGCGTTCGTTCAGCGCAGCGGTTTGTTCGGGAGTCATGTCGTTCATGCGAAATCCTCTTGAGGGATGAAGATGCGGCGGCCGTGATGTTCGATCATCTCGATCGGGTGGCCGAGGTAGTCGCCCAGCAGCGCGCTCTGCATGGTCTGTTCGTTGGTGCCTGCATGCCAGCGGCCATCGCCCATCAGCAGCAGCACGTGGGTCGAGATGCGCGAAGCCAGGTTCAGGTCGTGGCCGATCATGACCACGGTCTTGTTCTGCTCGCGGCACAGGCGCGCAAGCAGGCCTGTCACGCTCACCTGATGCGCCAGGTCGAGCGCATTGGCTGGCTCGTCGAGCAGCAGCAGCGGGGTTTGTTGGGCCAGCAGGGCGGCAATCGCCACGCGCTGGCGCTCGCCGCCGGACAGCGTGCGCACGTCGCGCGCCGCCAGGTCACTCACGTCCATCGACGCCAGGGCTTCCAGCGCAACCTGATGGTCGTCGCTGCCTTCCCAGTAGCGGTTGGCGTGGTACGGGTGGCGCGCAGAGAGCACGCTCTCGAGCACCGTGTAGGCAAAGGCGTCGTGGCGCGACTGGGCGAGAAAGGCGCGCTCGCGCGCCAGGTCGGTCAGCGGCCAGGCCGCCAGGGCGCGCCCGCCGATGTGAACGGCGCCGCCGTCGGGCTGGTGCAGGCCCGCCAGTGTGCGCAGCAAGGTGCTTTTGCCGGCGCCGTTGCGGCCGATGATGCTCCAGCATTCGCCGGGTTGCGCGGCCCAGTCGAGGCCCTGCACCAGAGTGCGGCCGGCGACGGAGAGGCGCAGATCTTGAGTGGCGATGACGGTCATTTGCGCATGCGGTGCAGTTGATACAGGAAGACCGGCGCACCGATCATCGCCGTGATGGCGCCGACCGGCAGCTGCTGCGGCGCGACGATCGTGCGTGCCAGCGTATCGCACAGCACGAGGAACGCGCCGCCGCTCAGGACGACGGCGGGAATCAGGACACGGTGGTCGGGACCGAAGGCGAAGCGGCAGGCGTGCGGCACGATCAGGCCGACGAATCCAATCGAACCCGCGCTGGTGACGGCGCTCGCCGTGAGCAGCGCCGACACGAAGAACAAGCCCTTGCGCAGCGCGCTTACACGCACGCCCAGCGTGACCGCGTTTTCGGCGTGCAGCGCAACCATGTTCATGGCGCGCGCGCTGCGCATGGCAAACAGCAGCGCGCCGACCAGGACGAGCCACGGCGCCAGGCGCAGCGGCGCGCCTGCCAGGTCGCCGATCAGCCAGAAGATCATGCTGCGCAGGCGTCCTTCGGGCGCGATCGACAGCATGAGGGTGACGAGGGAGCCGCACAGGGCCGAGACGATCACGCCGGTCAGCAGCAGCATCGAGGCGCCGCCTTCGGCAGCCTGGCCGCTGCGCAGGTCGCGCCGCGCCAGCGCGTACAGCAGCAGGGAGACGCCGACGGCACCGACCAGTGCGGCCGCATCGACCATCAGTGTGGACGCCATGAGCAGCAAGGCGAGGAGGGCACCAACCGACGCGCCGGACGAGACGCCCAGCACATACGGGTCAGCGAGGGGATTGCGTAACAGCGCCTGCATCATCAGGCCGGCCAGGGCGAGGGCGCCGCCGGTGGCAAAGGCCACCAGCGCGCGGCTGGCGCGCAGGTCGAGCAGGGATGCGGACAGGGATTCGGGTTGGCCACTTGCCAATTGGCGCAGGGCGTCGGGGATGTCGCTGAGCGGCACGCGGATGGAACCGGTCATGCCCGAGAACAGCAGGGTAGCGATGGCCAGGACCAGCATGGCGCCGATGATGAGCGTGGCGCGTTGGCGTAATGACGGGACGGGTGCTTGCATGCGGGCCCTGATAGTTGATCGATGCCCGCGGCGCGTGCGCCGCGGGCGAAAAATGCCAGCTTAACGGATGCCGTAGCGCAGCGACGCGAACCAGGTGCGGCCACTGGTGCCGTAGTTGCGCGCCACTTCGTAGTTCTTGTCCGCGACGTTGTTCAGGCGCAGCAGCAAGGACCAGTCAGGCGTGAACTGGTACGTGGTGTACAGGTTCAGCAAACCATAGCCAGCCAGGCGGTTGGTATTCGGCGCATTGTCGAAACGGTCGCCCGACACGGTCAGCTCGGCGCCGCTTTTTAGCTGGCCCATCACGTAATCGGCCGCGAAGTTGGCGTGCTTCTTGGCGCGGCGCGCCAGTTGGCGGCCGGTGGTGTCATCGCGCGGATCCTGCCAATCGAGGCTGGCGCGCAGGTTCACGTCCATCAGGCGCGTGCTGCCGGCCAGCGAGAAGCCTTCGAGCGTTGCTTCGTTGACGTTGTAGGCGCAGCTGCGGTTGATGCCGTCCGGGCATGGCGTGGCCGAGACAATCATGTCGGTCAGGCGATTGTGGAAGTACGTGGCATCGAGGTTGTAGCCGTTGCCGTCGTAGCGCAGGCCCACTTCGCGGTTGCGGCCTTTTTCCGGCTTGTTCGTCGCCAGGCCGTAGCCCGGGAAGTACAACTCGTTGAACGTCGGGGCGCGGAAGCTCGTGCCGATGCTGGCAGTGGCGCGCAGGCCGTTGCCGAACTCGTAGCCGTAGCCGGCGGCGCCGGTGTTCTGGCTGCCGTAGACCGAGCGGTCCTGGCGCGCGCTGACGTCGAACAGGTGATTGGCGCGCTTGGCCGAGTAGGCTGCTGCATACGAATTCGTGATGCGCGTTTGGCGCATCGACGAGACTTCTTCCTTGCGGTGGTTGAACAGCAGCTGCAGCGTGTCCTGGCCGATCGCGACATTGTTCTGCCACGAGACTTCGTTCTGCTCGGTGTCGATCTGGCTGGCGCCGCTGGCCGTGGCGTTACTGAAGTTGCCCGACTTGTCTTCCGAACGCGCGTACTGCACGGTGCTGCGCCAGTTTGGCAAAATCTGGTTGGTCATGTAGACGGCGGCGGTATTGATGTCCGAGTCGCTGTGCACGTCGTAGTTGCCGGAATTACTGGCGTCGTACTGGCTGAACGTGCGGCTGGCCAGGAACTGGGCGCCGATCTCGTGGCCCGGCGCGAGCGCCATCGACACACGGCCGTTGGCATTGCGGCGGCGGTAGCCGTCTTCGTCGGCGTTGTAGCCTGACGCACCGGGCCGCGTGGACGAGAAGCCATCCGACTCTTCGTAGCCGGCGCCGAAGGCATAGTTGATGGCATTCGGTCCACCGCTGCTGCCGAAGATGCCTGCATCGCCCTGCAGCGTCGCATTGCTGCCGGCGCCCAACGAGGCAGTGACGACAGGTACGCCTTCGCCCTTGCGGGTGAAGATCTGGATCACGCCGCCGATGGCGTCGGCGCCGTACAGCGTGCTCAGTGGCCCATAGACGATTTCAATGCGGTCAATGGCGCCCAGCGGGATGGCATTCCAGCTGGCGGTGCCGGTGGTGGACGAGCCGATGCGCACGCCGTCGAGCAGCACAACGATCTGATTGGCGTTTGCGCCGCGCACATAGACGCTGGTCGTGGTGCCGGCCGGGCCATTGCGGGCGATCTCGATGCCGCGCTGGCGCTGCAGGATGTCGGCCACCGAGCCGGCGCCCGAGCGCGCGATCTCTTCGGCGTTGATGACGGTGGTGTCGGCGATCAGGTCGGCTGCGAGTTGCGGCGTGCGGGTCGCGGTGACGACGACGGTGTCAGCGACTTCGGCGATGGCGGTGGACGAGATGAGGGCGAGTGCGAGCGACACGGCGGCCGCTTGCCGGCTTACTGGAAAATTCATGAGTGGTTCTTATCAAAGGCATCCCGCCGACGTCCCCGTGGGCTGGATTCAAAGGATCGCGCTGTGCGCGTATCCACCTTTTGGCCGGTATCCGGGCTGACAAGTATGGCCGTCCGACCTTCCCATGCTTTTAAAGCACAGTGGTATGAGGGGGCGGTTTGCCGCAGGACCCGATGAGAGGCTGCAGCACTTGCTTACCGTTGCGGGGGCAGCACGCGTTGGCCCTGTGAAGAGCTTCGTGTTTCCCGTTTAACTGCACCTGCGAACGCAGGTGCGAGCACCAAAACGCGCTCATTATAAGGTGGTTGAACCGGGCGTTGTCATATTTCCAGCACCATGACTTCGCCGTAGCTGATCTGGTGTGGTGTCGATGCCGCACGCAGCGCAGCATCCTCCAATGTTCCGCCGCTGGACATGGCGTGCAGCAGGCGCATGGTACCGGCGTGGCAGATGACGACTGCCTCGGCGTGCCCTGCGCGCTGGATGTCGGCCCGAAACGCGTCCATGCGCATGGCCACCTGCAGGACGTTCTCGCCGCCGCCGGGGCGGTAGTGAAGCAGGTCGGCGTTCCAGGCATCGATCTCGTCCCGGGCGATGTCGTCCCACTGGCGCAGCTCCCAGGCGCCAAAGTCCATCTCGGCCAGGCGCGCGTCGAACGTGGGCGCGGTTGACAGCTGCTGCGCCAGCACGGCGCTGCGTTGCAAAGGACTGGCGTAGACCGGCAAGGCTTTGGGAATGCCTTGATTGGTCAGCGCCGCCAGCACGCGTTCGATGTCGGCTGCCTGTGCTGGCAGGTCGGTGCGGCCGTAGCAGTACCCGGCCGGCACGTCCGGTTTCGGGTGGCGCACGAGGTACAGGCGCATCAGGCCAGCGCGCCGCGGCCGAGTGTGGCCAGCACCGCGATATAGATGGCCACTTCGGCCAACTGCTGCACAGCGCCGAGGCAGTCGCCCGTGTAGCCCTGCAGCCGGCGTGTGAATGTGCGGGCCAGCCAGCGCGTGGCCAGCAAGGCCGCAAACAGCGCTGCGCCAATCGCGGCCAGGTCAAGCAGGCCGACGGCGAGAAGCACGATCGCTGGCGCCAGCACCGTAAGCGTCGCGATCCCGAATTCAGTGCTGCTCATGCGCACGGCCAGCGGCTTGGCCTTGCCTTCGGCGCGGGCGTAGTCCATCTGCCAGATCAGGGACGTGGCGGCCAGGCGCGAGAGCGGGTGCGCCAGCAGCAGGGCGCCGACGGCAGTCAAGGGTGGCAGCGTGGCAAGTGCGGCCAGCTTCGCGCCCAGCATGCAGACGATGCCGATCGCACCATACGCACCGACGCGCGAATCCTTCATGATCTCGAGCGCGCGTTCTTTTGTCATGCCGCCGCCCAGACCATCGCAGGTGTCGGCGAAACCGTCTTCGTGGAAGGCGCCGGTAAGGTAAATGGTCGCGGCGGTGGAGAGCACGGCGGCCACTGGCGCTGGCAGCCAGTGCGCGGCGATGAAGTAGACGGCCGCGCCGATGGCGCCCACCACGACGCCCACCAGCGGGAAGTAGCGCGACGCGTGATTGAGCCATGCCGGCTCGAAGCCGACCCAGCGCGGGATCGGCAGCCGCGTGAAAAACTGCAGCGCAATGAAGAACAGGCGCAGTTGATGAATCATCCCGCGTGCTCGCCCAGTTGTGCCGAGACCTGGGCCGATGCGAAGGTCGCCATCTCGCCCAGGAAGTTGGCGGCTGCGTGCAGCAGGGGCAGGGCAAGGGCGCTGCCGGTGCCTTCGCCCAGGCGCAGACCCAGGTCGAGCAGCGGCCGTGCTCCGAGCTGCTCGAGCAGCAGGGCGTGGCCATGCTCGCCCGAACAGTGCGCGAACACGCAGTAGTCGACGATCGCCGGTTGCAGCCGAGCGGCGACCAGCAGCGCGCTGGTGACGATGAAGCCGTCGATCAGCAGCACCTTGCGCAGGCTGGCTGCCTGCAGCATGGCGCCGGCCATCATTGCGATTTCGAAGCCGCCGAAGGTGGCCAGGACCTCGAGAGGCTCACGCACGCTGGTGTGATGCGCGACGGCGGCAGCAACCACGCGCTCTTTATGGCGGATGCCATCAGTCGTCAGGCCGGTGCCGGCGCCGACGCAGGCAGCCGCCGGCTGGCCGGTCAGCTTGTGCATCAGGGCTGCCGCAGAAGTCGTGTTCCCGATACCCATCTCGCCGAAGCCCACGACATTGCCGGGCAGGTCGCGCGCCAGGGCCATGCCATGTTCGAGGGCGGTAGTACAGTGCTGCGCCGACATCGCCGGCTCGACAGCGAAGTTATTGGTGCCATTGGCGACTTTCCGGTCGAGCAGACCATCGCGCACGCCGAAGTCGTGGTTCACGCCGGCGTCGATCACGCGCAGCGCGCAGCCATTCTGGCGCGCGAACACATTGATGGCCGCACCGTTGGCGAGGAAGTTTTCGACCATCTGCCAGGTGACGTCTTGTGGGTAGGCAGAGATACCTTCCGCGACGACGCCATGGTCGGCCGCAAAGACGAGGATGGCAGGCTGGTCGATCGTTACCCGGGTTGTCTGCTGAATCAGGCCCAACTGGGTGGCGAGATCCTCCAGACGGCCCAGGCTGCCTAGCGGCTTGGTCTTGTTATTGATTGCGGCGGCCAGGGATTGGGACAGCGCCGCATGGGCGATCGGGGCAATAACAGGAATATGCATGAGTAATAAAAAGGTCGCTATGGGCGGCGGCCACGATATCACAAGAGAAAGCATTGCAAGACGATCCTGGCTTTGTTATAGTCTCGCTCCTCGACGCAGACGCCGCCTCAAACGCAGCGACAGCGAAGAAAAAGAAGGAAAGAAGGGGTTGACGAAAAATGAGAAACACTTCATAATCTCGCCTCTCTGCTGCTAACGAACACAACGCTTCGTAGCAAACGGTAGAAGCAGCACCGAATAAAGTTCTTTAAAAATTAACAGTCGATAAGTGTGGGCGTTTGATGAAGGTGCCAAGAACTTCGGTTCTTGATTACTTAAATTATCAAATGTTCACAAAAAAGAAATACGTTGTCTCAGCAATGAGATAACGGTCAGTATTTTGAGTGAGCGACCCCTGCAGCAATGTAGGGTGGCAGAAATGCCAACAAACAGAGATTGAACTG
>JACYUE010000006.1 GCA_014841595.1 Oxalobacteraceae sp. CFBP 8761 | reverse complement strand
CGTGAGCTTCTGTCGAAGTACGAGTTCCCAGGCGACGACGTCCCAATCATCAAGGGTTCGGCACGTATGGCCCTCGAAGGCAAGCCGGGCGAAATGGGTGAAGAATGCATCACCCGTCTGGCCGAAGCACTGGACACCTACATCCCAACGCCAGAGCGCGCTGTTGATGGCGCGTTCCTGATGCCAGTGGAAGACGTGTTCTCGATCTCGGGTCGCGGTACCGTTGTGACCGGTCGTGTCGAGCGCGGCGTTGTCAAAGTCGGCGAAGAAATCGAAATCGTCGGCATCATCGACACCGTCAAGACCACTTGCACCGGCGTGGAAATGTTCCGCAAGCTGCTGGACCAGGGTCAAGCTGGCGACAACGTCGGCCTGCTGCTGCGCGGTACCAAGCGTGAAGATGTCCAGCGTGGTCAAGTTCTGGCGAAGCCAGGTTCGATCAAGCCGCACAACCACTTCACCGGCGAGATCTACGTTCTGTCGAAAGACGAAGGCGGTCGTCACACTCCGTTCTTCAACAACTATCGTCCACAGTTCTACTTCCGTACGACTGACGTGACCGGTTCGATCGAGCTGCCAGCAGACAAAGAAATGGTCATGCCAGGCGACAACGTGTCGATCACCGTCAAGCTGATCAACCCGATCGCGATGGAAGAAGGTCTGCGTTTCGCAATCCGCGAAGGCGGCCGTACTGTCGGCGCCGGCGTGGTAGCAAAGATTCTGCCTAACTAAGCAGAGCAGAGGGAAGCGGAAGTCATTTCCGTTTCCCTCGAACAGCATTGTCAGTGAGCGCGCGCTTGCTGTATAATGCTGGATTCAGCTGGAAGTTTTCGTAGGGGTGTAGCTCAATTGGCAGAGCGTCGGTCTCCAAAACCGAAGGTCGCGGGTTCGATTCCCTCCGCCCCTGCCACCGAATTCTGGTGCCAGGCACCGAAAGTAAAGAAGAATGTCTAATCAATCCGTGCAAACTGTCAGCACCTCGAATGACAAGTTCAAGGTCGCGCTGGCGGTGGTTGCAGCGATTGCAGGCGTCGTCGGGTTCTTTTACCTGACAGGCCAGAACAAACCAGCCTTGGTCGCCGCAGGCGCCCTTTTGGCTGGTTTAGTTTTTGCTGTCCTGCTTTTGTGGACTTCCACCACCGGCCGTGATTTCCTGAGCTTTGCCAAGGAATCGGTGCGCGAGACCAAGAAGGTCGTTTGGCCGACCCGCCGCGAAGCCTTGCAGATCACCGGCATCGTGTTTGCCTTCGTGGTTGTGATGGCGATTTTCCTGTGGGGCACCGACAAGATTCTCGAGCTCCTGTTGTACGACTTTGTCCTGGGTTGGAAATAAACATGAGCGAAAACGTACAAGAAGATACCGCGCCGGAAGAAGTTCCGGCGACCGGCGCTCCGGCGGCCGGCGCTCCGGAAGAAGGCGTTCCAGAGCAGGAAGCAGCACCAGAAGCAGCTGCACCCGTGAGTGTCCCGGTCAGCAACAAGCGCTGGTACGTCGTTCACGTCTACTCGGGTATGGAAAAGAGCGTGATGCGCGCCCTGACCGAACGGATCGAACGCGGCGGCATGCAAGAACAGTTTGGCCAGATCCTGGTGCCAACCGAGGAAGTTGTCGAGATGCGCAACGGCACCAAAGCCGTTACCGAGCGCCGCTTCTTCCCGGGTTATGTGCTGGTTGAAATGGAAATGACCGACGAAACCTGGCACCTGGTGAAAAACACCAGCAAAGTCACTGGTTTCATCGGCGGCAAGTCGAACAAGCCGACCCCGATTCCGGCGCGCGAGATCGACAAGATCATGCAGCAGGTCCAGGAAGGTGTCGAGAAGCCTCGGCCAAAGACGCTGTACGAAGTGGGCGAACAGGTCCGTATCAAAGAAGGCCCGTTCACCGATTTCAACGGCAACGTCGAAGAAGTCAATTACGAAAAGTCGAAGGTGCGAGTTTCTGTTACCATCTTCGGCCGCGCAACTCCGGTGGAACTGGAGTTCGGGCAAGTCGAGAAAGTCTAAACGCGTTAATCGGAGCGTCGCAGCAGGTAGGCGGAATCCGGTAAGAGGAGCCCCGCCGGAGACGAGTAGTCGCGGTGGGGCGCTACTACTCAAGTCAAAGATAGGAGCCTTTCATGGCAAAGAAAATCATTGGCTTTATCAAGCTGCAAGTTCCAGCTGGTAAAGCAAACCCATCCCCACCGATCGGTCCAGCACTGGGTCAGCGCGGTCTGAACATCATGGAATTCTGCAAGGCGTTCAACGCCCAGACCCAGGGTGTCGAGCCAGGCATGCCAATCCCGGTCGTGATCACCGCGTTCGCCGACAAGTCGTTCACCTTCGTGATGAAGACCCCACCGGCAACGTACCTGATCAAGAAAGCCGCTGGCATCACCAAGGGTTCGGCCAAGCCGCATACCGACAAGGTTGCATCGCTGACCCGCGCTCAAGCTGAAGAAATCGCAAAAACCAAGCAGCCGGACCTGACCGCCGCCGACATGGACGCAGCAGTGCGTATCATCGCTGGCTCGGCACGTTCGATGGGCATCACGGTGGAGGGTCTGTAATGGCTAAGCTGTCCAAACGCGTTAAAGCTATCAAAGCTAAAGTAGACCGCAATAAAGTCTACGCCTTCGACAACGGTCTGTCGCTGGTCAAAGAATTCGCCACTGCCAAGTTCAACGAGTCGATCGACGTCTCGGTGCAACTGGGCGTGGATCCAAAGAAGTCGGACCAAGTGGTTCGCGGTTCGGTCGTGCTGCCAGCAGGCACCGGCAAGACCGTGCGCGTTGCTGTGTTCGCAACGGGCGAGAAGGCTGAAGCTGCACGTGCAGCCGGCGCCGACATCGTCGGTATGGAAGACCTGGCCGAGCGCGTCAAAGCCGGCGACATGCCTTTCGATATCGTCATCGCGTCGCCAGACACCATGCGTATCGTCGGTACCCTGGGTCAGATCCTGGGCCCACGTGGCCTGATGCCTAACCCGAAAGTCGGCACCGTGACCCCAGACGTCGCAACCGCCGTCAAGAACGCCAAAGCCGGTCAGGTCCAGTACCGTACCGACAAGGCAGGTATCGTTCACGCAACGATCGGCCGTGCATCGTTCACCGACGAAGATCTGAAGAGCAACCTGGTTGCCCTGATCGACGCCCTGAACAAAGCCAAGCCAACCACGTCGAAAGGTGTGTACCTGCGCAAGGTCGCCCTGTCGTCGACGATGGGTGCTGGCGTGCGCATCGATCACGCTTCGATCGCTGCTGCTTAATCAGCAAATTCAAGTCCTCGCGCCGTTGGTGCGGGGCGATTCTTTGGGCTGTCGCAGTAACTGATCGCTGCGGCAGACAATCAAAGACCGTTGGGCCAAGTGCAGAGGTTGGGCATGCGGTTAAAAGACAACCCAACGCAGATGGTGTACCCGAACAAGTTTTGTAGTCCAGCTGCGTGAATTCATCCGCTCAGTTTAAGGCTTCTTAACTTCGGACGCCGTGTGTTCGAACCGATGTGAACATCTCGTTCTCATCATTTAAGGAGATTGACCGTGGGTCTTAATCTGAATGACAAAAAGGCCGTCGTCGAAGAAGTTTCCGCAAAAGTAGCATCTGCGCAAACCATCGTCGTCGCCGAGTACCGTGGCATCCAGGTTAGTCACTTGACCAAGCTCCGTGCATCCGCACGTGCCCAGGGCGTGTACCTGCGTGTTCTGAAGAACACGCTGGCTCGTCGCTCTGTCGAGGGCACGCAGTTTGCCTCGCTGGCTGATTCCATGACCGGTCCGCTGATCTATTCGATCTCGGACGATGCCGTTGCAGCAGCTAAAGTCATCAATGACTTCGCTAAAACCAACGACAAGCTGGTCATCAAAGCCGGTAACTACGCAGGTAAGCAGCTCGACGTAGCTGGCGTTACCTCGTTGGCAAGCATCCCATCCCGTGAAGTTCTCATCTCGCAGCTGTTGGGCGTCATGTTGGCTCCGGTGTCGGGCTTTGCACGTGGTCTGGCTGCCCTGGCAGCGAAAAAAGGCGAAGGTTCTTCCGAAGCAGCTCCGGCCGCAGAAGAAGCTCCTGCAGAAGCGTAAGCTTCCCTTTTTTTTCAAGTACCAACCTGAACTACATACAAATCAAAACTGGAGTTTCAAATGGCAATTAGCAAAGACGATATCCTGAACGCAGTGAGCGAAATGTCCGTCATGGACCTGAACGAACTGGTCAAGGCATTCGAAGAGAAGTTCGGCGTGTCGGCAGCTGCAATGGCAGCTCCTGCAGCCGGTGGTGGCGCTGGCGCCGCTGCTGCTGAAGAGCAGACCGAGTTCAACGTTGTTCTGACCGAAATCGGCGCGAACAAAGTCGGCGTCATCAAGGCAGTCCGTGAAATCACCGGTCTGGGCCTGAAAGAAGCCAAAGACGTCGTCGACGGTGCTCCTAAGACGGTCAAAGAAGCCCTGCCAAAAGCAGAAGCTGAAGCCGCCAAGAAGAAGCTGGAAGATGCAGGCGCCAAGGCTGAACTGAAGTAATACATAGGCAAAGGGTGCTGTTCGCAGCACCTGATGCGGGAGTCAAAGCTTGCAAAACTTGCCGGAAGGCGGGAATTGCGGCTTTGGCTCTTTTGTCGTCCCTGCGACAGACGTCGCCAAGGAATGACAGAATAGAGGCGGCAACACCGGCTCAGAAATATCGTAACACAGCAGTTTGCTTGTCCTTTTCATCTGGCGCGAAAGAGTAAAGACTTCAGGAATTGTGTGTGGTGGTGGCGCGTGCCACTGGCAAATCCTGAATTCTTCATCCTTTCTGTCACTCACGGAGTGTCCATGCACTACTCATTTACTGAGAAGAAGCGTATTCGCAAGTCGTTCGCGAAACGCGCCAACGTTCACAACGTTCCCTACCTGCTGGCTACCCAGCTGGAATCCTACGAGAACTTCCTCCAGGCTGATGCTGTCCCATCGGGACGCAAGGCCGAGGGTCTGCAGTCGGCTTTTTCTTCGATCTTCCCTATCGTGTCGCACAATGGTTTTGCGCGCCTCGAGTTCCTGTCGTATGTGCTGGGTGACCCTGCGTTTGACGTGAAAGAGTGCCAGCAGCGTGGCCTGACCTTCGCGTCGCCGCTGCGCGCCAAGGTGCGTCTGGTGATCCTGGACAAGGAATCGCCGACCAAGCCAGTCGTCAAGGAAATGAAGGAACAAGAAGTCTACATGGGCGAGCTGCCACTGATGACCACGAACGGTTCGTTCGTGATCAACGGCACCGAGCGCGTGATCGTGTCCCAGCTGCACCGTTCGCCGGGCGTGTTCTTCGAGCACGACCGCGGCAAGACGCACTCGTCGGGCAAGCTCCTGTTCTCGGCACGGATCATTCCTTACCGCGGCTCGTGGCTCGACTTCGAGTTCGACCCGAAAGACATCCTGTTCTTCCGCGTCGACCGTCGCCGCAAGATGCCAGTGACGATCCTGCTCAAGGCCATCGGCATGACGCCGGAACAGATCCTGGCTAACTTCTTCGTCTTCGACAACTTCGTCGTGCGCAACGACGGCGGCGAACTCGAGTTCGTCCCTGAGCGCCTGCGCGGCGAAGTCGCGCGTTTCGACATCGTCGATCCGAAGTCGGGCAAGACCATTGTCACCAAGGACAAGCGTATCAACGCGAAGCACGTCCGTGACATCGAAGCTGCCGGCATCAAGACCATCTCGGTCCCTGAAGACTATCTGCTGGGCCGCGTGCTGGCCAAGAACATCGTCGACCAGGACACCGGTGAAGTCATCGCCGTTGCCAACGACGAGCTGACCGAAGAACTGCTGGGCAAGCTGCGCGACGCAGACGTGACCGAAATCCAGACGCTGTACACCAACGATCTGGACCAGGGCGGCTACATCTCGCAAACCCTGCGCACCGACGACACCGCTGACCGCACTGCGGCGCGCGTGGCGATCTACCGCATGATGCGTCCTGGCGAACCGCCAACCGAAGAATCGGTCGAAGCGCTGTTCAACGGCTTGTTCTACATGCCGGAACGCTACGACCTGTCGGCTGTCGGCCGCATGAAGTTCAACCGCCGTATCGGCCGTGATGAACTGACCGGCGACATGACCATGTCGAACGAAGACATCCTGGCCGTGATCAAGATCCTCGTCGAGCTGCGCAATGGCCGCGGCGAAGTCGATGACATCGATCACCTGGGTAACCGTCGCGTCCGTTGCGTCGGCGAGCTGGCTGAGAATCAATTCCGTGCTGGCCTGGTCCGCGTGGAACGTGCAGTCAAGGAACGTCTCGGCCAGGCCGAAGCGGACAACCTGATGCCGCATGACCTGATCAACAGCAAGCCGATTTCGGCTGCGATCCGTGAATTCTTCGGTTCGTCGCAGCTGTCCCAGTTCATGGACCAGACCAACCCGCTGTCCGAAGTGACGCACAAGCGTCGCGTTTCGGCTCTGGGCCCTGGCGGTCTGACCCGCGAACGTGCTGGCTTCGAGGTGCGCGACGTGCACCCGACCCACTACGGCCGCGTGTGCCCGATCGAAACGCCTGAAGGCCCGAACATCGGTCTGATCAACTCGCTGGCACTGTATGCCCGCCTGAACGAATACGGCTTCCTGGAAACCCCGTACCGCAAGGTCGACGGTTCCAAGGTCACCGACCAGATCGATTACCTGTCGGCCATCGAAGAAGGCCGCTACATCATCGCCCAGGCAAACGCCGCGATCAATGAAAACGGCCAACTGATCGACGAGCTGGTCTCGTCGCGTGAAGCCGGCGAAACGATCCTGGTCTCGCCAGAGCGCGTCCAGTACATGGACGTTGCACCAGGCCAGATCGTGTCGGTTGCGGCCTCGCTGATTCCGTTCCTGGAACACGATGATGCGAACCGTGCACTGATGGGCGCCAACATGCAGCGTCAGGCCGTGCCTTGCCTGCGTCCTGAGAAGGCCGTTGTCGGTACCGGTATCGAACGCACCGTGGCAGTCGACTCGGGTACCACCGTGCAGGCACTGCGTGGCGGTATGGTCGACTACATCGATGCGGGCCGCGTCGTCATTCGCGTGAACGACGATGAAGCACAGGCTGGTGAAGTCGGCGTCGACATCTACAACCTGATCAAGTACACCCGTTCGAACCAGAACACCAACATCAACCAGCGTCCGATCGTGCAGGTTGGTGACCGCGTCGCCCGTGGCGACGTGATCGCCGACGGCGCATCGACCGACCTGGGCGAACTGGCCCTGGGTCAGAACATGCTGGTGGCGTTCATGCCGTGGAACGGTCTGAACTTCGAAGATTCGATCCTGATCTCGGAAAACGTCGTCAAGGATGACCGCTACACCTCGATTCACATCGAAGAACTGTCGGTCGTCGCACGTGACACCAAGCTGGGCGCGGAAGAAATCACCCGCGACATCTCGAATCTGGCAGAAAACCAGCTGGCGCGCCTGGATGAATCGGGCATCGTCTACATCGGCGCCGAAGTGCAGGCTGGCGACGTGCTGGTCGGTAAGGTCACGCCAAAAGGCGAGACCCAGCTGACGCCAGAAGAAAAGCTGTTGCGCGCGATCTTCGGCGAAAAAGCGTCGGACGTGAAAGACACCTCGCTGCGCGTGCCTTCGGGCATGGTCGGCACCGTGATCGACGTCCAAGTGTTCACCCGCGAAGGCATCCAGCGTGACAAGCGCGCCCAGCAGATCATCGACGATGAACTCAAGCGCTATCGCCTGGACCTGAACGACCAGATGCGTATTGTCGAGGGCGATGCCTTCGAGCGTCTGGAGCGCATGCTGATCGGCAAGATCGTCAATGGCGGTCCGAAGAAGATGGCCAAGGGCGCGGCGATTACTGCCGAATACCTGGCGGACCTGGACAAGTTCCACTGGTTCGACATCCGTCCGGCAGAAGACGACACCGCGAACGCCCTCGAAGCGATCAAGGAATCGATCAACGAGAAGCGTCACCAGTTCGATCTGGCCTTCGAAGAGAAGCGCAAGAAGCTGACGCAAGGCGACGAGCTGCAGCCAGGCGTGCAGAAGATGGTCAAGGTCTACCTGGCCGTCAAGCGCCGCCTGCAGTCGGGCGACAAGATGGCAGGCCGTCACGGTAACAAGGGTGTGGTCTCGCGTATCGTGCCAGTGGAAGACATGCCGTTCATGGCGGACGGTCGTCCTGCTGACGTCGTGCTGAACCCGCTGGGCGTGCCATCGCGCATGAACGTCGGTCAGATCCTGGAAACCCACCTCGGTTGGGCAGCCAAGGGCCTGGGCTGGCGCATCGGCGAAATGCTGCAGGCGCAAGCGAAGGCACAAGACCTGCGCGTGTTCCTGGACAAGATCTACAACGAAACCGGCCGCAAGGAAGACCTGGACAGCTTCAGCGATGAAGAGATCCTGACCCTGGCGGGCAACCTCAAGAACGGCGTGCCGTTCGCGACCCCGGTCTTCGATGGCGCCCACGAAGAAGACATTCGTCGTATGCTTGATTTGGCGTTCCCGGACGACATCGCTGCTAACCTGGGCATGACCCCGTCGAAGAACCAAGTCACGATGTTCGACGGTCGCACCGGCGAAGCATTCGAGCGCAAGGTCACCGTTGGCTTCATGCACATGCTGAAGCTGCATCACCTGGTCGACGACAAGATGCACGCGCGTTCGACCGGTCCGTACTCGCTCGTGACGCAGCAGCCACTGGGCGGTAAAGCCCAGTTCGGCGGCCAGCGCTTCGGTGAGATGGAGGTGTGGGCACTGGAAGCGTACGGCGCATCGTACGTGCTGCAAGAGATGCTGACTGTGAAGTCGGATGACGTGAACGGCCGTACGAAGGTCTACGAGAACCTGGTCAAAGGCGACCACGTGATCGAAGCCGGCATGCCAGAGTCGTTCAACGTGCTGGTGAAGGAAATCCGTTCGCTGGGTATCGATATCGATCTCGAGCGCAACTAAGCAGGCCAGCAAGGCCGCCAGCCTTCGGGCTGGCTCTTCGACCTTCGAAGTCGTCGCCCCCGGAGCAGTCCGGGGCCTAAGCCCGGTGAATCAGCCGGCACACTTGGATTCCCGCCTGCGCGGGAATGACGGTTTCTAGGGTCGGGGGTTTGCAAGCACTGGCGAAAATCAGTGAGGAGCTGGCGGCAAGCAAGTCAGTAAAGAATTCAATCACCTGGAGTGATACATGAAAGCACTGCTCGATCTATTCAAGCAAGTTCAGCAAAACGAAAGTTTCGACGCCATCAAGATTGGCCTGGCGTCGCCTGAAAAAATCCGTTCGTGGTCGTTCGGCGAAGTCAAGAAGCCGGAAACCATCAACTACCGCACGTTCAAGCCTGAACGCGATGGCCTGTTCTGCGCCAAGATCTTTGGTCCTATCAAGGACTACGAATGCCTGTGCGGCAAGTACAAGCGCCTGAAGCACCGCGGCGTGATCTGCGAGAAGTGCGGCGTTGAAGTCACGCTGGCCAAGGTGCGTCGTGAGCGCATGGGCCACATCGAGCTGGCCTCGCCAGTCGCGCACATCTGGTTCCTGAAGTCGCTGCCATCGCGTCTGGGCATGGTCCTGGACATGACGCTGCGGGACATCGAACGCGTGCTGTATTTCGAAGCATACGTCGTCACCGATCCAGGCATGACCCCGCTCAAGAAGAGCCAGATCATGTCGGAAGACGACTACGCTGCCAAGTACGAAGAGTACGGCGACGACTTCACCGCATTCATGGGCGCCGAAGGTATCCGTGAACTGCTGCGCTCGATCGACATCCACCGCGATGCCGACGCGCTGCGCGTGGAACTCAAAGAGTCGAAGTCCGAAGCCAAGATCAAGAAATACGCCAAGCGCCTGAAAGTGCTTGAAGCGTTCCAGCGTTCGGGCATCAAGCCTGAATGGATGATCATGGAAGTTCTGCCGGTCCTGCCGCCAGAACTGCGTCCGCTCGTCCCGCTGGACGGTGGCCGTTTCGCCACGTCCGACCTGAACGACCTGTATCGCCGCGTCATCAACCGTAATAACCGCCTGAAGCGCCTGATGGAACTGCGCGCACCAGAGATCATTACGCGTAACGAAAAGCGCATGCTGCAGGAAGCAGTCGATTCGCTGCTGGACAACGGCCGTCGCGGTAAAGCGATGACCGGCGCCAACAAGCGTCCGCTGAAGTCGCTGGCCGAGATGATCAAGGGTAAGGGCGGTCGTTTCCGTCAGAACTTGCTGGGCAAGCGCGTCGACTACTCGGGCCGTTCGGTCATTGTGGTCGGTCCACAGCTGAAACTGCACCAGTGCGGCCTGCCGAAACTGATGGCTCTGGAGCTGTTCAAGCCATTCATTTTCAACAAGCTCGAACTGATGGGTCTGGCTACGACCATCAAGGCTGCGAAGAAGCTCGTCGAAGTGCAAGAGCCAGTCGTGTGGGACATCCTTGAAGAAGTCATCAAGGAACACCCGATCATGCTGAACCGTGCGCCGACGCTGCACCGTCTGGGTATCCAGGCGTTCGAGCCGGTCCTGATCGAAGGCAAGGCCATCCAGCTGCACCCACTCGTCTGCGCGGCGTTCAACGCCGACTTCGACGGTGACCAGATGGCTGTCCACGTCCCGCTGTCGATCGAAGCACAGATGGAAGCACGTACGCTGATGCTGGCGTCGAACAACATCCTGTTCCCATCGAACGGCGAACCGTCGATCGTGCCGTCCCAGGATATTGTGCTGGGTCTGTACTACGCATCGCGCGAGGCGATCAACGCCAAGGGCGAAGGCATGATGTTCCCGGACGTGTCGGAAGTCATCCGCGCGTACGACAACAAGGAAGTCGAACTGGCGACCCGCATCACCGTGCGTATCGTGGAATTCCCACGTAACGCCGAAGGTGGCTTCGACCAGACCCTGACCCGCTACGAGACCACGGTCGGCCGTGCGATCCTGTCCGAGATCCTGCCAAAAGGCTTGCCATTCTCGGTGCTGAATCGTTCGCTGAAGAAGAAAGAAATCTCGAAGCTGATCAACACGTCGTTCCGCAAGTGCGGTCTGCGTGCGACCGTCGTGTTTGCCGACAAGCTGATGCAGTCGGGCTTCCGCCTGGCGACGCGCGCCGGTATCTCGATCGCCGTCGACGACATGATGATCCCGGACGTCAAGAAGGGCATGATCGCTGCCGCTGAAGCCGAAGTGAAACAGATCGAGCAGCAGTACAGCTCGGGTCTGGTCACCGCCGGCGAGCGCTACAACAAGGTTGTCGACATCTGGGGCAAGACCTCCGATGAAGTCGGCAAGGCGATGATGGACCAGCTGAAAATCGAGCCGGTCACCAAGCGTGATGGCACCGAAGGCACCCAGGAATCGTTCAACGCGATTTACATGATGGCCGACTCGGGCGCCCGTGGTTCGGCAGCCCAGATTCGTCAGCTGGCCGGTATGCGTGGTCTGATGGCGAAACCGGACGGTTCGATTATCGAAACGCCGATTACCGCGAACTTCCGCGAAGGCCTGAACGTGCTTCAGTACTTCATTTCGACCCACGGCGCTCGTAAAGGTCTGGCCGATACCGCGCTGAAGACCGCAAACTCGGGTTACCTGACCCGTCGTCTGGTCGACGTGACGCAGGATCTGGTGGTGATCGAGGACGATTGCGGCACCAACAACGGCACGCACATGAAGGCGCTGGTCGAAGGTGGTGAAGTCATCGAAGCCCTGCGCGACCGTATCCTCGGCCGTGTCACCGGTACCGATGTCGTCAATCCTGAAACCCAGGAAACCCTGTTCGAAGCCGGCACGCTGCTGGACGAAGACATGGTCGAAGAGATCGAACGCGTCGGCATCGACGAAGTGAAGGTCCGCACGCCACTGAACTGCGACACGCGCTTCGGCCTGTGCGCCAAGTGCTATGGCCGCGACCTGGGCCGCGGCATGCTGGTCAACAGCGGTGAGGCAGTCGGCGTCGTGGCAGCACAGTCGATTGGTGAGCCGGGTACCCAGCTGACCATGCGTACGTTCCACATCGGTGGTGCGGCATCGCGTGCAGCAGTGGCATCGTCGGTCGAAGCCAAGTCGAACGGTACGGTTCGCTTTACGGCAACCATGCGTTACGTCACCAACGGCAAGGGCGCGCAAATCGTCATTACCCGTTCGGGCGAAGTGCTGATCACGGACGATCACGGCCGTGAGCGCGAGCGTCACAAGGTGCCGTACGGTGCGACCCTGATCGTCAAGGATGGCCAGGCTGTCAAAGCTGGTATCGCCCTGGCAACGTGGGATCCGCTGACCCGTCCGATCATCACCGAGTACGCTGGTACCATCCGCTTCGAAAACGTGGAAGAGGGCGTCACCGTCGCTCGCCAGGTGGACGATGTGACCGGTCTGTCGACTCTCGTCGCGATCGATCCGAAGCGTCGTGGTTCGGCTGGCAAGGTGCTGCGTCCGCAGGTCAAGCTGCTGAACGAAGAGAACCAGGAAGTCAAGATCGCGGGCACCGAACACGCCGTGGCCATTGGTTTCCAGGTTGGCTCGCTGATCATGGTCAAGGACGGTCAGCAAGTGTCCGTCGGTGAAGTGCTGGCACGTATCCCGACTGAATCGCAGAAGACGCGAGACATTACCGGTGGTCTGCCACGCGTTGCCGAGCTGTTCGAAGCACGTTCGCCAAAAGACGCCGGCATGCTGGCGGAAGTCACGGGTACTGTCGCATTCGGTAAAGAGACCAAGGGCAAGCAACGCCTTGAGATCACCGACATGGACGGCAACAAGCATGAGTTCCTGATCACCAAGGACAAGCAAGTGCTGGTCCACGATGGTCAAGTCGTGAACAAGGGCGAGATGATTGTCGACGGCCCTGCCGATCCGCAAGACATCCTGCGCCTGCTGGGTATCGAATCGCTGGCCCGCTACATCGTCGACGAAGTGCAGGACGTGTACCGTCTGCAAGGCGTGAAGATCAACGACAAGCACATCGAGGTGATCGTTCGCCAGATGCTGCGTCGTGTTCAGATCGTCGAAGCAGGCGACACCGACTACATCATCGGCGAGCAGGTCGAGCGTTCGGAGCTGCTGGACCAGAACGACCGCATGAACGCGGTGGGCAAGCTGCCGGCAACGTACGAAAACGTGCTGCTGGGTATTACCAAGGCATCGCTGTCGACCGATTCGTTCATCTCGGCCGCATCGTTCCAGGAAACCACCCGCGTGCTGACCGAAGCGGCGATCATGGGCAAGCGCGACGGTCTGCGCGGCCTGAAAGAGAACGTCATCGTCGGTCGCCTGATCCCGGGCGGTACGGGTCTGGCATTCCACCGCGCTCGCAAAGAGAAGGAAGTGTGGGAAGCGGAAGAGCGCCAGGCACTGCTGCAGCAAGAGAAGGCCAATATGGCCGCCGAGCTGCAAGCGATGGAAGACCAGCAAGTTGCTTCGGCTTCGGCTGAGCAGCACGACGACGGCGAGTAATCGTCTGAGTTGAAAGCGAAACGGCACCCTGAGGGGTGCCGTTTTTTTTATCTTTAAGTTTTTAAACAACGCCAAAGGTTTAGACAAGGTTACAGGAGGAAATAATAATGGTATATTTTCTTTTTCTTAATTTTAGTCCTGATCATGCAGATTAATCCGAGTAGACCAGTTATCGCATTCGCTTTACTTCGCAATTGTGGAGAGTCTATGCAAACAGATTTATTTGGAGGTGTTGCCGTATTGATTAGACCCTTGGTGAATGACCTGGCTGGACAGATCTACGATGCACAAGTTTTAGCTGACCGAATGGCTAGTGCCTATGGCATGTCCTTGCCCGCGTCAGCGCTTGAGGATTTCACTTCTAGACTGGTTTCTGAAGGTGTATTAAGAAAAGAAGAGACTAGTGGCGGCTTGGTCAGGGCAGTATATGTAGACAGCATAGCGCCTTCTGAAGTTTTGGATGCTGACGAGGCACTTTTCCAAAGTATTATTGATGACTTCTCTATTCATGCGAAGAATCGACTTGCGGCAGCAGGGAGAGAAATCCCGTCCGAAAAATTAACATCGGGATTTTTGCGCAGGCTATGTACTTTAGATTTTTCAGCGATTCGAGCCAAACCGATCGTTTCAGTAGATCAGGGAAAGGCAACTCTTTTGGGCCCAGCTGCACGAGAGGCCCGAGCTGCAAGTGAGGAACTAAGTGAAGATGCTGCGATCGATGCATTGGTAAGTTCTTACATCGTGGCACTTCAGTCAAAAAACCCTGATTGGTTACAGACGTTGACCGCTGTAGCAGATGGAGCATTAGGCCTAGAGCTAGTATTAGATCTGCAAGCGCCTACATCAGTTCCTCGACTGACAAGTACTACTGCGGTGATCGACACTCCAATTCTTCTATCGTTTTTGGATCTTTCCTCAAAGCAGCAACATGCCTCTGCAAACGCACTTGTTAATCAATTATTACAGTCCGGGGCAAAGATTGCGGCATATCAACATTCGATTGAAGAGGCTGAGTCGATTTTGTATGCAATCGAGTCGGCACGTCTGACCGGCGAGGCATGTGGTCCAACTGTTCAGCGGATGTCGAGTCCAACTTACCGTGCGTTCTTCCAGACAATACGGGGGAAAATCGGTTGGAACTGGCAACATAAAAATAATTTCGAAATTATTCAAGAAACTGCAACTCAGTTCTATCGAAATTTTACCGAGGACGATGAGTCAGAATTAATCGGGAGAATTCGTACAAATATTGTTGATCGATACCTTACGAGTGAACGAGATGCAAAATCGGTTGCTGAAACCATTCGACGATTAGGGGGCGGCCACATTCCTCTAGGTAATATAGCAAGTTGCCGCTTTATGTTTATTACAGGAAATTCGAGCTTGCAGCGGCGTAGTGCCGCTTACTTGCGTGATAAAGGATTTGTACGGCAGGGGGAGTTTATGCCGATTCTTACAGACCGTTACACTGCAGGACTCTGTTGGCTAATTTCAGGCGGAAATCAGAAAATTCTCCCTCAACAGCGCAGTTACTTGCGAACTGCGCTGTCGCGTTACGCTCAAGGAAAGAACTAGTCAGCCGGACTAAACAGTTTTTGGCTGAGCTTGACGAAACAAAAGCTCAACATTTCGAAGCATTAATGACAAACGAGCGAGCTTCTCAGTATCTAGTCGAACTAACACTAGGTAACTTAGAAGTGATCACTGCAAACAATGTTGAGGATATTTTTGTCGAAGCACAGAGACGAGCGGCAGAAACTGTGACAAAAGAACGTGACGCGTTCTATGGTGAAAAGATTGATGAACTTACCTTACAGATTGAAGCAGGAGAATCACGCGCAAATTTGTTACAGCAGAAGGTTAATGAAATTGCGCTGGAGAGCTCGACTAAAGATATGCAGACGGCAGCGCTCCGAGCGGAATCTACAATTCTTCAAAATGAATTGGGTTCCCAGAAAAATTCGATGGAGCGGCAAGAGTTTGAATTGGCTGCTGTACGACAGCGGGTCGATGAGGTTACAGAAGTAGCTTCAGTAGCCATCGCCGATAATGAAGCCAGAAAGAAGAGGGCTATAGATTTCGCGACCCGACATGCTCAGTCGCGTGTATTTCTGCTGAGGTTTATCGGTGCAGCAATTTTGTGGATTGTGGGCTTGTCTTTGGGGCTATTGGATAAGTTTTACATTCCAACTATCTCATCGGGAAATCAAGCTGTAGCAAATTTAATTCTAGTTGGAGCTCAGGCTGTATTAGGCCTTGCAGGAATCTCTCTTTTCGTCGACAAGTTCGTAGGAAAACCCGTGGAGAAATTGCGATCTAGATTATATATTGAAAAGCTGACTGACTTGGGCTATTAAACAGGAGCGGTTTCATAAATAAGGGCAGTGTCAGGTTTGACAATCAGACACAGCCTTATCTTAAGACTGCAGCGAAAACGGCACATTGCGGGGTGTCGTTTTCTCATCGTCTAATTTGGTAGCAGCGCTGGTTAGTTAGATCGGTTTTCGTCGATGCGAGATGTAACCAGCGACCAGTTGGAATACCACTAGAGGAAAGGCTGCGCAGGATTGGAAGTAGTACGCGCCACCCTGTTCCAATCGAAGATATGGGCAAACGTCGGTCGAGTGAACTTCCACAAATACGCCGACGAACCACGGGGCGACAGGTGCGAAGCAGATTATGGCAAGCCACGGTTTGACGCATGTGCAGAGCAAGCACAGAATTGCCGCAAACAAAAGTTGAGGTCAGGTTTGACATTCAGACATGACCTCGTAGCTAGCTGTGCGGGTGCATCATCGGGGGCTGACTGGCAAAGTCAGCTGTGCGTCGCGCACTTCGAGTCTGCCCTCAAGTAGGAATGCCTAGACTGTCATGCGAACTCGCCGCCACAA
Organism: Oxalobacteraceae sp. CFBP 8761; assembly: GCA_014841595.1. Taxonomy (NCBI): domain Bacteria; kingdom Pseudomonadati; phylum Pseudomonadota; class Betaproteobacteria; order Burkholderiales; family Oxalobacteraceae; species Oxalobacteraceae sp. CFBP 8761. The sequence goes on along the minus strand of JACYUE010000006.1, from coordinate 96,480 downwards.
ACGATGTCCTGCAGATAGACGCCACCCCAGAGAATACCCATCAAGTGCATCAGTATCGTCGCGCAGTTCGCCATGTTAATTTAGCGATCTACGCGTAGAGGAATCAACATGCCCCAGCCACCAGCCCTGATCATCATCCACATGCAACAGGGCATGCAATCCGCGACCCTGCCACCCCGCAACAACCCGACCGCCGAAGACATGATCGCGCGCCTGCATGCGGCCTGGCGAGCGGCAGGGCACCCTGTCGTCAGCGTCCGCCACATCAGCCGCTCACCGGACTCTGTCTTCGCACCGGGCCAATCCGGCGTGGAATTCCAACCCCGCTTCCATCCACTGGCCCATGAGCATGTGGTCGAAAAGAACGTCCCCGATGCCTTCATCCACACCGGCCTCGAGCGCTGGCTGCATGCCCGCGGCATCACGAATCTGGTGATTGTCGGCGTCAGCACCAACAATTCGGTCGAGGCGACTGCACGCACCGGAGGCAATCTGGGCTTTTCCACCATCGTGGTGTCGGATGCGACCTTCACGTTCGACAAGCCGGATTTTGGCGGCACGCATCGCAGCGCCGAGGACGTCCATTTGATGGCTCTGGCGAACCTGCATGGCGAATACGCCGAGGTCATGTCGTCCGACGACGTGCTGCGCCGCTACGCGATGGGCATCGCGTGAGAGAGAAGTAGCCCTCCAGCCCCGACCAGCGCTTCCGTGTTCATTCCCCGGAAGCCCTGGTCAGCCGAACACCCCCTCCGCATGGAATGGTCTACACTCACTTGTCTTTTCAATATCCCGAAATTTTGCCAAGGAGTGAACCATGAACAAACAATGGATGAGTGCTGTCCTGTTCGGCGCCGTGTGCGCCTCCGCCAGCGCGGCCGACATGTCGGTCACGCTGAAAATGGCGACTGATAAAGGTGAAGGCGCCAGCATCGGTACCGTGAAGATCAGCGAAACCCAATACGGCGTCGTGTTCACTCCTGAACTCAAGGACCTGACCCCGGGCCTGCACGGCTTCCACGTGCACGCCAATGGCAGCTGCGCACCGAACCAGGCCGACGGCAAGACCGTGCCTGCAGGCGCCGCCGGCGGTCACCTCGACCCGGCCAACACCAAGAAGCATGGCACCCCATGGGGCGATGGCCACCTGGGCGATCTGCCGGGCCTCTCCGTTGACGCAAAAGGCATGGCCACCAATCCGGTGCTGGCCCCGCGCATGAAAATGGCGGACCTCAAGGGCAAGGCCCTGATGGTGCACGTCGGTGGCGACAATCACGCTGATCATCCGGCGCCACTGGGTGGTGGGGGCGCCCGCATGGCTTGCGGCGTGATCCAGTAATCCGGTAGACGCACAAGCAGCAAACGCGCAGGGCCCATCGCTTGTACACCAAGCGATGGGCCCTGCGTCATTTCAACCGTTCGTTACGGCTGCGGATTCCAGCCTTCTCCGGCCCCAAACGCCGAGAACACCTGGGCGCGGGTCGAGAACCCGGCTTCCATTTCATCGGCGCTCAGCAAATAGCCGCCAACCCGCCGCGAGAGGTCCAGCGGCACGCCGGCAAGGTCGGTGCTGCCGTATTCACGCCAGCCGCTTACCGCATTGGGCACCACCGGGTTGGGTGCGGGCTGGCTGTTCACGCCCAGCCCGGCCCAGCCTGCGGGCGCCACATGCCGGTCCATCCGGGTGTTGATGAACGCGATGTTGTCGTAGCTCGCCGTGCCGCCCGGGCTGCGCGCCAGCCAGGTGGCGCCGTCCGGTACTTCGCTCTTGAGCGGGCCGCGGCCCGGACCACGCGTCAGCGCGCTGTTGAGGAAGACAAAGCCCTTGTCGGCCGGATTGATCACGCGTGCCTGTAGCACGTAACCGCCGCTGGTCGGGCTGGAGGTGTCGCCGATCGTGCGGATCTCGCTTTCTTCGAACAGCGCGGCGCGGCTGCCGCCCCAGATGAAGTCGACGTTGCCCGATACCAGGCTGCGGTAGAACCAGTTGAACCCCTTCAGGTTGAGCGTGTCCTGCTCACTGTAGAACGCGCTGTTTTTCGCGATCAGGCGGCCACCGTCATTGTTGAAGTACAGTGTTTCGGCCTGGCCGGTGGTGGGGCCGCGCAGCGTCGTGTTGTCGATGCTGAGGGTGTCGAGCACGAGCATGTCGGCCGTCTCGACCAGCATCACGGCGCGCCCGCCGGTCGCCGCTGCGGTAGCGTTTGCCACCTGGCTCGCGCCGGTGAAGGGATTGAGCGTGTTGTGGTTGGTATAGCGGATCACGACGCCATCACGGCTCTGGCCCACGATGCTGACATTGTCCTTGCCACGCAAAAAGAGCAGCTCCTCGTACGCGCCATTCATCACCCGGATCGTTACCGGCTCGGCCTTGGCGAAGTTCTGCATCGCGTAACTGAGCGCGCCCTGCACGGTGCGGAAATCGGCCACGCCATCGTCGTCCACCGTCACGGTCGTGCCACTCGGCGCAGCCGCGCGGGTGGTAAATGCCCACCCACCCGGTTTGCCGATGCCCCGGAACGGCAAACCGCCAAGGCTGGTGCCCGTGAAGACGCCGTCGGCGATCGCCACGTAATACCCCGTGTTGTAGTCCAGCTTGTTGCTGTGCAGCTTGATGGTCACCGTGTTGCCGGCAATCTGGATCGGCGTCGTGTTGACCTTGCGGATCTGGTCCTGGCCCGGATAACCGATCATGTCGGTTTCGCCGGTCAGCTTGATCACGTCCACCAGCGCATCGTCCGCCTGGCGGAAGACCCGGATCGTGCCGCCCGTGCCGAGGACTGGTTGCTTGTCGAATACCAGCTTGAGCGTGCTGTCGATATACGCAGCACTTTCCATCGCCGCCGGCACGGCGACGCCGTCGAGCTGATACACCTGGGTCGGCTGGACGAATTGTGGCGCAATCGTCACCGCAATCGAACGTGTCATGGTCGCGTCCGAACCGGCCCGGAACACGATCTCGGCCGTGCCTGCGCCGACCGGTGCGATCGTGGCCATCGCGCCGTCGAGCGTGACGGTGGCCACCGCAGGGTTGCTCGACTCGGCGGTGAAGCTGTCCGGCGTGCCGTCGGCCGCCACCGCAGTGACCTGCACCTGCAGCGGGGCGTCGCCAGCTTCGGCGGCCCAGGTGGGCGTGCCGGGGGCAAGCGTCAGCTGCACCGGTTTCATGCGCGGGTCGCCAATGCGTACGTCGTCGATCTGGAAGCTCTTGTTGGCCGTGTACAGGCCGACCCGACCACGCGCGGCAAAACTGCTGTCGGTGACCGAGCCGAGATTTTCACCGTCGAGATACACCGTCAGCGTGGCGCCGACCATCTCGAACCGCACCGTATAGAACTGGGCATCCATCGCGATCGGTTTGCGCACCGCGCGCTGCCGGTTGAGCGCCGCATTCAGCATTTTGACGATCTCGACCTGAGTACTGGTGGTGGCATTCTGCACGTTCAGGCCAGCGCCGTACCAGTTGTTGACATCGACGTAGCGGGTGACTAGGAACAGGAACTTGTTCCCGGTGGTGCTATTGGTCATCGGCCGGATGCGGGCTTCGACGAAGTAGTCGCCCGACGGCAAGGCGCCCATCTCGCTGTCCTTGATCAGGGCGAGCACGCCGCCGGTGGTGGCTGCCGTATATTGCAGCACCTTGTTGGCGCTGCCGGCAGCTTCCGTCATCACGCTGAAGGTGCCGTTCGGGCCTGGCAACGGCTTGAGGTCCCATTTGGCGCTGCCGCCATTCTGGAAGTCGTCGCAGAAGTAGAAGCCGGTCGCGGGGCAGGCCAGCGTCGGGCCGGTATCGACGACGACCTTGCCGGTGCCGCTGATGGTCGTCACCAGCTTGCCGCCGCCGGCCTGCGCCAGCGCATTGGCTTTGACCAGCGGGATCGGCCGCGCGCTGAAAGCATACGGCGGGGTCCAGGTGACAGTCGTCGGCACGCCGCAGGCGCCGAGTGGTTTGGCGTTGAGCAGCGAACCGGTGTCCTTGAAGGCGCCGGGAATCGTGCCGCCGAAATTCTCGACGACGTCGCTGCAGGCGGTGGCGCCCGCGACCTCGAACACATTGTTGTTCGACAGGATTTTGGCGGCATGGCCGACGCCAACGTAATAGCTAGTGGCATAGACCGGGTGCGACGTCGAGCCGGCATAGTAGTTGTTGAACAGGTGCACCTGGCCATAGCGCACACGCGGTGCGCGGCTGGTGACGTCGCGGAACACGTTGTTGCTGAACGTGACGCGCAGCTTGCCCTCGTCAGCCGTTGCACCGTCGCCGCTGCCGACCAGATTGTTCTTGTTGTGCTCGCCGAAGACGTTGTACGACACGGTGACGTAGTCGGACGCGTTCGTGATATCGACCGCGCCGTCATGGCACTGCTTCACCTTGCCGTTCTCGACAGGCAGGAAATTGTCGGTGCGCGGGGCGTCGGTGAAGCTGTTGTGGTCGATCCAGACATGGGTCGAGCCCGACACGGAAATGGCGTCGAAGGCGCTGTTCCAGTTACCGCTCGATCCGTCGTTCGGATCCCAGACGGGCGCGACGTCGCAGGGATTGACGAGCTTGAGGTTGCGGATGATGATTTGCGAGACGTTCGACAGGATGATGTGGCCGTTGACGATGCCCGCATTGGCGTCGCCGATCAGCGTCGTATTGCTTTTCAGACGCACCGCGCCGCGTGCCGCCTGGTCCGCGCTGCTGGCATAGGGCTGGCCTTCGCTCATGTCGAGCACGCCGACGAGCTTGATGATCTTGTTGTCGATGCCGCCGTTCTGGATCGCGGCCAGCAGCTGGGCGCGGTTGGTGACCGTGTAGATCTGGGACTGGACGGCATTCGCGCCGCCGACGGTGCCGCCGGCCTGGCTGGCCCAGCCATCGGCGGGGGCGCTCTGGCGCGCCGGATCGACTGCATCCGCAGCGTGTCCGCTGCTGGCAAAGAGTAGGGCAGCGCACAGCGCTGCATGCAAACCTGGATAGTGCATGTGTGTCTCCTGGTGGAGGAAATGAGGCCGCGAGTCCGCCGCCGCGCTTGAAGCGCTGCCGGACTGTCCTTGAATGGCGAGAGACGCGAGGTCAGGCGCGTGGTTTGCGCCCGTTGCGTACGAGCGCCAGTGCGGCCAGGCCGCCCATCAGGATCGCGGGCGCCCCGGGTTCGGGCACGGCCACCGCCGTACCGGTTTCCAGGCGCGCGCTCAGTGCGCCGAATTCGCTCCAGTCGACCCCGCTCAGGTTGAGCGCGATCGTGTGACTGTCGATGATCGACAGGCTTGGGATGCCGGTGACGCCGCTGGCACCGGTCAATGTAAACGCCGTGACCGGCAGTGCGCTCCCAAGATCGAACCGCATGCTGTAGGCGCCGGGCGCGACAGCATAGTTGGCGATCACGGTCAGCAAGCCGTCAGCGGAAAAGTCGATCCCGAACAGGAAATCCGACGTGAAGAACTCCACGCCCGTATCGGTAGGGTCGAGCTTGCTGGTATTGGCGCCCGGGCCGGCCGCGAAGCCGTGATCCAGCCCGAGCATGCCGTCGGCGGAGCCGTTGTAGGTGGCGGTGATGCTGGCGTCTTGCAGCATCAGGGGCGCCGCGTGCACGCCCCCCTGACCCAGTGCGACGAGCGCAAGGGCCTGCAGTAAATGTTTGGTTTTCAAGATGTCTCCGGCTTGTAGTTTTTTAACTGCGAAGAAGGCTCGATGTCGGAGCCGGTGCCGATCTGGTTGATGCGTCAGGCCACCGGACGATGCATCGCCTAACCGGTTCATCGATTCTAGATTGGCCTGACCAAATTTGCAATTTGGTAAACCAAAGATGCGAGATTCTTACAACAATTTTAATAACTCACGCCAGCTTGCCCAGCGTCAGTTCAGCCAGCGAACACGTTTCAACTCTGCTTTGACGAAGGCGTAGATGACGGGGGCGGCGACCATACCGGCCGGTCCGAACATGATTTCGAACGCAAACAGCACGATGAGCAGTTCCCAGACTTTCGCGCCGATGCGATGACCCTGAATCCGCGCGCTCAGGAAATATTCCAGCTTGTGGATGACAAGGAGGAACACCGCTGAAATGACGGCGGCCGGAAACGCAACGCTCAGCGCGATCGTGCAGATCAGGGTGTTCGACACGATATTGCCCACGACGGGCAGCAGGCCAAAGAGGAACGTCGCCAGGATGAGGGTTTTGACATAGGGGAGGTCCCAGCCCAGGGCCGGCATGACGGCCAACAGGTACACCCCCGTCAGTGTCGCGTTGATGGCGGCAATCTTGGTCTGTGCCCAGGCCACGTTCTTGAAAGCGGTGGCCAGCATGCTCCAGTGGCGGTGCCAGGTCCGGTAAAAGACGGAATGCCTCCCTTCGTCGGTTGGCGTGACGGTAATGCTCACCGCGGCCAGCACCCCCGTGATCCAGCCAATCACAGTCAACAGCAGGCTGCGGAGGATGCCCGAGCCAAAGCCCGCGACCGCATTGACATGCTCTTTCAAGGTGTCCGACGCCATTTCGCGCATCTCGAACAGCGATTCAGGCATGTACTCGGCCAGCGCCGGCGGCAGGAATTGCTTGATCTGCGTGATCGTCTCGGCCACCTTCAGCGAGAACGCCCGCAACGATTCGCCCTCAAGCAACCGGACCACCAGAACGCTGATGATGGCGAGCACCGCAATCGACCCCAGGCCGACCACGAAGCTCGCAATGAATTCATGCGAGCGCAGCTTTTTGTACAGGTCACGCGTGCGCAGGATGCTCAGCAGGCCGCGCGTGAGCACGAATGCCAGGAGACCGGCCAGCAGCGCCGGTACCGCGTGCAGCATCAGGGCCAGAAGCAGGCAGATGGCGAAGATCGCGGTCGCCGCCTCGCGCGGGAGATTGAATTTGTAAGTGGTCATGGTCTAGCGGAGGGTAGTTGCTTGCGCCCATCAGGCCACCGGCGAAATCTGGTGTAACGACAGACCTGAACAGCAATCGTATGGCATTCAAATAAAGTTAACTGTCGGAAAACTTTACATAGGACTAGTCCTACAAAAGTAATTCTCGGTAAGTAGCTGTTTTTACTTATTAATTTCCCACTGGCATAAAAATTGCTCTAAGTAATTTTTGTAATTTATTTCCACCGGAACTTGTAATGAAAATCAAAATAGCCGTTGCCGGCCTTTTCCTCGTCATTGCCAGTGTGAGCGCAACCTATGCTTTGACCGTTGCACGGCACCCTGGTACTGGCGGTATCGGTTCAATCAGCTTCAGCAATGGCTCTGCCAATATTGAAAGTGGCTGGACGCAAGCATTGGCCATCCTGAACCATAATCGCGCCCCGATTCGGGCTGACGTCCCGGAACCAGTCAGCATCATGCTGTTGGGTGTTGGCCTGGCTGGTCTGGAGGCTGCCCGCCGCCGCAAGTCGATCTGATCTGTTTCCCTTGCTGGTTCCGACGTGACAGCTGCCGCGGACCGGGCGTCTGACGTGGGAATTTTCGAGCGCCACTTCACCCGTCGCTGGCCTGCTCCCGCAACCACGCCAGCGCCGACGCCGCGCTGTTCAATACCGAGATATGTCCGTCATCCGGCCGCTGCCACAGCCGCGCCGAGCGGCAGCTGCGCGCCAGCCATTCGCTGTGCGCACACGGCACCACGCGGTCCTGCGCCCCATGCACCAGCAGCACCGGTTGCACGATGCGCGCGCAGTCGAAGCCCCACGGCGCGACATACGCCAGGTCGTCGTCGATCAGGCCACCCGGGCCTTCGCTGAGCGCCGGCCGGACCACGCTGTCGAACCACGACCAGGTGCCGGACAGCTCGGCCCAGTCCTCGGGCGTGAACATCTCGCGATCGAATTCCTGATTGAGCCCCTCGTGCTGCACCTTGGCCGCATGCCCTTGCGCAGCGGCCCGCAGCGCTGCCGCGCCCGATGCCGTCATTCCCTGGAACCAGTCCAGGCCCGCCGCATCGAACGGCGCCAGGCCCGCGATGCTGACGGCGGCAATGACCCGCTTGGGCAGCAGCGCGGCGCAGGCCAGTGCGTGCGGTCCGCCACCTGAATGCCCCATCACGGCGAAGTGTTCGATCCCGAGCTGGTCGGCGATGCGCGCGACGTCTTCGGCGCACGAGGCGACATCGCGGCCGCTGCGTGCGCTCGAGCCACCGTAGCCGGGCCGGTCGTAGCCGATCCAGCGGATGCCCATTTCGAGCGCGGCGGCAAACAGCGGGGCAGGTGGCTTGCCGATGTTCGGCGTGCCGTGGTGCCAGAATACCGTCAGCTCGGGTTCCTCGAACTCCGGCTTCCAGTCGTAATAGTGCAGCACCCGGCCATCGCCCAGCGTCAGTTCGTTCTCCTGCATTGCATGCCTTTCATCGCTCGATGGCGTGATGCTACAACGAGAAACGGGCTGGCGCGCACTCGTCATGCACGCCAGCCCGTTCAGGTCCTGCTACCGGCGCGAATTATTTCGCCGACTCGCGCGCCTTGCCGAACGGGTCGCCTGCTTTCCACGTCGGCATCTTTGGTGCATCGGCCACTGCGCGGCCCAGGTTCAGCGTGAACTGCGCCTGCTGCACCATGCCCGACAAGTCCCAGCTCGGATCGTATTCGTCGCCCACCTGGTGGTATTTGGCGCGGTAGGTCTTGGCCTTGGCGTTGTTCGCGTCAGCATCCTTGACCCAGCTGCTGCCGTAGCCGACCGAGAAGGCGGGCACGCCGGCCTTGGCGAAGCTGAAGTGGTCGCTGCGGAAGTAGCCGCCGCTCAGGTCCGGCTTGCTCGGTGCAATGACCATGCCCATCGATTTGGCAACCGTGGCGGCCATCGCGCCCAGTTCGGTGCGCTCGCTGCCTGGCACACTGACATCCTTGACCAGGCCAACCCAGTTCAGGCTATCGAGGTTCAGGTTGGCGGCGGTCTTGGCGATCGGCCACAGTGGTGCGGCCACATAGGCGGCGCTGCCCAGCAGGCCTTGCTCTTCGGCGCCAACCCACAGGAACATCTGGCTGCGCTTGGCTGGATTCTTCACCGCTTCGGCGGCCATCGCCAGCAGCGCGCCGGTACCCGATGCGTTGTCGACGGCGCCGTTGAAGATCGTGTCGCCTTCGGTGCCTTGCTTGCCCATGTGATCCCAGTGCGCCGAGTAGATCACCACTTCGTCTTTCAGCTTCGGATCGGTGCCCGGCACGACGCCGGCCACGTTGAATTCTTCCAGCGAGCGCACCTGCGCGCGCGCCTCGCCCTTGACACGGGCATTCAGTGCGACCGGCTTGAAGTTCCTGTCTTCGGCGGCGGCGCGCAGCTTGTCCAGATCCTGGCCGCCGGCCGCGAATACCTTGCGCGCCGTGTCGTCGGTCATCCAGCCCTGCAGGCCGCTGCCCACTTTGCCTTCGGTGAGCTGGAAGCGCTCGGCATTGGCCCAGCTGTTCTGCACCACGCTCCAGCCATACGAGGCCGATGCATCGGTGTGGATCAGCAGGACGCCGGCTGCGCCCTGGCGCGCCGCTTCTTCGAGCTTGTAGGTCCAGCGACCGTAATAGGTCAGACCCGCGCCGTTGAAGCGGTTCGCTTCGGCGGCGGTCGGCGCCGGATCGTTCACCATCATCACGATTACTTTGCCCTTGACGTCCATGCCCTTGAAGTCATCCCACTTTTCTTCCGGCGCCACGATGCCGTAGCCGACGAAGACCATCTCGGCGTCGAGCGTGTGATCGGCCTTGCCGTCGCCCGGGCCCCAGACCCAGTCCGCGCCGAACTGCAGCGGCACGGCCTTGCCGTTGGCGACGATGCCGACATTGCTCTTCTCGGGCAGCGAGCGCACGCCGGCGATCTTGACCGGCTGGCGGAAGCTCTTGCCGTTGCCGGGCTTGAGGCCCACGGCGGCGGCTTGCGTTTCAAGATACGTGACGGTCAGTTCGCCGCCGCGCTGGCCGGTACCGCGGCCTTCGAGCGCGTCGGACGACAGGAACGCCATGTGCGCGCGCAGCGGCGCTTCTTGCACGGTGGCTTTGGCCCTGGTCTGGGCATGGGTCGGGAAGGCCAGCGCCAGGCTACCGGCGAGGACGGAGAGGATGAGGGAAGAGACGATCTTGTGCATGGAGTCCTGCTGCGAAGTGAATGCTGCGAAGTTGACGCTGCATGGTTAATCAAGCCATTCATCGGGAAGGGCGCACTCGTGGCGCGCGCGGCCATTTTATGACAACTTGTCAGTAAAACCGCAGGATATCGGTCGACATCGTCGTGCCCAGCTGCGGCGCCACGCCTTGCCGGTCCGCTGGCAAGAGATGCCGTGGCAGGCCGGGGATGTGTTCCTGCACCGTGATGGCGAAGATCTCGTTGGGTTCACTTTCGATTTCCAGCTGCAGCACCCGGTCCTGCATCCCGTACAGCGACAGCGACCACGCGCTTTCCGTCGCGCTGAGCGTCACGCCGTCGACGCGCGAGCGCAGCGCCCTGGCGCCGTGCATGGCCAACGCGATATGCGGGGCGCGATTGGCCGAGCGCACCGTGAATCTGGCCAGCCGTACGTTCCCGACGTGGTTGCGCAGGATGAAGCACTCGGGGAAGGCGATCGCATCGTCGCGCGGCGCGACCGCGTACCACTGGGGCGCGCTGCGCAGGCCGAAGACCTCGACGAAGACGGTCGGCTTCGTGCGGCCTGCGAACAGGTCGCGGCGCCAGTCGTCTAGCGGCTGCTGCGGCAGCAGCCAGTAGGCACGCCACGAGTTCATGTCCTTGTAATAGACCAGCCCCTCGAGGTTCCCGGGTTCTGCAGCCTGTTCATATCGTGCTGCAGTGCTATCGGGCAGTGCCAGGCAGGCCGCCAGCGCCAGTGCCAGCGCGGCGGTGACGGCGGCCCTGCTTCGCAGCATCAGCAGCGGGCTGGCAAAGCACAGCATGGGCAGCGCCATCAGCATCGGCGGAACATGCATGTGGCCCGGTGCAAGCAGGATCCATGCATCGCGCAGCGCCGGCGGGAGCAGGCTCGCGGCCGGCACCAGGCCGGCCAGCAGCACCAGCAGGCGTATATTTGGACCTTGCCGTTCGCCCCAGCGCGTATGCAGCAGCGTGAAGGCGCCCAGCGCCGCCACCAGCGGCCAGGCCAGCAACGGGGCGAGCGTTGGCAGGAACACGGCGGCAGAGAGCAGCATCAGCGTCGGCCAGGCCAGCGCGCCGAGCACCGTCGCGGCCGTGCCGACACTGCGCCGCAACAGGTACAAGCCGGCCACGAACACACAGGCCGTGACGACGGCAACGGTCAAAGGCAGCCGGTGTTCACCGGCCAGGCCGGCGGCGGCCAGTTCGCTATCCCAGCTCCAGGTGCCCACGCGTACCACCAGCAGCAGGAAGCACACGCCGAACGCGCCCTGCGCTGCGTCCAGCACGCCGTCTTCGCCGAACTGTCCACGCCAGGCGCCGGCCAGCATCAGGCACGACAGGATCGCCGGCGCCCACACCAGCCACGCCGCGTGGTGGACGGGGCCGACGATGGGCAGCGAAAAGTAGACGTGTGCTGCCTGGCCGCCCGGTGTTAGCGGCGCCGCACCATAGGCGCGGGCGAGGCGCAGCATGGCGTCGCCCAACTGACGCGGCGCAGCGCCGGTCGCGCGTGGCTCGCCGCCCCCAAACAGCAGCACTGGCGCATCGAGCCGGGTGAGCGGGCCGATATGGGGCGCGTCGCCCAGCAGCCATGCCAGTGTCGTATTCGCGGATGCGCCACGCAGCTCGGGCGCCGCCCGCATCCAGCCCGCCAGGGCCGGTGCACCCGCGCTGCTCGCCTCCAGCATGCGTAGCGGACCGTCGACAGCGCCATCGAACCGGAGCGCCATGCCGATGCGGCGGGCCAGCGGGTGCTGTTCGACAAATCCTCGGGATCCGAGCATGCCAACGCGCTCGCCGTCGGCAAACAGCAGCACGATATCGTTGGCCGGCGGGGCGGCGCGCAATGCGCGGGCAGTCTCGAGCAGGGCGCTGGCGGTGGCCGCGCCGGGCAGGGCGTCACGCGGCGCCGCGCCGCTGTCGTAATGGGTTGCCAGCAGCAGGGCGGGGCGCCGCGCAGCATCCGGCGCAGTACCCGGAATCGTCGCGACGATGTTGTGCACGACCCCGATCGTGTGATGAATGCCGCCGAACAGCCGGGTAACCGATGTGCGTACGGTGGCGCGCTGCACGCCAGGCGCCAGTCCCATCGCGCGCAGTTGCGTCACCAGATAGGCGCGCGCGTGCGCATTGTCGCTACACCCGATCGAGCGGGGGCTGGCCGCCAGCACCCGCTGATGGTTGGTCACGCGCGCATCCCACGCGGGCGATGCGACCGATGCGACAGGCGCGGGTACATCGGGCGGGGCCAGCGCCAGCCAGGCGAGGGCGGCGAGTATGGCCAGTGCGACAGCGCCGGCAAGGGCATGTCTGAAACCCGTGATGTGGAAAGCGGGTGTTACGGCGCGGACGGCATCCATCGGTTGTTCTCCATGCACTTGTCATCAGGGCGAAAAAAAGCCCGCCGGGTCAAGAGGGGCGGGCGAAGGACGGCGGATTTGACTACTTGAGTGTCCAGACACAGGTCAGGTCCGGCGATGAGGGCAAACTTGCCGGCTTGCTACCGACGCCATCTTGAATATGAGGACAATGCATATCGACCTTCCTGCGTGTTGTGAAGGGTGCATATCTACCGCTGATGGAATCAATATATGCTAGAGCCTAGCAATTTGCAAATCCATAATGAAGTAAATTTAGTTCTTCTAGCAGGTTGTTGATGATGCGACGATGTTTCCCGCACGTCCAATCAATGCACAGTCTCACTGCGCATCGCATGCTGTATCCGCCTTTTTACCCATCGCTTCCCTGCCCGTTGTGTGAAATAATTCCCCTCTATTCCCGGGGCCCATTGCCCCGGCCGTGCATGCCGCACCAGGCACCGCACGCGCAACGCATGTGCACCACAGGCCCCCGCGCCAGGAGAACAAATTGGCAGATCAGAACAAACCCATCCGCGTCATGCTGGCCGACGATCACCCCATCGTCATGACCGGTTTTGCCATGTCGCTCGAAGCGGCCGGCATGCAGGTGGTGGGCCAGGCCAAGACCCCGAGCGAGGCCACCGCGCTGTACGCGGCCGAGCAGCCCGACGTCGCCGTGCTCGACATGCGCTTTGGCACCGAGCTGACCGGCATGGATGCGGCCCAGGCCATCCTCAAGTCCGATCCGTCGGCCAAGATCGTTTTTCTCAGCCAGTTTGACCAGGATAGTCTGATCAAGGAAACCTACCGCCTCGGCGCCCACGCCTTCGTCACCAAGGATTGCGACCCGGCCGACCTGGCCACCGCCGTGCGTCACGCGCACGAGGGCAAGCTGTACTTCCTGCCGCATATCGCCTCGCGCCTGGCCAGCATGGCCGTGCGCGGCGAAGTCACGCCGCAGTCGCAGCTCGATGAGCGTGGCCTGGAAATCTTCAAGTTCATGGCCGAGGGCATGACCAACGCCGAAATCGCCGAACGGCTCGACTTGTCGACCAAGACCATCAGCAATATCAGCCAGTCGATCAAGGAAAAGCTGGGCGTGCACCGCCAGGCCAGCATCACGCTACTGGCCGTCAAGCACGGTCTGATCGAGCCGTAAGCGATGGCCAAGCTCCTGCGCCGGATGCAGAACGCTTCACGCGCGCGTTCACTGGTCCCGCTGATCGCCATGACGCTGGCATTGGCCGCCACCGGCGCCCATGCGGTCCACGCCGCGCAGGCCCCGCAAACGGAGCGCGAGCGCGAAGAAGTGCAGGGCTACCGCTTCCAGATCATCACCGGCGACGACAGCGCGGTCACGCACCGCATCGTCGACGACCTGTACAAGCGCCTGGTGCCGACGTTCGCCGCGTTTCGCACCGAGCTCGCGCAAAAGCGCCGCATGCTCTATATCGCGATCGGCCCGACCGCGCTGCGCGATGCGCTGTCGCGGCGCTGCGATTGCGTCGTCATCTCGGCCTATACGTCGAGCCAGGTGTGGCGCGGCCTGACGGCGCGCCTGCCCAAACCCCGCCGCGTGGCCATCACGGCGGTGTACGCCGAGCCGGCGCCCAACGACCAGATGCGCCTGGCCGAACTCGTGTACGGCCGCCCCGTGCGCGTGGGCGTGCTGCTCGGCCCCGACACCGCCTTCCTGCGTCCGGTGCTGCACGACGCCACCGAGATCCAGATGTTCACGCCGGGCGACGACCTGAATCACACGCTGAACAGCATGACGCGCGCCGAGACGCTGCTGGCGCTGCCCGACAGCGACATCTACAACGCCGAAAACGTGCGCAACATCCTGCTCTCGACCTACCGCCGCAAGCAGGGCGTGATCGGTTTTTCGGCCGACATGGTCAAGGTCGGTGCGCTGGCCACCACGTATTCGGAAGTCGAAGAGATCAACGCTCAGGTAGCCGAGCTCACGGCCGATTTCGTGCGCACGGGCGAACTGCCTGCGCCGCAGTTCCCGCGCTACTTCCGCACGATCATCAACGAAGGCGTGGCCAGCTCGCTCGACCTGCGCGTGACGGATGTTGCGCGCAACTTCGCCCGCCCAGCGCCGGCGCCGGCGGCGCGATGAACCTGCGTTTCTGGCGCGGCTGGGGTGTCGGGCGCCGCATGGCCGTCATCACGATGCTGCCGGTGATTCTGCTGTTTACGTCCTTTGTCTGGTACTCGTGGTACGCGCACCGCGCGCAGGTGGCCGAAGAACTGGCCGAGCGTGGCCGTATTCTGGCGCGCGCGCTGTCCGAGACGTCCGAGTACAACGTCATCTCGGGCAACCTGTCCGACCTGCGCCTGACGATCAATGGCCTGGTGCAGTCCGACCGCAGCATCTACCGCGTCGATGTCATCGACGGCAGCGGGCGCGCTGCCGTGCGCGTGGTGTCCGAATCGGCCGCCGACGCCCAGTCGCACTATTACGAAGCCCCGATCCGCAAGCAGGTCGTGTGGATCAACCTGTTCTCGGACAACGGCACGCCGCACGTGTCGGCGTCGAGCGATTCGCGCCCGCCCACGCTCACCACCGAAGTGGTGGGCTGGGTGCGGGTGACGATGTCGCCGGCGAACATGATGGCCAAGCAGACCGACCGCTTCCAGATCGAGCTGTCGATGGCGGCGCTGGCGCTGGCCGCCAGCGGCATCCTGGCCTGGGTGCTGGCGCGCTCGCTGATCGTGCCGCTGCGCGAGGCGATCGGCACGTTGCGCCAGATCCGGGGCGGTAACTTCCGCGTCCATCCGCCGGTCACCACCGGCGGCGAGATCGGCGAGCTGCAGTCGTCGATCGGCGAGATGTCGCTGGCGCTGGGTGAATCCAAGCGCGACCTCGAAAACAAGGTGGCCGAGCGCACGCGCGACCTGCTCGCCTCGCGCAACGAAGCGCTGCGCGCCGATGCCGACAAGCGCAAACTGATCCAGAAGGTCAACGAGATCATCGAGGACGAGCGCAAGAGCATCGCGGTCGAGATCCACGACGAACTCAATGCGTCGCTGATTGCGGCGCGCCTCGAGGCGCAGGCGATCGGCCTGCTGGCGGCCAAGGCGCCTGCCGGCCCCGAGGTGGTGGAAATCAAGCGCAAGTCCGAAGCCATCACCAAGCTCGCGCTCGACCTGTACGCCAACGGCCGGCGCCTGGTGCGTCGCCTGCGGCCCGAGGTGCTCGACATGCTCGGCCTGCACGGTGCGGTCGAAGAGATGGTGCGCCATTACGACACTACATCTGGCTGCCGCTTCGACCTGCACAGCGAAGGCGACTTCGCGCGCCTGTCCAACGAGCTGGCCATTTCGGCCTACCGCATCGTGCAGGAAGCGCTGTCGAACGTCATGAAGCACGCTGCGGCGCGCTCGGCGCACGTCAGCCTGCTGCTTGACGAAGGCAAGGGCATGCTGCGCATCCGCGTGGTCGACGATGGCGCCGGCTTCGACACGGCCAGCGCCTCCGAAGGGATCGGCATCATCGGCATGCGCGAGCGCGCCTACGCGCTGCACGGCACGATCGAGGTGCGCTCGAGTCCCGGCGAAGGCACCGATGTCGCCATCGCCCTGCCATTGACACTGGCGCCGCCGGCGCCGGCCGCGCCCACTGCGCCAACCGCGACTGCGCCTGCCACACCCCCCGGCGTCATCCTGTAAGCATCACCTTTATTAGCGAAGAACTCCATGGCTACTGCACCCCTCACGCCCTACGAACAAGGCAACCTGAACCAGACCACCACCTGGGCCGACTGCATCGCCTGGTACGAGGACCTCGCGCGCCAGTATCCGGCGGTGCTGCGCTTCGAGCAGGTGGGCGTGTCCGATGCCGGCGTGCCGATCCATGCCGGCGTGGTCAGCAGCGACGGTGTGTTCGACCGCGCCGCGATCAAGGCCGCCGGGCGCGCGGTCTTCTTCAACAACAATGGCATCCACCCGGGCGAGCCGGAAGGCGTCGATGGCTGCATGGCGCTGGTGCGCGACTTTTGCGTCGAGCCGGAGCGCCTGGCTGCATTGGGCACGACCGTGTTCCTGTTTGTCCCGCTGTACAACGTCGACGGCGCCTTCAACCGCGCCGACACGTCGCGCGTGAACCAGGACGGACCGGAGCAGTTCGGCTTCCGTGGCAACAGCCGCCACCTCGACCTGAACCGCGACTTCGTCAAGTGCGACACGCTCACGGCGCGCGTGTTCAACGAATTGTTCACGGCCTGGGACCCGGACGTGATGGTCGACACCCACACGTCCAATGGCGCCGACTACAGCTACACGATGACGCTGATCCACACGCAGGCCGACAAGCTCGGTGGGGGCCTGGGCGAGTTCCTGCGCGCCGAGATGCTGCCCGCGATGTACGCCGGGATGGATGCGCGCGGCTGGCCGACCTGTCCATACGTGAACCCGGTGCAGGACAGCCCCGACCACGGCATCGCCGAATTTCTGGAAACCGCGCGTTTCTCGACCGGCTACGCGGCGCTGCACCACACGATCGGCTTCATGCCCGAGACGCACATGCTCAAGCCGTTCCGGGACCGCTACGAATCGATGCGCGCGCTGGTCGACGTCGCACTGGCCTTTACCGTGCAGAACGCCCCGCGCATCCAGGCGCTGCGCCGCGCGGCCAAGGACGCGGGCCGCACGCAGGCCGAGTGGCCGGTGCGCTGGAAGATGGACGAGGCCAATCCGTCGAGCTTCCGCTTCAAAGGGTATGAAGCCAAGTATAAAAAGAGCCTGCTGGGCGACTACACGCGCCTGTACTACGACCGCAGCAGCGTCTGGGAACGCGATATCGCCTATTACAACCGCTTCCCGGTCGATGTGACTGTGCCGGCGCCGCAGGCGTACGTGGTGCCGCAGCAGTGGCGTGAAGCGATCGAGCGCCTGGAATGGAATGGCGTGCGCATGGAGCGCATCGACGCCGACCGCATGCAGCAGGTTGCGTACTACCAGATCGACAGCGTGACCTCACGCCCCACGGCGTACGAAGGCCACATGTTCCATGACGACGTGGTGCTCGAACGGCGTCACGCCAGCGTGCAGCTGCGCGCCGGGGATTATTTGGTGCCGCTGGACCAGGACAATGCGCGCTACGCGGTCGAGACGCTCGAGCCGCTGGCGCACGACAGCTTCTTCCGCTGGGGCTTCTTCAACAGCGTGCTGGAAAAGAAGGAAGCGTATTCGGAATATGTGTTCGAGGACGAGGCCGAGCGGCTGCTGGCGCAGGAGCCAGAATTGGCAGCGAAGTTTGAACAGTGGAAGGGCGCACATCCCGGCTTGCTGACGAACCAGGAAGCGGTGCTGGACTTCATCTTCGCCAATTGCGCGCGCTACCGCGAGCCGGAGTGGCGCCGGTATCCGGTGTTCATGATCGAGCGTTGAACAGAGCGTTGAATCGTACGGTGGACGGCCTGGCCGTCCACCGTGCCGGTGTTACTTCGACGCTGCAATCCAGCGATCGACTTTTGCCTCCAGCACTGCCAAGGGCAGCGTGCCTTCATCCAGCACCACGCGGTGGAATGCCGGCAGGTTGAACTTGCTGCCCAGTGCCGCCTGCGCGCGCTGGCGCAGTTCCATGATCTTCAGGGCGCCGATCTTGTACGCCAGCGCCTGGCCTGGCATGACCATGTAGCGCTCGATCTGGGCGCGCGCTTCCAGTTCCGAGTACCCCAGCGTCTCGCGGAAGTACGTGATCGATTGATCGCGGCTCCAGCCCTTGGTGTGCATCCCGGTGTCGACCACCAGGCGCGCCGCGCGCAGCATCTCGTCGTTCAGGTGGCCGAAATAATCTTCCGGCTTGTCGAACAGGCCCATTTCCTTGCCCAGCGTTTCGGCGTACAGCGCCCAGCCTTCGGTGAACGCCGTGTTGCCGCCGAACTTGCGGAAGTTCGGCAGGCCGAGCTCCTGGGTCAGCGCGATATGGAAGTGGTGGCCCGGCTGGCCTTCATGCAGGTACAGCGTGACCATGCCGGTGCTGCCGTACTTGGTCGGATCGTTCACCACCGACCAGAACACGCCGGGGCGCGAACCATCGGCCGCCGGTGACGAATAATGGTCCGACGCCGTCTCGCGCGTCAGTTCCGGTTCCAGGCGCACTTCGAGCGGCGCCTTCGGCATCAGCGAGAACAGTTTTGGCAGCTTGGTGCGCACGTCGGCGTCGATCTTCTCGAACACGGCGATCACCTGCGCATCCGACGTGAACGGCTTGTACTTCGGCTGCTCCGACACCCAGCGCGGCAGGCCGGCCGCAGGACCGGTGTACCCCATCTTCGGGCCGATCTTGCCGTACTCGCCCTGGATGCGCGCCACTTCCTTCTGGCCGATCTCGTGGATCTGCTCGGGCGTCAGGCTCGTCGTGGTCATCGCTGCCACGCGCGCCTTGTACCACTCGGCGCCGTTTGGCAGGGCACCCCAGCCGGCCGTCGTGCGGGTGGCCGGCATATAGTCCTTCTCGACATACGTGGCCAGGCGCGCCAGTGCCGGATTGAGCTTGTCAGCGATCGTCTTGCGGTACGACGCCGTCAGTTTGGTCTTGTCGGCGTTTGAAAAGCCCGCCGGCAGCGCCTTGATCGGGCTGTAGAAGATGCTGGCCTCGGGCGTGGCCGCGACCAGTGCCTTCAGTTGCGGCAGCAACGACATCATCGGCTCGCGCGGATGCACGACGCCGCGCTTGACGCCTTCGCGCATATTCGCGATCGCCTGATCGATGTAGGCGACCATCTGGTCCAGGCGGCTCAGGTAATTGCGGTAATCCTGCGGCGTGGCGAGGGGCTGCGCGCCCTGGCCGCCGGCGTAGTTGGCCATGAAGACCGGCATGTTGAACATCTGATCCACCGGCAGCAGGTGCTCGGGGAAGGCACCAAGGCGCAGCGCGGTCTCGAGCTCGAACTTGACGATGTCGTAGCTGGCCTGGTCGCGCGGATTGAGGCGCTCGCGCGGGATCGCGCCCAGGCGTTTCAGGTAGCCGCGGTATAGCGCAAACTGGGCATCGCGGTTTTTCGGCGCGATCGGCAGGCCAAGCTGGCCGTCGAAGCGGCCGTCACCGGACTCGGTCGCCCACACCGGCTCGAAGCGCGCGTAGGCATCGTAATACTCGTCGACCAGCTTGTTGATGGCCTTGCCGGCCTGGGTGTCGGCAGCCGATGCCGATGCTGGTGCGGTGGCCGTGACCGGCGCGGCGCCGGCACTGGCGCACAGGATCAGGGCGGCCGTGGCCAGCACGCCGGTTTTGAAGAATGGGTTCATCGTGATCGAGGTCCTGGTAAAAAATCAGTAGCTGGCCAGCGGCGTGAGGGCGCCGTTCTTGAAGGTGTAGACCGTGACGGCCGTTTTCTTCAGATTGCCCTTGGGATCATAGCCGTACATGCCGACCACGCCCTGGTAGCTGATCGTGTGCATTGCGACGCCGACCGCCTTGGCATCGACCGTCTTGGCCGACTGGATCGCCTGCGCGATGAACTTGGTCTGGTCGTAGAACGATGGCGCATACACGTCCGGCTCGCGGCCGAAGCGTTTCTTGTAGCCGGCCAGGAAGGCCGCGCCGCCAGGCTGCCTGGCGACGATCGCGCCGGCCTGCGCGCAGCGCACGTTCTCGCCGACCGCGGCGCCGCCGAGCCTTGCCATCTCGGGGCTGCACAGCGTGTCACCGCCCAGCAGCGGCACGTTCAGGCCGAGCTGCTTCATCTGGCGCACCATCGGCGCGGCCTGCGGCGCGTAGCCGCCGTAGAAGATGGCGTCGACTTTCTTGGCGCGCAGCGCGGTCAGGATCGCGGCGAAGTCGCTGGCCTTGTCGTTGGTGAACTCGTGGCCCGCGACCTTGATGCCGGCCTGCTGCGCCTGGCGCTTGAATTCCATCGCGATGCCCTGGCCGAACGCCGTGCGATCGTCGATTACGCCGATGTTCTTGATCTTGAGTTCCTTGGCTGCGTAGCCGGCGACCGAGGCGCCCACCTGCGTGTCGCTCGCGACGATGCGAAACACGGTGGGGTAACCGCTCGCGGTGATCTTGGGATTGGTACCGACCGTCGACATCAGGATGCCGCTGTCGTTGTAGACGCGCGAGGCCGGAATCGCCACGCCCGAGTTGTAAGGACCCAGCACGAACTTGACGCCGGCATCGGCGAATTTCTGGGCCACGGTCACGCCCTGTTTCGGGTCGCCCGCGTCGTCTTCGGATTGCAACACGAAGCGCAGCACGTTGGCGCCGACCTGGATCTTCTGTGCGTTGAGCTCTTCGATGGCCATGCGCACGCCGTTTTCATTGTCCTTGCCGGCAAACGCATTGGCGCCCGACAGCGGACCGCTGACGCCGATCTTGACGACCTGCTCGGCAGCGTGCGCGTGCACGCCGATGGTGGCAATCAGTGCGGCCAGCGCCAGCGGCGCCATGGTGATTTTCGATGGCATTGACTCAGTCTCCCGTTGATGTGGACGGGCGCCATCATCGCACGATTCGGGCGCGCGGCGAAAGCACACGACGCCTGTAAAGACTCAGGCTGGCGTGCCGTGCGAGATCAGTTCGAGGGGCAGGGCGGTGGTGGACTTGATCTGTTCCATCGAGAAGGCCGACGACACGCCGGTCAGGCGCGCGGTCTTGATCAGCTTTTTGTAAAAGCGGTCGTAGCCGGCGATATCGGTGGTGACGACCTTGAGCAGGTAATCGACGTCGCCGCTCATACGATGGAATTCCAGCACCTCGGGCAGCGCGATCACGGCGGCGGCAAAGCGCGCCAGCCATTTTTCATCGTGCTCGGGGGTCTTGACGCTGACAAACACGGTGACCGGCAAGCCGACCTTTTCGCGATTGACGATGCTGACGCGGCTTTCGATGAAGCCTTCTTCTTCCAGGCGCTTGACGCGTTTCCAGCAAGGCGTGCTGGACAAGCCCACCTTTTCGCTCAGGCCCGAAATGGACAAAGTGGCATCCGCCTGCAGGGCAGCGAGGATCGCACAATCAAACTTGTCGAGTGAATTCATATTCCGCATTGCTGATTATAAGAATAATTATCCTACTGTTTGATTGAAAACCAGAAAGTTTAGGACGTATTGACCGTCTTTAGCTCGTACCATATTACTGGACAATAACATGTTGTGCGACACCTTTTTTATATTTTTGGCACCTATTCATGCAGACCGAAATTTACCTCGATACCAATGCCACGTCCCCGGTATTGCCCGCCGCCGCTGCCGCCGCCATGGCCGCCATGCAGGATGGCTTCGGCAATCCGAGCAGCAGCCATGCAACGGGCCTGCGCGCCCGGGCACTGCGCGAGAGCGTGCGCGCCAGTGCGGGCCGGGTCGTCGGCGCCGGGGACGGTCGCTTGATGTTCAACAGCGGCGCCACCGAAGGCATCCAGACGGCCGTGCTCTCGGCCCTGTGCGCAGTGCGCGAGCGGCGCGCGCGTGGTGAAGCCTGCGGCGACATCGTCCTGATCGGCGCGACCGAGCACAAGGCGATACCCGAAAGTCTGGCGCACTGGAACCGCCTGCTGGGCACGGACCTCGAGCTGCGCATGCTGCCGGTCGATGGCGATGGCCGCCACCGGCTCGATGTACTGCGTGCGCTGGCGCCGCGCGCGGCGCTGGTGTGCACGATGGCGGCGAACAATGAAACAGGCGTCGTATCCGACCTGCATGGCATCGAGGCGGTGCTGCGCGATGCCGGGAGCGATGCACTCTGGCTGGTCGATTGCGTGCAGGCGCTGGGCAAGCTCCCGCTCGACCTGGCCGCGAGCCGCATCGATTACGCGCCGTTTTCGGGACACAAGCTGTATGCACCGAAAGGCATCGGCATGCTGTACGTGCGCCGCGGCGCGCCCTACACGCCGCTGATGTGCGGTGGCGGGCAAGAGGATGGCCAGCGTTCGGGCACCGAAAACATGGCCGGCATCGCGGCGCTGGGCGCCGTGTTCTCGGCGCTGGAACGGGGCGACACGTTCCGCGACGGCGCCGCGCTGCTGGCATGCCGCGCGCGCCTGGTGGCGGCGCTCGAAGCGGCTTTGCCCGGCATCGTGTTCAATGCGCCCCTGGCGCGGTCGCTTCCCACGACCATCAATTTTTCGGTGCCGGATGTCGCCAGCGCCACGCTGCTCGACCTGTTCGATGCCGCCGGCATGCGCGTCAGTGCCGGCTCGGCGTGTTCGGCGGGGAAGGCCGGGTCGAGTTACGTGCTCGATGCAATGGGCGTGCCAGCCTGGCGCAGCGCGGCGGCGGTACGCCTGTCGTTTGGCGCGCTGCTTGACGACGCGTCGCTCGACCTGGCGTGCGAGCGCATTGCGCACTGCGGCGCGGCGCTGGCCACGCCGATGCCTGTGGCAGGCGCCGAGCCGGCGATTGATAGCGCCATCGACAGCGCAATGCTGGTGCCCGCCGATACTGCCCGTGACTGGCTCGCTGCGCATCCGGACGCGATCGTGATCGACGTGCGCAACCTGCGCGAGCACAGTGTTGCAGGTACGGTCCGCCTGCACGGCCACACGGTACGCAACGTGCCGCTGGCGTGCGTTGCCGACGAGGCGCCCCAGTGGCTGGGCGCGACGGCGCCGTTGCTGTTCGTCTGCCGCAGCGGCGCACGCAGTGCCCGCGCGGCGCAAGCCTTGCGCGCCATGGGCCATCCGGGCGCCTGGTCACTGGTGGGCGGATTCGCGCTCGTTATCTGATCTCGGGTAGCATGGCCCCCATGCCCGCGCATCGGTGGGGTGTGTTCGTCAGCGCACAGTAACGATGCTGGTCTTTGCCTAGCATGGGATCAGCCGTGCGCGCCCAGCGTTTCCTGCCCTGATCCGTCCCGGACGCCACTGTGCTCCAGCGGTCTGCTGCGCACGCTCAGTCCCGAGGCCCCGTTGAACGTCAAGAACCACAACCTGCCCGCCGGGCAGCGCACGCCGCATGATGCGGCGCGCGCGACCGGCGACGATGCGCCATGGCGCGCAGCACCTCTCGGCGCGCTCCAGCGCGCGGAACACGCACGCCAGCTGACGGCGCGCCACGTACTGCAACCCACCACGGCCGGCAAGGGCGGCGCCCACGCCCTGCATAAACTCCTGGGTACGGATGCCGACGCCATCGCCGCTTCGTGCGACGCGCTCGACGAGGCAGCCCGCGCCGGCTTCGCGCTGCCGCCTGCCGGTGCGCGCCTGCTCGACCAGCATCATCTGCTCGACGCCCAGGTACGCCTGGTGCGCGCCGGCTTGCGGCCCGCCGCCGCCTTGCCGACACTCGCCCCGGATGGCGCCGTGCGCGCCTGGCGCCTGGTGCTCGATGTGGTCGCGCATGGCGATGGCCGCATCGACGCCGGGGAACTGGCCTTGTTCGTGGCCGCTTACCAGGAAGGCCCGGAAAGCGGCACGCTGCGCATCGCCGAACTGGATGCGCTGCCGGCGCTCCTGCGCCTGGCCCTGATCGACAACCTGCGGCGCCTGGCCGCGCGCGCGGCGCGTGCCTGCGCCGCGCATGAGCAGGCCGCCGGGTGGGCCGTGCGCCTGCTGGATACGGCCGAGACGCGGCCCGGTGACCTGATCCTGCTGGTGGCCGACATGATGCGCAGCGTCGAGGCCAACGACAGCTTCATCGCCGAACTGGCGCGGCGCCTGCACGGCCGCGGCGGCGCCGTGAGCCAGGTACTGGACTGGCTCGACGCGCGCCTGGCCGATGCCGACAGCAGCATTGCGCAGCACACGCAGCGCGAACACAGCGAACAGGCCGAGGATGCCATCTCGGCCGGCAACACGCTGGCCAGCCTGCGCCTGCTGGGCGGGATCGACTGGCGCGCCTTCGCCGAGACACACGGCGCGGTCGACGCGCTGCTGCGCACCGACCCGGATGGCAGTTACGCCGCCATGGACGGCGCCACGCGCGACAGCTACCGGCATGCCATTGCGCGGCGCGCCCGGTCTGCCAAGGCTGACGAAGTCGAGGTCGCACGCGACGCGTTGACACTGGCCGGCACACACCGCGCGCCGGGCGAAGGTGGCCTGGACGTGCGCACCCGCCACGTGGGCCACTACCTGCCGGCCCTGGCGCACAAGGCGCCAGTTGCCACGCGCATCGGCGCAACCGCAGTCCTGACACTGCTGCTGACGATTGCCATCCTCGTGCACGCACGCCAGGGCGATGCCGGCGCCTGGTTGCTGGTGCTGATTGGCCTGCTGGCGTTGCCGGGGGCCAGCGCGCTGGCGCTGTCCCTCGTGCGCATGATGGAACGCTGGCGCATTGCGCCTGTCACCACGCCGCGCATGGATTTCAGCGCCGGCATTCCCGACACCTGCCGCACCGTCGTCGCCGTCTGCGCGCAAGCGGGCGACGCTGCCGCGACCGAACGGCTGCGCGAAGAGCTCGAGGTGCGCTACCTTGGCAACCGCGACCCGAACCTGCGCTTTTGCCTGCTGCTCGACCTGCCCGATGCCGCCAGCGAAACCCTGCCGGCGGACGACGCGATGCTGGCACAGGCACGCACCGCCATCGAGACCTTGAATGGGCGGTATGCCCCTGACGGTGACGGGCCATTCATGCTGCTGGTGCGGCCACGCACCCGCAGCGTCGACCAGCAAGCCTGGATCGGCCAGGAACGCCAGCGCGGCCAGATCGCCGACCTGAATGCCTGGCTGTGCGGCGCGCGCGAGCGCTTTTTGCTCAGCGCCGGCAATACCGGCGCGGGCGCCGCGATGCGCTATGTGATTGCACTGGACGCCAACGCCGGCCTGCCGCGCGGCGCGGCGCGCAGCCTGGTGGCCGCAATGGCGCACCCGCTGCACCAGCCGGTGCAGGACGACAGCGGCCGTGTGCTCGAAGGCCACGGCATGCTGCTGCCCGCACGTGGGCCCGCGCCACCGGGCCATCGCGCGCCGCGCTTTGCCCGCATGGGCGGGGCCGCGCTGGATGCGCGCTACGGTTGGGTCGCGATCCATGATGTCGATGCCTGGCGTCGCGCCTGCGGCGACGTCGTGCGCGATGACGGACGGGCCTGGCCCGGGGCCGTCGAGCGCGATCGCCTGCGCGCCGGTCGCGTGGCGGACCTGCGCGTGGACGCACTGCGCCCGCCCAACTATGGTGAGTACATGCTGCGCCGGCACCGCGCCGTGCGCGCAGCCTGGCAATCGGTGCAGCGCCTGGGCCGCGGTCCCGATTACCTCGAGTACGCGCCTGCGCGCTGGATGCTGTTCGACCAGCTGCGCGCGAGTCTCGTCGCACCGGCGTCCCTCGCCTTGCTGATTTTGTGCTGGAGCCTGCTGGCCGCCCCCGTGTTCTGGACCGCGGCGGTGCTGGCAGTCGTGTTCGTGCCGGCGCTGGTTGGCATGCTGGTGGCGCTGGGAGACCGGCCGCTTGACGCACCATGGCGCCAGCACCTGGATGGCTGGGTGCGCAGCACGCGCCTGACGCTCACGCGCAGCGCCTTGTGGGCCGCCTTCCTGCCGCATGCAGCGCTGGTCGATGCCCATGCCCTCGTGCGGGGCCTGTGGCGCCGGCACGTGACGCAGCGCGGCTTGCTCGATACGCAGGCGGGGGCGGTCCCTGGCCACTCGCTGGAAATCAGCGGCCGCGCCATGTGGTTCCCGCCACTGCTGGCGATGGGCACTGCCATGCTGGTGAGCTTTGCCAACCCGTACGCCTTGTTCGCCACGGCCCCGATGCTGCTGGTGTGGTTCCTGTCGCCGGTACTGGCCTGGTGGACGGGCCAGGTAACCCGCCGCAGCGCGCGCCTTGCGCCGGCGCAGGACCAATTCTTGCGCGCGCTGGCGCGCCGCACCTGGGGCTTCTTCGAACGCCACGGCGCCGATGGCCATGGGCTGGCGCCGCACGCCGTACTGGAACATCCCGATCCGGCGGTCGATGCGCGGGTCTCGCCCGACGGGATCGGCCTTGGCCTGCTGGCCACGCTGAGCGCGCGCGACTTCGGCTTCCTGCCACTGGGGGGCATGCTCGAACGCAGCGAGCGCGCGTTCGCCTCGCTGGCGCTGCTCGAACGGTGGAATGGGCATCTGCTGCACCGGTATGACGGCGCCACGCTGGCCCCGCTCGAGCCGCACCATGTCGATACCGCCGCCAGCGGCAGCCTGGTACTGGCGCTGCGCACCTTTGCCGTCGGCATGGACGAATTCGTGGATCAGCCGATCGCCGGCGCTGCGCCGGACGGCATCCGCGCCACGCTGCTGGTCGTGCGCGAGCACGCACAGGGTGCGCCGGCGTCATTCATGGATGCGCTGGACGAGATGGATGGCGCGCTGACGCCCGAACGCTGCCGCGCACTCGATACGCTCCCGGGCCTTGCCGATTGCCTGCGCCTGGCGCTGGCCAATGCCGAGCGCTTGACGGCCAGTCTGCCCGAGGATGCGGCGGCAGAGCCCGCGCTGCCCGCCTGGGTCGAGCGTCTGCATGCCGGCTGCAGCGCGCAGCTGGACGACCTGTACGCGCTGGCGCCGTGGATGCGCGCCGTGCAGGAATATGTCCTCGGCGCCGGCCTGACCCGGATCCCGACACTGCGCGAACTGGCACAGCTCGACGCGCCGGCAACAGGTGGCACGGGCCTGGCTGCCCTGGTAGGTGCGGGCCGCGCTTGTGCGCAGGAGCGCATCGAACGGCTGACCGCGCTGGCCGCTGCGGCGCGCGACGCCGCGCGCATGGACTTCGGCGCGCTGGTCGATCCCGCCACCGGCCAGCTGGCCGCCGGCTACCACGTGCGCGACAAGCGCCTGGACGGCGACAGTTGCGACTTGCTGGCATCCGAATCGCGCATGGCCAGTTTTGCCGCCGTGGCCCAGGACCAGTTGCCGCAGCAGCACTGGTGGTCGCTTGGCCGCCCGCAGCGCATGGCTGGCGGCAGCACGCTGCTGCTGTCGCGCCGTGGCGCCATGGCCGATCTGCTGGCGCCGCAACTCTGGATGCCGGTCTGGCGCGACACGCTGCTCGACGCCGCCGCCCGCGCGCTGGTGCGCGCCCAGGCTGCACACGCCAAAAGCAGGGACGTGCTGTGGGGCTTTTCGCCATCCCGTTGCAATGCCGTGGACGCCGCTGCGCGCTACCGGTCCGGCCAGTTCGGCTTGCCCGCCGCCGCGCTGCAGCGCCAGCGCGATGATGACCTGGTGGCGGCGCCGTACGCCGCCGCGCTGGCGCTGGGCGTGACGCCGGGCCTGGCCAGCACCAACCTGCGCGCGTTCGCGGCGCAAGGCATGCTGGGCGAACTCGGATTGTATGAAGCGCTCGACTATGCGCCGGGCCGTTTGCCGCAAGGCGAGCGCCAGGTCGTCGTGCGGGCGTACGCCGCGCGCCATCAGGCGATGCTGCTGCTGGCGCTGGCCCGCCATCTGCTGGGCGAGCCGATGCAGCGCCGCTTCTGCCGCGATCCCGAATTCCGGGCCGCGCTGCCCTTGCTGCAAGAGCCGGTGCCGGTCTCCGGCGCGGCCGCCGAACGTCGCTACACCGGCGCGGCGACCGCCAGCCAGAGCGTGACGGCGCGCCCGTATGCCCGCGTCATCGGGAGCGAACCCCCGGTGCTCCCCGAAGTCCAGCTGCTGTCCAATGGCCGCTATCACCTGGTCGTGGCCAGCGATGGCACTGGCGCCAGCCGCTGGGATGACAAGCAGATCACCCGCACCGGCATCGGCGACACCGGCTTGATCTGCCATGTGCGCGACGTCGCATCCGGCCAGGTCTGGCCGGGCCTGTTGCCTGACAGCGAGCGCGAAACGGTGTTCTCCGAGGGCCGGGCCAGCGTGCGCTGCCTGGATAACGGACTGGCCATGCACACCGACATCGTGGTGGCGCCGGACGACGACGTCGAGCTGCGCCGCATCCGCATTGTCAATCAGGGCCTGCAGCCGCTGACGCTGGAGCTGACCAGCAGCGTGGCGCTGGCCGGACCGGCGCTGGAACCGGGTGGCCGCAGTCACATCATGATCGAATTCGACGCTCCCCACGACAGCCTGTTGTGCGTCACGGCAGCCGATGCACCCGTCGTCATGCACCGCATGGCAGTGCGCGACATCGCACCGGCCGTGACAGTCGAAACGGACCGCGCGCGCTTCATCGGCCGTGGCCACGACCTGCGCGCGCCGCAGGCCATTGGCGCAGGCGGCGCGCTGCCGGGACTCGTCGCCGAACCGGATGACGCGTTGCTGGCCTTGCGCCGCACCGTCACGCTGGCGCCGCAACAAGAGATCACCGTCGACCTGGTGCTGGGCGTTGCCGCCAGCCGGGCGATGGCGCGTGAACTGGCGGCCCGCTACAGCGCCGGCCATGCGGTGGACCGCGCGATCGACGCGGCCTGGACCCAGGCCCAGGCCTTCCTGCGCCGCATGGACGTGAGCGAAGCCGATGCGCAGCTGTGCAACCGCCTGGCCGGCTGCCTGCTGCAGCCGGTACCGGCCCTGCGCGCCGACCCGGCCGTCATCGCGCGCAATGTGCGCGGCCGCGCCGACCTGCTCGCCTACGGCATCGATGGCGTGCGGCCAGTGCTGCTGCTGCAGCTGGCGGACGGTCCGGATACCGGCCTGGCACGCCAGGTGCTGCAGGCGCATACCTACTGGCGCAACCGCGGCTTCGCGGTCGACCTGCTGGTCCTGTGTGACAGCCGCGCCGTGCGCGAGGGGGTAATGACGCTGGCGATGGCCCTGGTCGATCCCGACACCTTCGATGCGCCGGGCGGCGTGCACCTGTTCCTGCGCGAAGACGTCGCGCAGGAAGACCGCATCCTGCTGCGCTCGAGCGCAAGCGTGCTGCTGCTGTCCGGCCGGGGCGACCTGGCCGACCAGTTGCGCCGCGCCGCGCGGCCCGGCGCCGCCTTGCCGTCGCCGCTGGTGGCCGGTGCAACGACGCCGTGGATGACCGAAGCACTGCCCACCGTGCAGCCCGAGCGCCTGTTCGACAATGGCATCGGCGGTTTCACGCCCGATGGCCGTGAATACGAGGTGCGCAGCAGCGCCTCGGTGCCGGTGCCACAGGCGCCCTGGGCCAACCTGCTGGCCAATCCCGGCTTTGGATCGGTGGTCTCGGAACGGGGCCATGCCGTTACCTGGAGCGGGACGCGCGGTGCGCGCCTGAGCGCTGGCAGCGACGATGTCGCACCACAGGATGGCGAAGCGTTCTACCTGCGCGACGAAGACAGCGGCGCCTTCTGGTCGCCCACGCCGTGGCCGGCGCCATCGCCGGAACCCTACCTGACCCGGCACGGCGTCGGCTACACCGTGTTCGAACACGGGGCGCACGGTATCCATTCGGCGCTGCGCTGCTTCGTGGCGCCGGATGTGTCCATCAAATACAGCGTGCTCCGGCTGCGCAACGACAGCGATGCGCCGCGCCGCCTGAGCGTGACCGGATTCGTGGCATGGCAGCTCGACAGCGTCGACGCCACGCCTGGCCTGCAGGTCGTCACCGGCATTGACCTGGCCAGCGGCGCGCTGTTCGCGCGCAATGCATTCAGTGACGATTTCCGTGACCAGGTAGGGTTCTTCCATGTCGACGCCGAGGACGTCGCCGCAACCTGCGACCGCGACGAATTCATTGGCCGCCAGGGCAGCATCGCGCAACCGGCGGCGCTGGGTCGCAGCAGCCTGTCCGGCGCCAGCGGCGCGGGGCGCACGCCATGCGCGGCCCTGCAAACGGCCATCACGCTCGCGCCGGGCGAAGAGCGCGAACTGGTGTTCGTGCTGGGCGTGGCCGGTCCCGGCACGCTCGACGCCAGCCGCGAGGTGCAACTGCACGGTGGCGCGCGTGCCGCCGCTGCCGCGTGGGAGCGCCTGCACAACTGGTGGGCTGGCACGCTGGGCGCGGTTCAACTGCACTCGCCCGACGCTTCGCTCGACTTGCGCGTGAACACCTGGCTGCCGTATCAGGCAATCAGCGCGGCGTGGGGCGAGCGTTGTCCCGCCACGCGCCTGCAGTCGCTGCTCGCCAGCGTGCATGCCCGGCCCGAGCTGCTGCGCGACGCGTTGCTGCAGGCGGCGCGCGACTTCGCCACGGCGCAGTCCAACCTGCCGGCCCCCGCGGTCGACGATTTCCTGTGGCTTCCCTTTGTGCTGACGCGCTATCTGGCCGTCACGGGCGACTCC
This sequence comes from Oxalobacteraceae sp. CFBP 8761, assembly GCA_014841595.1. Classification (NCBI taxonomy): domain Bacteria; kingdom Pseudomonadati; phylum Pseudomonadota; class Betaproteobacteria; order Burkholderiales; family Oxalobacteraceae; species Oxalobacteraceae sp. CFBP 8761. Next base: position 66,013 of record JACYUE010000006.1, on the reverse strand, counting down.
GCGCTGCTGGCCGTGCTGCCATTCGGCGCCGATCCCGGCGACGCCACGCGGCTGGCCGCCGGGGACGACCTGTACCAGCACTGCGTGCACGGCCTGCGCGGCTGCCTGCGCTTCGGCCAGCGCGGCCTGCCGCTGGCGGCGGCGCGCCTGCACGACGATGACGCCACGGGCCGTGTCGAAAGCGTGCGCACGGGCTTTTTCATGGCGACCGTGCTGCAACGCTTCGCCGACGTGGCGGACCGGCGCGGCGACTTCGGGTTTGCCACCACCTGCCGCGGCGCCGCGCTGGCGCTCCGGGCGCAATGCGAAGAACATGGCTGGGACGGCGACTGGTACCGCTGGACGTGGCTGGACAGTCGTAATGCGCTTGGTTCGATCGCCAATGCCGCCTGCCGCGTCGAGTTGTCGACCCAGGGTTGGGCGGTGCAGGCCGATGCCGAACACGGTGCGGCTGCGCTGCGCGCCGCGGCGCTGCGCCTGGTCGACGAGGCGCACGGCGTCACGCTGCTGTGCGATCCGGCGGTCGACGGGCACTGGAGCGAGCGCGTGGTGGCCAGCCCTGGCCAGGACCACGGCGCCGTCGCGCTGGCGGCGACGGGCTTTGCGCGGCTGGGCGACGCCGGCCGCGCGTGGCAACTGGCCGGCATGCTCGATCCGCTGGCGCCGACCCTGGAACCGGACCGCACGGCGGATATCAGCGCGCCGCCATACTTCCTCGCGGGCGGCGTGCGCACGGTCGCGCCACACATCGGCCGCGCCATCGGCGGCTTGCACACCGCCTCGGCCGGGGCCACCTGGCTGCTGGCACTCGAAGCGTTGCTGGGCGTGGAGCGCAACGGCGCGCGCCTGCACCTGACGCCGCACCTGGCGCCGGGCTGGGAAGGATTCAGCCTGCGCTATCGTTATCACAGCGCGTTCTACGAAATCACGGTGCACGCGGGCGACGGGATGGAAGGCCTGCTGCTCGATGGCCAGCCTTGTCCTGACTGGACATTCGAACTGCAGGATGACCGGCGCGATCACCGGGTGGAGCTTTGGATCGCGGGGACGCCGGCCGGCGCCTAGGGCCAGCGCGCTGGGCGTGGCGGCCCAGCCACAGCCGGCGCTGAAAATCGCCGGGGCGGTGGCCGGCCGCGCAGTGCGAATTGGCTTGCGCTATATAATTCGGGAACGGCCCCTGATCGCCGCTGATCTTCCCTTATTCGTGACCGATCGCGCATGCTGCGCACGGCCCTGACACTGACGACCGCATGACACTAGCCACTGACCAGAATGTTGACCGCCACGGTATTTCGCCCACCGGGTTGCAATTCATTTCCATCCGCGACGCCGTCATGGACCGCTGGGAACGGGAAGTGCGCGCGCGCGTCGACGGCGCACAGAATCTGCTGCGGCCCGTGCTGACCAACACGCTGCCGGCGTTTTTCGACAATATTGCCGAAGCCCTGAGTCCGGACCATCCGCGCACGCAGGCTGCGAGCGGCAACAATTCGGCGAGTGTCCACGGGACCGAGCGCGCCCGCATGACGCCGTTCGGCCCCGACCAGGTGGTCCACGAATACCAGATCCTGCGCGAGTCGATTGCGGTCGTGGCCAAGGGCAGGGTGGTCCTGGACGACGACCACTGGCGCATCATCGACGCATCGATCAATGCCGCAATGCGCGAGGCAGTGCGCTCGTTCACGCAGATCCATGAAGATCTGCGGCACAAGATGGCGGCCGCGCTGTCGCACGACATGCGTACGCCGTTGTCGGTGGTCGCGCATGGCGCGCAGCTCATGTCGATGACGGCCGACTGGGCACAGGTGAAAAACGTCGCCGCCCGGATTGGCACCAACGCCGACCGGCTCAACGAGATGATGGCCGAGCTGCTCGACGCCCTGACGTTCCAGGGCGCGGCGAAGATCCCGTTGCACCTGACGCACTTTGACATCCTGGGGCTGACGCGCGAACTGGGCGAGCAATACGGGCACGGCCCGCATGGCACGCAGGTCGTCGTCGACGTGGCCGGCGAGCCGGTCACGGGCCACTGGTGCCGCGCCTCACTCTGGCGCGCACTGGAAAACCTCGTCAACAACGCGATCAAGTATGGCGACGGCGGCACCGTCAGCATCAGGGCGCACCAGACGCGCGGGCGCATGATGCTGAGCGTTCACAACGAAGGTAACGCGATTCCTGAAGAGCAGCACAACCGGATCTTCGAGTACCTGCGCCGCGAAACGGGGCCGTTCTCGGCCACCGGCTGGGGCATCGGTCTGCCGTTCGTCAAGGCCGTGGGCGAAAGCCACGGCGGCAGCGTGTCGGTCGACAGCTCGCCCGAGCTGGGCACGACGTTCCTGATCGACATCCCTGTCGACTGTCGTCCTTTCGTGGGCGACAGCGCGCAGTGCGCCGCCTCGGCGTGATCACGTCGCAGGGCGCGTTCAGCCGGTAACGGCGACGCCGTCTAGCAGCGCCCGGACGGCGCCGAGGTCGGGCGCGTGCGCCCCCGCCACCCGGCCTGCGGCGCTGCCCGCCGCCACCGCAAACGCCAGGTGCGCGGCCATGCCTGCATCGGGCCACTGCTGCAGCGAATAAATCAGCCCGGCCATCCCCGCATCGTCCGCGCCCAGCGTATCGACCACGTCAACCACGTCGACGACGGGCGCCTGCGCATGCCACGTCTGCGCGCCGTGATACAGCGACGCACCGCCGGCGCCGCGCGTGAGCAGCACCAGCGCTGCCGGATTGCGCGCGCGCAGGCGCCCCAGCGAACCAAGCGTGTCGTGGCTGCGAAACAGCGCGCGCAGGTCGTCGTCGGCCACCTTGATGACGTCGGCCAGTTCGGTCATGCGGCGCAACGTGGCGTCGTAGGCTGGGCCCATCAGGTTGCGCCAGTGCGGGTCATAACTGATGCGCAGCCCATGTGCTTTCGCCTGTTCGGCCAATGCGATCAGCGCGAGGTCGAGCGGGCCACGCGCCATGCTGGTGCCGCCGAAGTGCAGCCACTTCACCTCGTGCGGCCAAGCCGGCGGCATGATCGTCACATCGAAATGCAGGTTCGCTGCAACGTCGCCGCTGGTGATGTCGTGTGGTGGCGTGGCGGCCCGCTGCAGGTAGCGCAGGTCCAGGCCCGCCGCTTCGCTGGCGCGCCACAGTGCATCGCCGGCCATGGAACGGCTGATGGCGCCGGCGAAACCGCTGGCGACGCCCAGCGCGGCCAATGCCCGCGCCACGTTCCAGGTCGAGCCGCCGGCGTGGCTGCGCCATGTGTCGCCGTCCTGGTGCAGCAGGTCGGCCAGCGCCTCACCCGCGCAGAGGATAGCCGCTGGCCCGCTCATCGCGCCTCTCCGGTGCTGCTCTCGCGGGCCACCAGCCGTACCGTGAGTGTCTGTTCGGGGCCGGACGTGGCGGTCTTGTCCAGCAACAGGTTCACCCCCATCCGGCCCAGCAGATCCTTGTCGATATTGATGCTCGAGAGCGGCGGCACCGCGGCCGCGGCGGCGCTGATGTCGTCGAAGCCGACGATCGCGATGTCGTGCGGGACCTTCAGGCCGCGCGCCAGGCAGTGGCGCATGGCCGCCAGCGCGGCGCTGTCGTTGTAGCAGAACAGCGCATCGGGCCGCGGTTCGCGCGCCAGCAGCGTGTCGACCGCCCCATGCAGATTGTCGTGCGTGTCGCCGATGCTGGGCAGCTGGATTTCGAGGTCGGGATCGGCCAGCATGCGCGCCTCGAACAGGGCCTTGCGAAAGCCCCGATAGCGCTCGCTGATGCTGTGATGCGACAGCGGACCGGTGAGCATGGCAATGCGGCGCCGTCCCAGCGCGAGCAGGTGGCGCGTGGCCAGGTAGCCGCCCAGCGCATGGTCGGGATTGACCGAGCGGTAGCCAGGCAGGCGCATGTCGAGCAGTACCAGGGGCTTGCCGGTGTCGCGTAGCGCGGCCACCAGTTCCGGCTCAAAAAAGCCGGCGCACAGCAACGCGTCCGGCTGGTGCAGGCGCACCAGATCCAGCATCGGCTCGGCCGGACCGACCACGACGAACGAGAGCGCGATGCCGTGCTTGCGGCAGGCATCCTCGGCGCCGTGCAGTACCGGCAGGTAGAACGGGCTGGCCGATTGCGTGTTGTGCTGGCGGTGCAGCAGAAAGGCGACGCGGCGAATCTCGCTCTGGCGCAGATTGCCGACGTCGTACCCCAGCTCGCGCGCCGTGGCGCAGATGCGCGTGCGCGTCTCGTCGGCCAGGCCTTCCTGGTTTTTCAGCGCGCGCGAGACCGTGCCGATCGAGTAGCCGGTGGCACGGGCGATGTCGCGGATCGTCACGGCCATGTGCGCGCCGGTCAGTACGCGGTCTGCGTGTACGGGCGGGCCTCTTTCGCCGTGCCCCAATCCTTGTTCGGCGTGGCCTGCATCGTGAAGACGAGTTCACCGCCGGCCATGATGTCCTGATGGCGCAGGAAGGTGCGCGCGAGCGGCTTGCCGTTCAGGGTCACGCGCCCGACATAGCCATTGGTGGCCGACAGGTTCTCGGCGCGCACGGTGAAGCGCTTCCCGTTGGGCAGGTTCAGCGTTGCCTTGTCGAGGAACGGGCGGCCGATCACGTACTCGTTGCTGCCCGGGGCGACCGGATAAAAACCCAGCGCCGTGAACGCGAACCAGGCCGACATCTGGCCCAGATCGTCGTTACCCGACAGGCCATCGGGCTTGTCGCTGTACTGCGTGGCCATGATATTGGCCAGGCGTTCCTGCGTGCGCCACGGCGCGCCGGCGTAGTTGTACAGGTAGGCGACGTGGTGCGATGGCTCGTTGCCGTGGGCGTAGTGGCCGATCAGGCCCGAGATGTCTTCCATGTGCGCGTACAGGTTTTCGTCGACCTTGGCGTCGAAGACCTCGTCCATCTTGGCCACGAGCTGTGCGTCGCCGCCCAGGAAGCCGATCAGGCCTGCATTATCGTGCGGCATGTACCAGGAATACTGCCACGCGCTGCCCTCGGTGTAGTCGCTGCCGAAGTTCGACTGCGCCGGATCGAACGGGGTGCGGAATTCGCCAGTGGATTTACGGGCGCGGATGAAGCCCGTGTCCTTGTCGAACACATTGCGGTAGTTCTGGGCGCGCCGGTAGTAGCGGGCGGCGACATCCTTCTTGCCCATCTTCTCGGCCATGCGCGCGATGGTCCAGTCGTCGTACGCATATTCGACGGTCTTGGAGGCTGCTTCCTTTTCCAGGTCGATCGGCACGTAGCCCAGCTTCATATAGTGTTCCAGCCCGCCGTACGGGCCGTATTCGGCACTGGCGGTCATCGCTGCCAGGGCCTTGTCGGCGTCGAAGCCACGGATGCCCTTCATGTAGGCGTCCGCGATCACGGGCACCGCGTGGTAGCCGATCATGGTCCAGGTTTCCAGGCCGTGGAACTGCCACACCGGCAGCACGCCGTAGGGACTGTGCTGCTGCGAGGCGATCAGCGAGTTGACGAAGTCGGCGCTGCGCTGTTCGGGTGCGACGATCGTGAGCAGCGGGTGCAGCGCGCGGTAGGTATCCCACAGCGAGAACGTCGAGTGGAAACGGAAGTCCTTGGCCTTGTGCACCGCGTTGTCCGGACCGCGGTAGCTGCCGTCGAGGTCCATGAACAGCGAGGGCGCGAGCATCGTGTGGTACAGCGCCGTGTAGAACTGCGTGCGCATCGGTGCCGGCGCCTCGACCTTGACGGCGCCCAGCGCCTCGTCCCAGGCCTTGCCGGCGCGGCGGCGTTCGGCGTCGAAGTCCCAGCCCGGCATCTCGGCCAGGTTGGCAATCGCATTGTCTTCGCTGACGGGCGAGAGCGCGACCTTTACCAGCAGGGTGCCATCGGCCGGCACGCCGAAACTGAAGTCGCCCATCAGCGCCTTGCCCTCGACCAGCGCGCGGTCGCCCGGCGTCTTGCCCGGCTGGGCAAAGCCCTTGTACTCGACGGCTTCTTCGCGATTGAGCAGCTGGCGCGTATCGATCGGGCGCGAGAACCGGATCGCGAAATACAACTGGCGACCTGGCGCCCAGCCGCGCGTTTCGCGCATGCCGGTGACGGTGGTGGCGTCGCGCATGCGCAGGCGCGACCACAGGTTCTTGCCGTCGTAGTTGTAGATGCTGGTGCGCAGGTCGAGTAGCACCTTGGCCGGCTCGCCGGCCTTGAACTTGTAGCGGTGCAGGCCGACACGCTCGCTCGCGGTCAGCTCGACATCGACGTCATGGTCTTTCAGGCGCACCGCGTAGTAGCCGGGTTCGGCCTGTTCCTGGTCGTGCGAGAAGCGCGAGCGGTAGCCCGAAAATGGTCGCTCGGGGTACCCCGGTTCAAGCTTGGTCTCGCTGCTGTAGGGCATCAGGAGCACATCGCCCAGGTCCGAGTGGCCGCTGCCCGAGAAGTGCGTGTGCGAGAAGCCGAGGATCGAGCCGTCGCCGTGGTTGTAGCCGGCAGCCCATGGATAACTCTGGCGGAAGTGGCGGTGCTGGGTGTCGGGACTGAGCTGCACCATCCCGAACGGGCGGCTCGCGCCCGGGAAGGTGTGGCCATCGCCGCCAGTCCCGATGAAGACGTTCACCGCTGCGGCCGGGGAGCCCGGTTCGGCAGCCTGCAACGGCGCCGCACTAAACAGCAGGACTGCGAAGGAAAGGGAAAGCGATTGGGGCTTGAAACGAGCTGTCATTGGTGTCTCCACACGTGGCGGGAGCGCACAGCCCACCGCCTGTTCTTCATACGCTACGCCAGAGGCACATCCAGCGTGCGGGCGATGTCATCAACGCGCACGCTCGAGCCTGTTTACAGGTTATAGGTGGAGTCAGGTTTCCCGGCAATCATTACCGGGTTTTACTGGGCTGTTTAGCCAGTTTACTAAACAAACTGGTCGGTTAAGGCCGAACGATCTTTGCGACTGCCTCGATTTCAACCAGCGTATCGGGTGACGCGAGCGAAGCGACACCGATGCCGGTCAAGGCAGGGCGGGGCAAGCCCAAGTGCTGCACGAGGATTGGGGCCACGGTCTCGAGGTGCTCGCCAATCTCGCCGCGCACATAGACGCGCAGCTGCAGGATCTGTTCGACCGATGAGCCGGCGGCATCGAGCACCGTGATCAGGTTGCGCGCTGCGCCTTCGGTCTGCGCGGCCAAGGTGGTGTGCCTGACCTGGTAACCCCGGTCCCAGTCGACCTGGCCGGACACGAACACCAGGCCAGTGTCATGGTCGATCGTGGCGTGCGACAGGCCGTGCGGCGCGCCGTCATACAGGGCAGGTGGGTTGATGCGTTCGATGGTCATGGGGCGCTCCTGGGCAGGTGAAGGGAATCGGCCAGCATAGACAGGCCCGTCCCGCGCGGCAATCGGTCGACGCTTGTAGCCGATACAAGTGACGCTAGGCCGCTGCCGCCAGCCGCGCCCTGATGCGCTCCAGCATCCACATCATGAACGGATCGTTCTGCGCAGTCGGGTGAAACGCCGCGACCACGCCATAACCGGGCGGATACTTGGGCAGCGCGATCTCATGGATGCCGTCGCATGGCAGCAGGCGTGCCGGCATGAAGGCCACCATTGCCGATTCCTTCAGGTACTCGAGCGCCATGAAGAACGACGGCGCCGACGCCACCACGCGCCGCTGCAAACCCTGGCGCGCGAACCAGCCGTCGGCCGATCCCGTGAAACTGGCGCCGCTCGGATTAGTGACGATGAAGTCGTGCGTCACCAGGGTGGCCAGCGGCATCGTTCCTGCATCGGCCAGCGCGCGGTCGGCCGTCACGCAGCGGTACTGCTCGAGAAACAGCGGCATCGACACCAGGCCCGGGGCAGCGATACCCTCGGCCGTGAAGATCACGTCGATCTCGCCCTGGTGCAGCTTGCGCGTCAGGGCACTGACTTCGAGGTCGACCACCGCGATCTTCACCTTCGGCGCCGCGTGGCGCAGGTCGCGCAACAGGTCGGCCACGATCACCTTCTGCGTGTAGTCGGTGCCGGAGACCACCAGCGTGCGCTCGACGTCTTCCGGCCGCACAGTCGATGGCAGCGGAATCGCATGCAGGCCCGCCAGCACCTGCGCGATATGCGGCGCGATCAGCCTGGCGTACGGCGTGGCCGCCATGCCCTGGCCAGTACGCACGAACAGCGGGTCGCCCAGGATGGTGCGGATTTTCTTCAGTTGCAGGCTGACCGCCTGCTGCGACACGTCCAGGTGCTCGGCCACCGCCGAGATGGTGGGAAAGCGCGCGAGCGCGTCGAGCGTACGCAGGTGGGAGATATCGAGTTGGTCGATCATGCGCCAATATAACGAAAAGCTGGGGTCAGGTCTGACATTCGGACACGATCTCGACAGTCAAGTAGTCGGAACTAGCTAGAGCCGGGCCATGAAATCCTGGGCAAGACACCATTAGAAGTGGCTAAAGCTGAGGTCGTGTCTGAATGTCAGACCTGACCCCAGCTGTGACCCCGGCTGTGTAAGCTTGAAACTCATCAATGAACATGATCAGGATGACAACCGTAGCACGCATGGCGCAAGGTGACAGGGCAGGGAAGTTGCAAGCTTGTCATCATGAAAACCGCCTGTCTACCCATCCTTGCCCTGTCGTTGTGCTGCAGCCCCGCCAACGCCGGCCCTGCCGAACACGAGGAATTCGACGCCACGCTGCATGCGCCATTTCATGCTGGTCCGCTGGCTGCACGCACGTTCACGCTGACGTTCGCGTATCCCGGCCTGGCGCAGCCGGCCGATGTCCACTGGCGCGTCGACCTGCGCGCACCGGGCGGGCGCACCGTTTTGCAGTGGCGCGGCCAGGTGACGATGACCGGTGACGAGATCACGGTGACAGTGCCCTGGTCGGGGCGCCTGGGCAAGCAGCCGGCGCCGGACGGCATCTATCGCGTGCGCCTGCACGCGCTGGTACAACGCGCGGAACAGGATGCGATCGATCAGGAATGGGAAATCGCAGTCGGCACACCGCGCGCACTGGCCACGCCCGCCTTTGCACCGCTGCCCGGCGCCTTCATGCCGGGGGCAGTGCAGGCCCCCGGCGCGCTGCCTTATACCGTCTGGCTGGGCAACCTGCACAGCCAGACCAACCACAGCGACGGCGGCGCCGATGTCGCCAGCTGCCGGAGCGCCCAGCGGCCGCAGTCGGCGCCGTATGGGCCGGCTGCTGCCTTTGCCTATGCCCGTGACCGTGGCCTGGACATCCTCGTCGCCTCGGAACACAACCACATGTTCGACGGCTCGTCAGGCAGCGCACCCGATGCCGACCCGGCTGCCGCCCGTGCCCTGTACCGCGCGGGCCTGGCCGCCGCCAGCATGTTCTCGGCGCAGCATCCGGGCTTCCTGGCGCTGTACGGTCTCGAGTGGGGCGTCATCGAGAAGGGCGGCCATATCAATATCTTCAACAGTGACGAGTTGCTGGGCTGGGAAACGAACGCCAATGGGGCGCCATTCGCCGACACGATCACGCCGCGCAGCGATTACGCGGCGCTGTACACGCTGATGCGCCAGCGCGGCTGGGTGGGCCAGTTCAACCATCCGGCGCCAGCGGGCCAGTTCCAGGTGGGCGGCGTGCCGCTCGCCTACACCGAGGATGGCGGCGCCGCGATGGTGCTGTGCGAAGTGATGAACACCAACGCGTTTTCGAACAACGTGACCGAGACCGAAACCCGCCGCAGCAATTTCGAAGGGGCCTGCAACCGCTTGCTCGAAGCCGGCTACCGGCTGGCCTTCAGCACCAACCAGGACAACCACTGCGCCAACTGGGGCGCGTCGTATGGCAACCGCACCGGGGTGCTGCTGCCAACGGGCGTCGCGCTGAACCGCGCCAGTCTGGTCGACGCGTTCAGGGCGCGCCGCGTGTTCGCGACGATGGACAAGGCGTCCCAGCTGGTGTTGACGGCCAACGGCCACGTGATGGGCGCGCAGTTCACCAACCGCGGGCCACTCACCTTGATCGCGAATTTCGCCAGCGCCGCTGGCCGGCAGGTAGCGGCGCTGGCGATCATGGAGGGCGTCCCGGGTCGCAACGGCGAGGTCACGCGCCTGTCGCAGCAGGCCGAGACCACGTTTACGCCGGCCCCGGGAGCGCACTTCTATTATGCGAAGGTCACGCAGGACGACGGCAATGTGCTGTGGTCCGCGCCGGTGTGGATCATGCAGGCAGCGTTGGCGTATTGACAGTGTATCGGCATGGCCTGGCAGCGCTTTCGCCGGGCTGACGCCCATGCTATTCTGCTCCCGCCTTCAGCCCGGCCGGGCTGTCATTTTCCGCGAGAGACCATGAACAAAAGCACCCTGCTGCGCGCCACCACCGCAGCCTTCCTGGGCGCGTGGAGCGCTTACGCGTTCGCGCTCGATCCCCTCAGCTACGCCAAATACGACCAGGTCAAGACCACGGCCCTGCATCTGGACCTGAAGGCCGACTTCGCGAAGAAAAGCCTGGGCGGCTACGCCGAGCTGACGCTGAACTGGATCGACAAGAAAGCGACCACGCTCGACCTGGACACGCGCGAGCTGACGATCTCGAAGATCGAAGCGCAGGACGCGAAGGGCGCCTGGCGCAAGGCCGACTACACGCTCGGCAAGTTCGATGAAGAGAAGGGCCAGCCCCTGCAGATCAAGCTGCCGGCGCGGCAGACGAAAGTGCGTATCCATTACCGCACCGCGCCGACGGCCACCGCACTGCAATGGCTGCAGCCGGTGCAGACGATGTCGGGCAAGTACCCGTTCATGTTCAGCCAGTCGCAGGCGATCAATGCCCGCTCGTGGGTGCCGATCCAGGACACGCCGGCCGTGCGCTTTACCTACACCGCGCGCATCGAGGCGCCGGAAGGCCTGCGCGTGGTGATGAGCGCCGATAACGACATGAAGGCAACCGGCAAGGGCGGCTGGAAATTCACGATGCCGCAGCCGATTCCGTCGTACCTGCTGGCGATCGGCATCGGCGAGCTCGAAGCGCGCACGCTGGGCGGCCGCACCGGCGTGTACGCCGAGCCGCAACGCATCAAGGCGGCCGAGTACGAGCTGGCCGACACCGAGAAGATGGTCGCCGCGGCCGAGAAGCTGTACGGCCCGTATCGCTGGGGGCGTTACGACATGCTGGTGCTGCCGCCATCGTTCCCGATCGGCGGCATGGAAAATCCGCGCCTGACCTTTTTGACCCCGACCATGATCGCGGGCGACCGCAGCCTGGTCGACCTGGTGGCGCACGAACTGGCGCACAGCTGGTCGGGCAACCTGGTGACCAACGCAACCTGGAAGCACTGGTGGCTCAACGAAGGTTTCACCACCTACGTCACCACCCGCATTCTGGAAGAAATCTACGGCAAGGAAGTCGCGCTGATGAACCTGCAGCTCGAGCAGGAAGAAGCGCTCGAAATGCTCAAGGAGCTGCCGCCAGCGAAGCAGGCACTGGTCTCGCGCCAGGCTGACACCAATGCCGCCGACTACCCGGACACCTCGCTGGCCTACCCGAAAGGCGCCTGGTTCCTGCACACGCTCGAGCAGCGCGCGGGCCGCGCCGCGTTCGATCAATTCCTGCGCGGCTGGTTCGACCAGCATGCGTTCCAGAGCGTGACCAACGAGCAGTTCATCGCCTACCTGCGCGCGCAGCTGCTGGCGAAGAACCCCAAGATCATGAGCGACGCGGAGCTCGACGAATGGATCCACGGCCCGGGCATCCCGGCCAGCGGACAGCGCGCCGTGTCGCAGCGCCTGGCCAAACTGAATGCCGCAATCGACGGCTGGACGAAAGGCGCGGTATCGACCGCGCAGTTGAACGCCAAAAACTGGAACGCCGTCGAGTGGATGAAGTTCCTGAACGATATCGACAAGAAGGCCGACGCCGCCAAACTGGCAGAACTCGACCGCGCCTATGGCCTGGCCAAGTCGACCAACAACGAAGTGGCGTTTCGCTTTTACCGCGCGGCGGTGCACGCCGGCTACCGTGACGTGCGCCCGGACATGGAAGCCTTCCTGATGAGCGTGGGCCGCCAGAAGTTCGTGGTGCCGCTGTACGCCGCACTGCGCGAAAAAGCCGAGGACCGCGCCTGGGCGGAAGGCGTCTACAAGAAGGCGCGCGAGCGTTATCACCCCGAGACGCAATCGAGCGTCGACAAAGCGATGGGCAAGCCATGATGACGCGCTCTTCCAGCGGACTGTTGAAACACATCGCCGGCGCGGTGCTGATTGCGTTCTGCGGCGCCGGCCTGGCCGGCGCGCAAACAGTGGCAGCGCCAACCACCACGGCGGCAGTCCCCGTCTACAACCTGGACGCCGACGTGCAGCGCGTCCTGAAAACCTTCGACGTGCCAGGCATCGCCATCGCCGTGGTCAAGGACGGCAAGGTCGTCGTCACGCAGGGCTTCGGCGTGCGCAAGCTGGGCGACCCGACACCGGTCGACGGCAAGACGCTGTTCGAGATCGCGTCGAACTCCAAGGCTTTCACTGCCGCCGGCCTGGCGATGCTGGTCGACCAGGGCAAGTTGAACTGGGACGACCCGGTCATCAAGCACCTGCCCGACTTTCGCATGTACGACAGCTACGTGACGGCCGAGATGACGGTGCGCGACCTGCTCACGCACCGCAGCGGCCTGGGTCTGGGCGCCGGTGACCTGATGTGGTGGCCAACCACCACCTTCACCAGCGACGAAATCATCCACAACCTTCGCTACATCAAGCCGGCAACGAGCTTTCGCAACAGCTACGCCTACGACAACTTGCTCTACATCGTGGCCGGCAAGATCATCGCGCAAAAGTCCGGCAAGGACTGGGGCACGACGATGCGCGAATGGATCCTCGATCCGGTCGGCATGACCGCCACCACCACCAGCCTGGCCGCGCACACGGCCGGCATGAACGTGTCGGCGCCGCACAGCAAGATCAATGGCAAGGCGGCGGTCGTCAAGCCGATGCCGGTGGCGAACGCCGTCGGCGCGGTGGGCATCAACACCAATGCCGAAGACATCGCGCGCTGGATGAATGTGCTGCTCGAGAACGGCCGCCTGCCGGCGGGAGCGGGCGGCAAGGAAGCACGCCTGTGGTCCGACAAGCAGGCCCGCGAGATGTGGACGGCGCAAACGCCGATGACGGTCAGCCAGCCCAAGCCGTCGCTGGCGGCGACCAGGCCCAACTTCATGGCCTATGGCCTGGGCTTCCAGCTGCGCGACTACCAGGGCAAGCTGGTGGCGATGCACGGCGGCGCGCTGCAGGGCTTTTATTCGCGCGTGCTGCTGGTGCCGGAAGCGAAGCTGGGGATTGCGATCTTCACCAACGCCGAAAGCGGCCCATCGCTCAATGCGCTGCAATATCGCCTGCTCGACGGCTACCTGGGCGTCGCGCCGACCGACTGGATCGGCCGCATCGCCGACATCGCGAACGAGACCAGCGCCAAGGAAGCGGCCCGCGTAAAAGGTGAAAGCACGGGCCGTGCGAAAGCGTCGAAGCCGTCGCTGGCGCTGGCCGGCTACGAAGGCGAGTACGAAGACGCCTGGTACGGCAAGGCGACGATCAAACGCGCCGGCAGCAAGCTGGTGATGTCGTTCGCGCGCACGCCGGATCTGACGGGTGAAATGGAACACTTCCAGCACGACACCTTCATCGTGCGCTGGAAGGAGCGCAACTTCAACGCGGATGCGTATGCGACGTTCTCGCTGGAGCCGGATGGTTCGATCGAGCGCCTGCGCATGAAGCCCGTATCGACCGAGACGGACTTCAGCTACGACTTCCAGGACCTGCTCTTCACGCCCGTGAAGAAGGCGAAGTAAACGAATGACGCCCGCATGCAGGTGCGGGCGTCGTCGTGGTGGCGGCAGTGCGGGTTACCGCTTCTGCCACACCTTCATCATGTCGTCCGAGCCCTGCGAGCGCACCCCGTTGTCCGACAGGATTTCCTCGGTCGCATCCAGCGTCGCCTGGCGCGGCAGGATCATCGTCTCGCCATAGCGCTGATCGAACTTCAGCACCACCTGCTCGTCCTTCAGGTCGCGCAGCAGCGCCACCAGATGCGCCAGGCTGCGTACCGGCTTGCCATTGACCGATTCCACGACCGATCCGAAGCGGTTGCTGTAGCCGCTCACCAGCTTGTGCGGGAAGAACGGCGCGCTGATCACGACCAGTTCTTCGCGCTCGGGTGTCGGTGAATCGCCGCGTTGCGTCACAAGAGGACTGGCGTTGAACGCATACGCATTCATCCCCGGCGCGCTGCCGCTGACAAAGGCCATGAATTCGCTGGTGGCGCGCGAGAACGCCACCGGGCCATAGATGAAGTACGACGGATAGCCGCCATCCAGGTCCGGTATCAGGAGCGGGCGCGCGCCGGTGGCCGGCACCTCGACCTTCATTGGCTTGCCGCCGCGGATGATCGACATCGGCACCTTGCCGTTCTTCGCCACCTGCTGGATGCGGTACTGGAAGCGCACGCGCAGGCTCGAGCCCAGCTTGACCATCGCCTGGTTGTCGATCGCATGCTCGCCGATGTGGGTGATCACGTCCCACTCCTTCAGCGGCCAGGCGGCGTCGGTACGGTACGGCCGGTGCACCACCGCGCCTTCGACCGACTTGTCGAGCTTGAGGTACTGGCGCAGCGCCGGGCTTTCCAGCGTCTGCACGCTGTCATGCAGCAGCGGCTTGCCGTCGTAGACCCCGTCGGCCACGTCTCGCAGGAACAGTTCGATTTCTTCGTTCGGGATCACGTAGCCGATGCTCTGCGCATTGGTCACGTTGGCGAATGCCAGGCCGATCATGCGCTCGCCGGCGATCACCGGCCCGCCGCTGTTGCCCGGGTTGATCGGTGCGTCGATCTGGATGCGCAGGCCCGAGCTGAAGGCGCCGTAGTTGACGAATTCCACGCGCGAGATGATGCCGGTGGTGGTCGACAGCGAATTGCCGCCTACCGGGTAGCCGTAGGCGAACACCTGCTGGCGCACGTCCGGCAGCACGGCGGCGCGTGGCACCGGCGGGCGCTTGTCGAAGAAGCTGGGATCATCGAGCTCCAGCACCGCCAGATCGAGCCCGCGTGCCAGCGCGATGACCTTCGCCGACACCTTTTCGCCCGACTGGCTGGCCTGCACCTCGACCTGGCTGGCGTAACCCACCACGTGGGCGTTGGTCAGGATGCGCTTGCCCTCGATGATGACGCCGGAGCCTGTAATGGCCGCTGGTGCCGACTTGGTCCAGGGCTTGTACGGGTCGGGCCGGCGCACGGTGGCAAAAATCTTGACGACCGAGTTTTCGACGGCAGGCAGGGCGGGGGCGGGCGTGGTGGTGCGCGATGCGGCTGGTACGGCGGGGGTGGGAACCGCGGTGGCAGCGGCCGGCTGGGCCTCGGGCGGCGTGGTTTCCTGGGCATGGAGCGCGCCGGAGATGGCCAGCGCGAGAACGGCGAATCGCAAAGTCTTCATGGTTTCCTTCGGTTGCGCGGGAGGGCTATCAACCGAAAGAATATACACGTGCGCCGCAAAAGAAAATACGGGGAAGACCCTCGGCCTTCCCACGTCATGCAGGTTGCTTACTTCTTGACGAACTTGAGCGTCATGCGATCGCTCTCGCCGATCGCCATGTACTTTTCGCGGTCCTTGTCCTTGTTGGCCAGCACCGGCGGCAGCGTCCACACGCCTTTTTCATGATCCGCCTTGTCCTTCGGATTGGCGTTCACTTCGGATTTGGCGGCCAGCTTGAAGCCGGCCAGGTCGGCCATGCGGATCACATATGCTTCGTGCATGTAGCCGCTCGATGCCTTCGCATCCTGCGTCATCTTGACCGGCAGGCGATGTTCGACCACGCCCAGCACGCCATTCGGCTTGAGGACCTTGTGGACTTCTTTCAGCGTGGTGACCACGGCTTCGTCGCCCGCGCCCAGCCAGTTGTGCAGGTTACGGAAGGTGACGACCATGTCGGCGCTGTTCGGCGCACCCAGCTCGAAGCGGGTCGGCGGTTCGAACACCACCGGCATCACCTTGTCGTAGACCTTGGCGTCGGCAGCGAGCTTGTCGCGATAGGCCTTGCCGCCGCGGGATTCCGGCGAACCGCCAGCGCCAATCAGCTTGCCGTTCTCGCGCAGGTAGGGCGCCAGGATCTCGGTGTACCAGCCGCCGCCCGGCGAGAGTTCGATGACCGTCATGGTCGGCTTGATGCCGAAGAAGGTCAGGGTTTCGTAAGGGTGGCGGAACGCATCGCGGGCCTTGTTGGCGGCGGCGCGGTGCTCGCCGGCGATGGCGGATTTCAGGGCGTCGTCCGCGTGCGCGGCGCCGGCGATGCCGGTTGCCAGCATTGCGGCCAGGATCAGTCGTTTCATCGTGCGAGGTCTCCATGATGGTTGACGACGGGCGGTGCGCCGTCGTCGCTGCGCTGATGATCCCGGAGGCACGGCGCACAGTCAAGCATTCGTCACATATGCATGTGTGGCGGGCGTTGGCGCCCGTATTGACGGGATGCAGGGAGAAAAGAAGCTGCGCAAGGTACGTACAAATTTGTGCATTGTGGTGGCACAACATTTGCCTATTCAAAGTCTTAAGTTGCTGCTAAGGTTGCGCGGTTTGTCACGTTTTCATCTGTCATAAAACCAAAGCATAAGAGCTGTAATTACAAGAGCGGCCCGAGCTGTTCGCGGAACCGCTGCCCGGACGAAGGTTATTCAGGAGATCTCATGGAACGCCGTACCTTTCTTAATCTCAGCAGCGGGGCAGCCGCCTCGATGCTGCTGCCTTTCGGACGCGCCATCGCTGCCGAAGAGCTCACCAGCAGCATGCCAGTGGCCGCCAAGAAGGCGCTGGCCGATGTCGCGCTCAACGCCGCCACCAAGGCCGGCGCCAGCTACGCCGACGTGCGCATCGGTCGCTACCTCAACCAGTTCATCACCACGCGCGAGCTGAACGTCGAAAACGTGGCCAACACCGAGTCGGCCGGCGTGGGGGTGCGCGTGATCGTGAATGGCGCCTACGGCTTTGCCGCGACGTCCGACATGTCGACCGATGGCATCGCGAATGCGGCGCGCCAGGCCGTGGCAATCGCCAAGGCAAACGCCAAGCTGCAGACCGAACCGGTGCGCCTCGCACCAGTCAAGGGCGTGGGCGACGTGTCATGGAGCACCCCGATCAAGAAAGACTGGCGCACCGTGCCGATCGCCGAGAAGACCGACATGCTGATCGCCGCGAACAAGGCCGGCATGGAAGGCGGCGCGAACTTCATGCAGTCGATGCTGTTCCAGGTGAACCAGCAAAAGTATTTTGCCTCGACCGACGGCTCGTACATCGACCAGGACGTGCATCGCCTGTGGGCGCCGTTCTCGGCCACCGCCGTCGACAAGGCCAGCGGCAAGTTCCGCTCGCGCGCCGGCCTCAGCTCCCCGGTGGGCAAGGGGTACGAGTACTTCGACGCGCGGCCCGAGCACAAGATCAAGGCCGCCGGCGGCATCGCCACGCTGTACACCGAATCGTATGACATTATCGAAGACGCCCGCGCCGCCGGCCGCGACGCCAAGCGCAAGCTGACCGCCAAGTCGGTCCAGCCGGGCAAGTACGACCTGATGCTGGCGCCCGAACACCTGTGGCTGACCATCCACGAGAACGTCGGCCACCCGACGGAGCTCGATCGCGTGCTGGGCTTCGAAGCCAACTACGCCGGCACCAGCTTTGCCACGCTCGAGAAGCTGCAATCGAAGACCTTCAAGTATGGCTCGCCGATCGTCAACATCTTCGCCGACAAGACCACGCCAGGCTCGCTGGGCGCCATCGGCTTCGACGACGAGGGCGTGAAATCCAAGCGCTGGGACATCATCAAGGACGGCATCCTGGTCAACTTCCAGGCCACGCGCGACCAGGCCCACATCATCGGCGAAAAAGAATCGCATGGCTGCTCGTATGCGGACGGCTGGAACACGGTCCAGTTCCAGCGCATGCCGAACGTCTCGCTCGCACCGGGCAAGACCAAGCTCACGCCCGACGAAATGGTCAAGGGCATCAAGAAGGGCATCTACATCGTCGGCGACGGCTCGTTCTCGATCGACCAGCAGCGCTACAACTCGCAGTTTGGCGGCCAGCTGTTCTACGAAATCAAGGACGGCAAGATCGGCCAGATGCTGGAAGACGTGGCGTACCAGTCGAACACGCAGGAATTCTGGGGCGCCTGCAGCGCCATCTGCGATGAACGCGACTGGCGCATGGGCGGTTCGTTCTTCGACGGCAAAGGACAGCCGCCGCAGATCAGCATCGTCTCGCATGGTTCGTCGACCACGCGCTTTAACGGCATCAATGTGATCAACACCGCTCGCAAGATCGGCTAAGCAGGGGCGCACATGAGTATCTTGACCCAGGAACAAACCAAACGCATCACCGACCGCGTGCTGTCGCTGAGCAAAGCCGATGAATGCATCGTCAACATCGAGGGCAACCGCATCGGCAATATCCGCTTTGCGCGCAACGCCGTCTCGACCGCCGGCCTGGCCGACGACACCCGCATCCAGGTGCAGGTCGCCTTCGGTAAAAAGCAGGGCACGGCCACCATCAACGAATTCGACGACAAGTCGATCGAGCGCGCGGTGCGCCGCGCCGAGGACCTGGCGCGCCTGGCGCCGGACAATCCGGAATTCATTCCGGCCATCGCCAAGACCGCCTACAAGCCATCGGACACGTTCGTGCAGAAGACCGCCGACATCGATCCGGAGTACCGCGCGCAGGCTGCGGCTTATGCGATCGAAGGCTGCCGCAAGCGCGGTCTGGTGTCGGCCGGCTTCTTCACCGACCGCACCAGCTTTGAAACCATCGCCAACTCGAATGGGCTGTTTGGCCACCAGGTGGCAACGTCGCTGGACTTCACGCTGACCGTGCGCACCGAAGACGGCCGCGGTTCGGGCTGGGTCAAGCGCTCGGCGCGCGACGTCGCCAAATTCGATCCGCGCGAAGCGGCCGAAATCGCGATCGAGAAAGCACTGCGCTCGGTCGACGCCAAGGCACTGGAGCCGGGCCGCTACACGGTCATCATGGAACCGGCCGCCACGTCCGATCTGCTCAGCTTCATGCTGGGTGGTTTCGATGCGCGCCGCGCCGACGAAGGCCGCAGCTTCCTGTCGAAAGCCGGCGGCAAGAACCGCCTGGGCGACAAGCTGTTCGACCAGCAGGTCAATATCTGGTCCGACCCGTGGGACAAGGATGTCGCGGTGCTGCCGTGGGACGACAACATGCTGCCGCGCGAGCGCGTGGAGCTGGTCAAGGATGGCAAGATCAATGCACTGGACTACTCGCGCTTCTGGGCGCAGCAGAAGAACCAGCGCGCGGTGGGCGCGGCCGGCAACATCATCATGGCCGGCACCAACAAGACCACCGAGGAGCTGATCGCGAATACCAAGAAGGGCGTGCTGGTCACGCGCACCTGGTATATCCGCATGGTCGATCCGCAATCGGTGCTGCTCACGGGCCTGACGCGCGATGGCACGTTCTACGTTGAAAACGGCAAGATCAAACACCCGATCAAGAACTTCCGTTTCAACGAAAGCCCGGTGTCGATGCTGAACAATATCGAGGAAATCGGCAAGCCGGTGGTCATCGGCGCCGATGAAGCACGCTACTCGATGCTGATCCCGTCGATGAAGATCCGCGACTTCAACTTCACGTCGCTGTCGGACGCGGTTTAAGCCCCATCGCTGCAACACCGTCATTCCCGCCAGCGCGGGAATGACGCGCAACCGCAAACGGATAACACACATGGAACGTCGACAATTCCTGCATATCGGCGCCGGCACCGCTGGCGCGCTGTTCATTCCGGTGTTCGGCAACGCGATCGCGGCCGAAGACCTGCTCAACCCGATGGCGGCAAGCGCCAAGAAGGCCCTGGCCGACACCGCGATGAACGCGGCGACGCAAGCCGGGGCGTCGTACTGCGACGTGCGCATTGGCCGCTACCTGAACCAGTTCGTCATCACGCGTGACCTGAACGTCGAAAGCATCAACAACACCGAATCGAGCGGCGTCGGCGTGCGCGTGATCGCCGGCGGCGCCTATGGCTTCGCCTCGACCAACGACATGACGACCGACGGCGTGGCCGGTGCCGCACGCCAGGCCGTGGCGATTGCCAAGGCCAACGCCAGGCTGCAGACCGAGCCGGTGCGCCTGGCGCCCGTTAAGGGCGTGGGCGAAGTGGCTTGGGCCACGCCGCTCAAGAAGGACTGGCGCACGATTCCGGTCAAGGAAAAGGCCGACATGCTGATCGCCGCGAACAAGGCGGGCCTGGATGCGGGCGCGAACTTCATGACCGCGTCGCTCTTCCAGATCAACCAGCAAAAGTATTTTGCCTCGACCGACGGCTCGTACATCGACCAGGACATCCACCGTCTGTGGGCGCCGATCAATGCCACCGCCGTCGACAAGAAGAGCGGCAAATTCCGCTCGCGCGGTGGCCTGGGCGCCCCGGCGTCGATGGGTTATGAATACTTCGACGCGCGCCCCGAGAACAAGGTGCGCGCCGCCGGCGGCGTCACGAGCCTGTACAAGAACGCCTACGACATCATCGAAGACGCCCGCATGGCCGGCAAGCAGGCGCGCGAAAAGCTGTCGGCCAAGTCGGTCGAACCGGGCAAGTACGACCTGGTGCTCAGCCCCGAACACCTGTTCCTGACGATCCACGAAAACGTCGGCCACCCGACGGAACTGGACCGCGTGCTCGGTTACGAAGCCAACTACGCGGGCACCAGCTTCGCGGGCCTCGACAAGTGGGAAACCAAGAAATTCAAGTACGGTGCGGAGCGCGTCAATTTTGTGGCGGACCGCACCACGCCAGGCTCGCTGGGTCTGATCGGCTTCGACGACGAAGGCGTCGCGGCCAAGAAGTGGGACATCATCCGCAACGGCGTGCTGGTGAATTACCAGGCCACGCGCGACCAGGCCCACATCATCGGCGAGAAGGAATCGCATGGCTGCTCGTATGCCGACAGCTGGAGCACGGTGCAATTCCAGCGCATGCCGAACGTGTCGCTCGAGCCGGGCAAGAGCCGGCTCACCCCGGATGAGATGGTGGCCGACGTCAAGAAGGGCATCTACATCCTGGGCCGCGGTTCGTACTCGATCGACCAGCAGCGCTACAACTTCCAGTTTGGCGGCACGCTGTATTACGAGATCAAGAACGGCAAGATCACGAACCCGCTGGAAGACGTGGCCTACCAGGCCAACACGCAGGAATTCTGGAATGCCTGTACCGCAATCTGCGACGAGCGCGATTGGCGCATGGGCGGGTCCTTCTTCGATGGCAAGGGCCAGCCAAGCCAGGTGAGCGCCGTGTCGCACGGGTCGAGCACCACGCGCTTCAACGGCATCAATGTCATCAACACCGCACGCAAGATCGGCTGAGGAAACCAAGATGAAAGCGCTCAATCAGGACCAAGCAAAACGCATCACCGACCGCGTGCTCGCCATGTCGAAAGCCGACGAGTGCACCGTGTCGATCGAAGGCAGCCGTGTGGGCAACGTGCGCTTCGCGCGCAACAGCGTCTCGACCGCCGGCCTGACCGAAGACATGCAGCTCGTCGTACGCGTGGCCTTCGGCAAACGCAGCGGCACCGCGATCGTCAACGAATTCGACGACAAGTCGCTGGAAAAGGCCGTGCGCCGCGCCGAAGAACTGGCGCGCCTGTCGCCGGAAAACCCGGAGTTCATGCCGGCGATTTCCAAGCAGGCCTACCGCGCTACCAGCACCTTCGTGCCGGCCACCGCAGCGATCGATCCGGACTTCCGGGCGTCGGTTGCTGCCACCAGCATCGAGATGGCACGTGCCAAGAAACTCGTCACGGCGGGCTTCTTCACCGACAGCACGCGCTTTTCGACGATCGCCAATTCGAACGGCGTGTTCGGCCACCAGGACTTCACCGACCTGTCGTTCAGCCTCACCGCGCGTACCGAAGACGGCCGTGGTTCGGGCTGGGTCACCCGCGCCGCCGTCGATGCGGCGCGCTTCGATGCGCGTGAAGCATCCGAGGTCGCCATCGAAAAGGCGCTGCGTTCGGTCGACGCCCGCGCGCTGGAACCAGGCCGCTACACGGTGATCCTGGAGCCGGCGGCGACGTCGGAAATCCTCGGCAATATGTTCAGCGCGTTCTCGGCCCGCTCGGCCGACGAAGGCCGCAGCTTCCTGGCCAAGAAGGGCGGGGGCAACCGCCTGGGCGACAAGCTGTTCGACAGCCAGGTCAATGTCTGGGCCGATCCGTGGGACAAGGATGTACCGGTTGCGCCATGGGACAACGAATCGCTGCTGCCGCGCGAGCGCACCCAGTTGATCAAGGATGGCCGCATCGCCTCGCTGGACTACTCGCGCTACTGGGCGCAAAAGACCGGCAAGCGCGCCACCGCGGAACACGGCAACATGATCATGGCGGGTGGTACCAAGTCGCTGGAAGAGCTGATCGAAGGCACCAAGAAGGGCATCGTCGTCACGCGCACCTGGTATATCCGCATGGTCGATCCGCAGTCGCTGCTGCTCACGGGCCTGACCCGCGACGGCACGTTCTACGTCGAAAACGGCAAGATCAAGTACCCGCTCAAGAACTTCCGCTTCAACGAGAGCCCGGTCACGATCCTGAATAACATCGATGAACTGGGCAAGCCCCAGATCATCGGTGGCGACGAGGTGCCGTTCCAGATGGTGCTGCCGCCGATGAAGGTGCGTGACTTCAACTTCACGTCGCTGTCGGACGCGGTCTGACGGTCGGGCATCGACATGGCCAGTTTTGACTTCTACTTCACGCGCCTGATGTACGAATCGGGCAACTGGGATGTGGATGTCCGCATGCCGAGCAACGTGCTGAACTCCCTCGTGGAGTACACCACGTTGCGGGTCGATACGACGGAACGCATGGTGGCCTTGTCCGACCCGAAGATGCTGCAGGCGCCGTTCTGCTACCTGGCCGGCCACAAGCTGGTGCAGTTCACGCCAGCGGAGCGGCGCAACTTCGAACAATACGTGCGTGGCGGCGGCTTTGTTTTTGTCGACGACTGCAACCACGACATCGACGGCCTGTTCGCCAAGTCGTTCGAGGCCGAGATGGCCAAGATCTTCGGGCTGAACGCGCTGAAGAAAATCCCGAACAAGCACCCGCTGTATTCGTGCTTCTTCAAGTTCGAGGATGGTCCGCCCACGACCGGCATGGAGCTCAATGGCTGGGGCGACGACCTGGTGCACGAGTATCTGAAGGCGATCGAGATTGGCGGGCGCGTGCGCGTGCTGTACTCGAACAAGGACTATGGCTGCGAGTGGGATTACGACTTTCGCAACAAGCGTTTTCTGGCGGTGGACAACACCCGCTTTGCAGTAAACATCATTCAATATGCGTTGGGAGCATGACCAGTGGCTGAGAGTAATTCGATAGCGTGGGACGAACAGGAAATCGCTGCACTGACGGCGAAAGTGGGCGAGCTCAAAGCCAGCATGGCGCGCGTGATCATTGGCCAGGAAGACGTCGTCAACCTGCTCGTCACGTGCCTGCTGGCCGGCGGCCACGCACTGGTCGAAGGCGTGCCGGGGCTGGGCAAGACGCTGCTCGTGAAATCCCTGGCGCAGGCGACCGACATGCAGTTCAGGCGCGTGCAGTTCACGCCCGACCTGATGCCGTCGGATATCGTCGGCACCGAGATCCTCGAAGAAGACCAGGCCACGCGCCAGCGCGCGTTCCGCTTCCAGCCTGGCCCGGTGTTTACGCAAGTGCTGCTGGCCGACGAGATCAACCGCGCGCCACCAAAAACGCAGTCGGCGCTGCTCGAGGCGATGCAGGAACGCTCGGTCACCTTCGCCGGCCAGACCCACAAACTGCCACGGCCCTTCTTTGTTCTGGCCACGCAGAACCCGATCGAGCAGGCCGGGACGTACCCGCTGCCGGAAGCGCAGCTGGACCGCTTCCTGTTGCGCATCGATGTCGTGTACCCGACCGAGGATGAAGAAGTGCTGATGGTCTCGCGCACGACGCACGCGGGCTTGCAGGATGCCGAGCCGGTAATGGATGTCGCCACGCTGCTGCGCCTGCAGCAGCTGGTGCGCGACATCGAGATTGGTGACCATCTGGTGCGCTACGCCACGCGCCTGGTGCGCGCCACGCGCCCGAGCGAGACCACGGTCGATGCGGTGAAAAAGCACATCGGCTGGGGCGCCGGGCCGCGCGCCGGCCAGGCACTGGTGCTGGCGTCGAAAGCGCGCGCGCTGATGCAGGGCCGGCTGGCCGTGACCCGCGACGACATCGGCGCGATGCTGCTGCCGGTGCTGGCGCACCGCGTGCTGCGCAACTTCGAGGCCGAAGCCGACGGCATCGCCATCGCCGATGTGTTGCAGTCGCTGCAGCGCGAGATCAAGGTAGCGTAATTGGCGATCGCAGAATGTCGTCCGTGAATTCGGCGCTGATCGCGCATACGACCCGGCTCGATCTCGTGATCCGTCACGTGCTGGCCGGGCTCGGGCACGGCATCCACGCGGGCCGCGAGCGCGGTGCCGGCGTCGAGTTTTCCGAGTACCGCTCGTACGTGCCGGGTGACGAGTGGCGCCGCGTCGACTGGAAGCTGGCCGCGCGCGCCGACCGTTATTTCGTGCGCGAGGCGGAGCGCGATAGCCACGTGGCCGTCTGGCTGATCCTCGACGCCAGCGCATCGATGGCCGAACCAAGCCGCAGCATTGAGGGCATCGACAAACTGACCTGCGCGCGCACGCTGCTGGCCTGTGTGGCCGCCATCGCGCAGCGCCAGGGCGATGCGTTCGGGCTGGTGATCCTGAGCGACGGCAAGGTGACGTTCACGCCCGCCAATCGCGGCCCGCGCCATCTGCAGCGCGTGCTGGCGCAACTGCAGCGCGCCACACCCGCCGGCCAGTTGCCGGACGCCGAAACGCTCAAGGCCAGCCTGCACTTTGCCCTCTCGCCCAGCGCCATCTACGCAGCGAGCGACTTGCTCGACTGGCCGTCGCCGCTGTCGCTGGCATTGACCCGGCTGCGCCAGATGCGCCACGACGTACGCGTGCTGTGCCTGCAGACGCAGGCCGAAATTGATGCCAGCTTCCCTGACACGCAGGCGTACCGCGACCCCGAGCATGACGAAGGGGTGTTCCGCATCGGCGCCGACCTGAAAGAAGGCTACCGCCGCAACCGCATGGAACACTTCGATCGGGTGATGGCCCAGTGCCGCAGGAATGACATGCCGTTGACGCTGGCCGCCATCGAGCAGGCGCCGGGCGACGTGCTGCGGCGCTGGCTGCGCCGGCCATCGAGGTAATCGCCCATGAATGCACTCTGGTGGTTTGCGCTTCCCGTGTTGCTGCTGCCGGTCTGGTGGCACCGGCGCAAGCGCGTGCAGAACCAGGCCGCACTGATGGCCACTGCGCGTTTCTTGCCGCGCACCGAGCCGAAACAGACGCGCGTGTGGCGCTGGAGCGATCCGCTGCTGCTGTTGGTGCGCTGCTTGTTACTCGCGGTGCTCATCGCTTGGCTGGCTGACCCGGTCTACCCGTGGCGCGGCGACACGGTGGTCGTGACTGCGGGCGCTGATAAGGTCTGGGTCGAGCGCGAAGTGGGGCAAGCCGGCTTGGCTGGGGCCGAGCGCGTGACGCTGCCGGCGGCGCAGGCATTGCCCTGGTTGCACACGCATGAACGCGAATGGACTGGCGACGCGCGCCTGCTGGTGCTGGGCGACGTGCCGATGCCGGCCACGAAGCCGGTGTTTGGCCGTGACATCACGGTGCGCACGCAGCCGACCGTGCCAGCCAACGTCGAGCGGCATGTGGTCATTGCCAGCGAGCGCCCGCAAGCCTGGCGCCGCCTGTTTGCGGCGCAGGATGGCGTCGAGAAGATCGTCGTGGATGATGCACCGGGCGCCAGGACGGACCTGATCATCTGGGACCGTACCGAGGCGCCGCCTGCGGCGCTGCGTGCATCGCTGTGGTGGGTGACCAACCCGGCGGCGTTCCCCGAGCTGGCCAAGGCGCGCACGCTGAACGGTTTGCAGTACGCCGACAGTGCGCGCGGCCGCCTGTGGCACCATCCGGCATGGCCGCCGCAGGATGTCGACGCCGCACGTGCGCTGCTCGACACCTGGCAGCGGCTGCACATCGGGCCCCGTCCCTACACCTTGCCGTCGCAAACGTTCGCCGCCTCGAAAGGCGCCAACGCACCGGCGCCAAGCGGCGCACTGCGCGACATCCTGCTGGCCATCCTGGTTGGCTTGTTCGTCCTTGAAAGGAGTCTCGCGCATGCACGGAGGCGTTGAGATCACCAAACGCGTATGGCGCGCAGCCCAGCTGCGCCGCATGCCGCTCTGGATCGGCGGGGCCTTGCCCTGGCTGGTCATTCCGTCGGGCCCGGGCTTGCTGGCCTGGGCCGGCTGGTGCGCGCTGGACTGGGTCAAGCTGCGCCGCCGCGTGGCGTATGAATGGCCGGCGTGGCTCGATGGTGCGGTGCCCGAGATGGAAGATAGCGCGGCCCTGCTCAACGCGGCCGACACACCGATCGCGCGCCTGCAGCAGCAGCGCCTGTTCGCACGGCTCGATGCGGCCGTCTCGCGCCAGCAACTGCGCCAGATCGCGCGCCAGCATGTATCGAGCGGTCTGCCGATCCTGCTGGTCAGCGCGGTGCTTGCGGGGATGGTGTGGTACGCGACCACGCGGCCGTCGGAGCAGGGTGCGGTCACGCCGCCCAGTCCCGTCAGCAGTGCAACGGCCGCCACGCTGGCTGGCCTGAACATCAAGCTTGCCCCACCCGCCTATACGGGCGTGGCGGCATCTGAATCGGCGCCGCGCGACCTGCAGGTGCCTGAGCAGACGGTCGTGACGTGGTGCCTGACCGGTGGCACGGGCGGCAACAATAAAATCGAGCTGGGTAACGGTGAAACACTCGAACCCGGTGAACAGTGCGCGCGCTGGACGGCGACCGAATCGGTGGTCTGGCGCTGGCGCGGCGCGCGCCACACGCTGCGCGTGATTCCCGATGCGCCGCCCGAGATCACGATCAGCGCCCCGGCGCAGATGATCCAGGACCTGCGCGACAACGCGACCGGCACCACGATGACGGTCCAGGTCAAGGACGACTACCGGATCACCCGTGCGACACTGCACATGACGCTTGCGCAGGGCAGCGGCGAGAACGTGCGCTTTACGGACCGCGAGATGCCGCTGCCGGCGTCGAGCAATCCGAAGTTGCGCAACTGGTCCAGGACATGGGCCCTGAGCGAGCTGGCGATGGAGCCGGGCGACGAGCTGTATTTTTTCGTCCGCGCGACCGACAACGCGGGCCGTGCGCAGACCGTGCAGTCACCGACGTACACGGTGCGGCGCCCGGCGCCGGAGCAGGAAGCCGAAGAAGAAAGTGCAGCGATGCCGTCGCTGGTGAAGCCGGCATCGCTGCGCAGCCAGCGCCAGATCATCATCGACACCGAACAGCTGATCGCCGACATGCGCAACACAAAGCTCGCGGCCGCCGACATGCGTGATCGCAGCGAGCGGATCGGCGACGATCAGGCGCAGTTGCGCCGCCGCTATGGCCAGTTCCTGGGCGAAGAGTCGACGCTGTTCGGCGAGGAAGCGGCCAAGGCGCCACGCGCCGCCGAGAAGCCTGCCGAAGAAGAAGGCCACGAGGGCCATGACCATGCACCCGGTGGCCATGACCACGATCACGGCGAACCGAATCAGCGCAAGGGCGGCATCGTCAACGAGACGCAGCAGATCCTGGCAACCTACGGCCACGCGCACGACGAAGCCGAGAACGCGACGATGTACGACGAAGGCACCAAGAAGGTGCTGCGGCGCGCGCTGGTCGCGATGTGGGACGCCGAAAAATCGCTGCGTGCGATCACGCCGAAAAGCGCCCTGGCCCCAGAGCACAAGGCCCTGGAAGCGATCAAGGAATTGCAGCAGGCCGAGCGCATCTACCTGCACAAGACCGCCTTCACGCCGCCACCGATCAAGGAAGAAAAGCGCATGACCGGCGAGATGGACGGCGCTGCGAGCTACCGTCGCACGCAGGGGGAGCAGGCGGCGGCGCTGCCGGAAGAACTGCGCACGCTGGTGCAGGCGTTGTCGGGAGAGGCTGCGCTGCCGGCGCTGTGGATGCGCACCGCGAACGACTGGGTGCGCACGCGCCTGGTCGAGGACGAGCAGCGCCTGGCAGCGCAGCGCGCGATCCAGGACGTGGCCGACGGCTGCATCGCCTGCCGCCCGGTGCTGCGCGCCTGGTTGCGTTCCGGCGCAGGGCAGGGGCAGGTGCTGTTGCAGGCGAAGACCAGCGTCGACACCGCGTTCGCGCGCCGCTGGCGCGAGTCGGCTGATGGAGCGGCCAAGCCATGAACCAGCAGTGGCTGATCGCCGGCATCGTAGTCGCATGCATCGTCAGCGCCGGCCTGTATCTGCGCCGCCGCCAGTGGCTCGATGCGCTGCTGGTCATCGTCGCCGCCGCGAGCCTGGGCCTGTTCGCGCTGGACTTGCGCATGCCGGGCGAGGGCGGCCGCACGCTGGCCATCGATCCGGCCGCGCCACCGTCATCACTCGAAGGTGTGAACAGCCTGACGCTGAAGGGCGATGGCCTGCGCACCGCCGAATGGAATGATTTGCCGGCACGGCCGTTGGCTTGGGAAGCGCCACGCGGCGGCACGCTGCGGCTTGCGTTTCCAAGCCAGGTAGCGCTGGGTCGCCAGTTCACGCTGACGATGGAGCGCGAAGACAAGACCGACGCGCGGCTGCAGCTGCTGGCCGAGAATGGCCAGCCGCTTGCAGAAGCGCGGGGCACCGGCGACCTGCGCGTCGACTGGATGCCGCCGGTGGCCGAGCGCGTTGTGCTCAAGGCGCGGCTGCTTGACGCCAAAGACAAGGTGATTGCCGAGGGACCGGTCCCGTTCATCGTGCATGCGCCAGTGCCGCTGCAGGTCGTCGGCCGCTTCGGCGCGCCATCGTTCGACCTTCGCGTGCTGAACGACCTGCTGACCGCTAGCGGCGCGCTGCTCGACTGGCAAGTCACGCTGGGCCGCGCAATCACGCGCACCGAAGCGCCGCGCACCGAGATGGCTTCGCCCAACCTGATGGTAATCGATGCTGCACGCTTCGAGCGGATGGCGACCGGCGAACGCAGCGCGCTGCTGGACCGCGTGGCCAAGGGCATGCCGCTGCTGGTCCTGGGCGGCAACGCGAACGATCCCGGCGTCTGGTCACGCACGCTGCAACTGCCGCTACGCGCGCAGCCGCTGGGCGCCAAGATCGACGCGCCGTTAGAAATGCCAGTGGCCTCGCTGCTGCCCGCATCGCGTGACGCCGGTCCATGGCGCGGCATTGACGATATGGTCTGGACCCGCGACTGGCAACAGGGCCGCATCGCCTGGCTGGGCGTGACCGAATGGCACCGCCACGCGATCTCCGAGCCACGCGCACTGGCACTGTGGTGGCAGGGCGTGCTGGACCGCGTGGGTGTCGAAGAACGGCACAAGACTGAATGGCTGGCACCAGGCGACATGCCACTGGCAGGCCAGCGCCTGGAACTCTGCGCGCGCGGCGTCAGTGGCCAGCTGACGCTTCCCGATCTGAAGCAGTCGCTCAACTGGCAACGGCGCGCAGACCGCGCCGACGCATCATGCGCAGCGCTGTGGCCGCAAAAGGCGGGGTGGTTACAACTGCAGGACCAGAACGCCGGCCCGCATGCGCTCTACGTGTACGCAACGAACGACTGGCCCGAATGGCAGGCAGCCGAACGGCGCGATGCAACGGCGCACTACGCCGCCCGTTCGCAGCTCCAGACGATGAACGGACCAACACGACCCGCACCATCCTGGCCATTCGCACTCGCTTTCGCAGCGGCCATGCTGCTGCTATGGTGGCGCGAGCGGCGCTGAAAAAAAAAGCCGGGGTCAGGTCTGACATTCGGACACGGCCCCAGCTGTAGCAATGCGTCTTCAGAACGGCTATGCAACAACCGTGCCGAAATTGATCGCAAAGACGCACTTTCCTTACTCTTCTGAACTCGGATCGAGCTACTAATGAAGAGGTCGTGTCCGAATGTCAGACCTGACCCCGGCTGTTCCTGCAGAGGTCGTGTCCGAATGTCAGACCTGACCCCCGCTGTTTTCAGAATGTCAGACCTGACCCCCGCTGTTTTCATTAGAAGGTGTAGTCAGCCTTGACGTATGCCGTGCGGCCGTTCATCCCGAATGGGCAGGTTTCCCAGCAGTAGGTGAAGCCCAGTTGCGGGAAGGGGGCTGCGCGGACCGGGTCCCATTTGGTCGGGTAGGTGTCGAACAGGTTGTTGATCCCCGCCGACAGGCTCAGGCTCTTGTTGAACGTGTAGCGGCCCGTCAGGTCGACGATCCATTTGGCTTCCCACGTCTGCACGAATGGCGCCGTAAAGCCCTGGCCCTGTACTTCGCCGAAATAGTTCGCGCGGCCCGTCACGTTCCAGGCGCCGGCCGTGTAGTCGGCTGACACGACGTGGTGCTTGCGCGGCTGGCCGCGTTCGATCAGCGTCACCTGCGCATCGTCGAACAGCTGCGCGCCGGTCAGCACGGGCGATTGCGAATTGCGCGCCTTGACCTCGGTCTTGTTGAAGCCCAGCTGGCCGGACAGCACCAGGGTCGAGCCCTGGCCGCGGATGGTCTGCTGCGCCACCAGGTCCAGGCCCGTGGTCGACGTATCGATCGCATTGGTGAAGAACTGCGCCTGGCCCACGCGCAGCGGGTCGAGGATCGCGCGGATCGGGCATGCGGCCGGTGTCGCGCATGCGCCCGACTCTGGCGAGATCGTGCTCGAGAACACGATGCGGTCGTCGATCTTGGTGCGGTACACGTCGGCGGTCAGCGAGAACGTGGTGGTCGGCCGCAGAATCACGCCGATGCTGGCGCTCTTCGACGTTTCTTCCTTCAGCGGTGCGATGCCGAAGGCGCGCGTGACGGCGCTGTCTTCGCGCGCCGTCAGCGTTTCGGTCAGCACGCCGGCCGAATTCAGGTTGGTCGAGACCGAGCTGTAGAACTTCTGCTGCACGCCTGGGGCCCGGAAGCCCGTCGACACGCTGCCGCGCACGCCCAACGAGCGGCTCGGGTCCCAGCGCGCATTGAGCTTGCCGATCGTCGTGTTGCCGAAGTCCGAATAGCGCTCGTGGCGCACTGCCGCGC
Source organism: Oxalobacteraceae sp. CFBP 8761 (assembly GCA_014841595.1). Lineage (NCBI taxonomy): Bacteria > Pseudomonadati > Pseudomonadota > Betaproteobacteria > Burkholderiales > Oxalobacteraceae > Oxalobacteraceae sp. CFBP 8761. The sequence goes on along the minus strand of JACYUE010000006.1, from coordinate 34,959 downwards.
CGACCGAGACATCCGGGCCGAACTTGCGCTCCAGGTCGACGTAGAAGGACGTGTTGTGGCGGCCCTGGTCGACCGCCGTCGATGGCGTATAGCCCGGGAAGCCCTGGATGCCCGAGGCCGCGATGCCGCCGTTCTGGTCGCGGATGATGATGGCGGGGTTGTTGGTGCGGCCGTACTGGTACGAGACCGGGTCGCCCGCCTCGATCTCGTAGTTATCGCGGCGCCACTCGACGCCGGCAGCGACGAACAGCTCGCCGCCCATCAGATTCACCGGACCCTTGAAGTCGAGGTTGAATGTGGTCTGCTCGAACTTGAGCGTGCCGGTATCGGCTTCGCGCGGCGATTCGCCGTTCTCGTACCAGTAGCTGACGTTGATCGAGTTCCGTTCATGGAACTGAAGCTGGCTGCGGCCATGGTTCACGCTCGCGTCCATCGACCAGTCCTTGCCCAGGTCGTGGCGATAGCCGACGGCAAGCGACGCATCCTGCACAGTGGTGACGATGTTCGGCAGGAAGCCTTCCGGGTACACCGCCGGGACGTTGCGCCCATCTTCTTTCGGGCGGAAAAAGCCGCCCGAATCGCCCTTGCGTTTCGAGGCGCCGCCGAACGCATACAGCTCGCCGCCGCCCATCGGCAGGGCCGAATTCATCCACAGGTAGTAATCCTTGGCGTTGCTGTCGCCCAGGCGCTGCGTGACGCGCGGCGGATTCACGCGCGCGGTGTCCAGGCCGGCGCGGTTGGTTTCGTCGCGCTTGCGCGCTTCGACCGACAGGTTCAGGTAGCCGCCATCGCTGCCCAGCGCGAAGCCGCGGCTGGCGCTGGCCGAGTAGGTGTCGCCATCGCCTTCGTCGGTGGTGCCGGCGCTGGCGCTGACGATGCCGTTACCGACACCCTTCTTGAGGATGATGTTGATGACGCCCGCGATGGCGTCCGACCCGTACTGGGCGGCGGCGCCGTCGCGCAGCACTTCGATCGACTGGATCGCCGACAGCGGGATCGCGTTGATGTCGGTGCCGGCCGAGCCGCGACCGATCGTCTGCTGCACATTGACCAGCGCCTGCTGGTGGCGGCGTTTGCCGTTGATCAGCACGAGCAGCTGGTCGGGGCCGAGGCCGCGCAGCGTGGCAGGGCGGATGATGTCGGTGCCGTCGCTGACAAACGTCGACGTGAAGTTGAACGACGGGTCGAGGTCTTGCAGCACCTTGCCCAGTTCGAGCGTACCGGCTGACTGGATGTCTTTCGTGCTGATCAGGCCCACGGGCACGGCGGTATCGAGCGCCGTCTTGGCCTGGGTGCGCGAGCCAAGCACCACGACTTGCGACATATTGCTGTCGGCTTCCTGTGCGCTGGCTGGTGCGAGCGCCGCCAACAGGGCTGACGCCAGCAGAGCGCGGCGTGGCAGTGTTTGCTTCATCATCCTCTGTCCCCTTTTCATCGATTTTTATGTCGCCCTGTTATCAGAGCATTATTTAATCTTAGCAACGGGGTGGGGGTGCCGACGAACGAGCATGTGAAATAAGTAAGTACGATCGTGTCTCGGGAGCAAATACGTCGTACAAAAGAGACAGGTTTGCTCGTTAAACAATACTTTCATGAGTAGCGAGTAATGCTTTGAGTATTAAGCACTTTTCCAAAAGAAATAATGTTCGAAAAGTATTGTTTTATTGTTACGTTATTTAACAAGTTTTTCAAATGTGCGCGGCTCGCGACAAGCTACGATAGCCATTAACCATGCCAAACAGGCACGGCGGCAGGCGGTTCATTCCGCCGACTGGATTTCATCATGCCCGTGCGCCGCGCGGGCGAAATCCGCCGACCACCTCAGGCAGCACACCATGATCCAGCGACGAACCGACGAGCGAACCGCGCTTGCCACCGAATATGCGTTATTCCTGGCCGAGACGCGCGGCGTCAACGCAGGGCTGGTGTACCTCGAAAGCTGCAACGTCTCACGAGAGATCCTGCTGCGCGCCATGCAGGATCCCGCCGCCCGGCGTGTCCGGGAACGGCGCCAACGGCAACGGAACGATTAGCATGAATATCACCCAGCTTTGCAAACGCTATGGCCTCGAGCATTACGGCAGTCTCGAAAGCGCCTGGGACGCTCACAGCGCAACCGGCATCGTGCTGATGCAGCTGTGGCACGCGCCCAATCAGAAGATCAGCGACCACCCACTCCCGGGTGCGCAGTTGCGCGTGCGCTGTCTCGACGCGTCGGATATCCCGATGCCGCTGGACGACGCGCGGGCAGCGCGTGGGCGCAGCATCGAAGCAGTGGAGGGAGGCGCGCGTGGCTATGCCGCGATGTCGATTCCGCCCACGCAGTCGCGCGGCGCCGGGGCCTGGGCCAAGTACGCCAACCTGGAACGCGTGTTCCCCGTGCTGGCGCTCGAGCGCGAGTCATGCGGCACCGTTTTTGCGGTGCTGGGCGCACCGGTGCCGGCGTCCGAACTGGGCGTGGCGTCGCCCGAGCCGGGGCATCGGGCGGGCACGGCGCGCCATGTCAGCCTTGATGGTCGCGCATCCATTCCTTGAGGCCGTTCACCCAGTTCTTGGCCGGCAGATTCAGGCGCCGCTTGATCTCGCCGGCGCGCTCGTAGAGCACTGAAAAGTCCAGCTGCGGCGCGTCCCTGAACGCCACCACCACCACATTGGCATCGTGCACCTCGGGCAGCCAGACGACGGCGTCGAAGACCTGCTCCATGTTCAGGAAATTCTTGTCGTAGTTGCTGAAGTCGCCGAACACGTTGGCGGTCATGACGCCGCCCGGCGCCAGGCAATCCAGGCAGCCCTGGTAGAACGCTTCCGAATCGAGCACCGGGCCGCGCGCGTCCTGGTCGTACAAGTCCACCTGCAGCACGTCGGCCTTGCCATGGTTGGCCGGATCGAGCACGAAGTCCATCGCGTCCTGCTCGCGTACGTCCAGGCGCGCATCGTTTTCCGGCAGGCCGAACAGGGCGCGGCAGATCGCGATCACGTTGGGGTTCAGTTCGACGGCCGTCACGCGCGCATCGGGAAAGCGGGCATACGTGAACTTGGTCAGCGCGGCGCTGCCCAGGCCAAGCTGCACGATGTGGCGCGGCGCGCTCTGGAACAACGTCCACATCATCATCATCTGCACGTATTCGAGCTCGATCGTGTCCGGCTTGGCCAGCCGCATCGCGCCCTGTACCCACGAGGTGCCAAGGTGCAGGAAGCGCACGCCCTCGAATTCGTCGATGGTGGCGGGGGGATGGCCGGGCTGGGCGAAGCGCGGATCGATGACGGTGGGTGACTTGGCAGACATGGCACGAAGCGGTGGAGGGCAAAGCCGATGTTACCAGAGCCGCCGCTGCAGGCTCTCAGGTCGCCGCCAGCGCCGGCAGGAACAGCGTCACGGCCAGGCCGCCGCCGTCGCGGTTGGCCAGCAGGATGCGCCCGCCGTGCGCCTCGGCGATCTCGCGCGCGAGCGCCAGCCCCAGGCCGGTGCCGGCGCGCTTGGTCGAATAGAACGGCACCAGCGCGTGCGTGAGCACCGCTTCGCTCATGCCGCTGCCGCGGTCCGTCACATCGATGCGCACCTGGTCCTGCACGCGCCGTATCTGCAACTGCACGGCCTCTGGCCGGGAACCAGATTCGTGCGCGTTCTTCAGGAGATTGAGCAGCGCCTGTTCGAGCTGCGCGGCGTCGATCCAGGCCGCATCCTGCGGCAGCTTGCCCGCGACGGCGAACGGTACCTGGCCAGCCAGACGCGTGACCAGGGCTGGCCAGCTGCAGGCTTCCAGGCGCGGCGTCGGCAGCTTGGCAAAGCGTGCGTAACCCGAAATGAAGCTCTCCAGGTGGCGCGTGCGTTCGCCGATCGTTTCCAGGATCTGCGGCAGGCGTTCGAGCTGGCCGCGCCGTATCAGCTCGGCCCCGGAGTGCGCGAGCGACGCCAGTGGCGCCAGCGAGTTGTTCAATTCGTGGCTGATCACGCGGATGACTTTTTTCCAGGTCTGGACTTCCTGGCGCCGCAGTTCGACCGTCAGGTGGCGCAGCAGCAGCAGCTCGTGGCGCCGGCCATTGAGCGTGAAGGTGCTGCGCGCCAGGTGATAGACCTCTTCGGCCTCGCCTTCGCCAGCGGTAAACAGGCCGTCGCCACCGCGCGCCAGCGCGTCGCGCAAAGCGGCCGAAGCATCATCGAGCACCGCCCGCAGGCTGTGGCCTTCGAGCTTGCGCCCCTGCGCCAGCAACTGGCGCGCGGCGATGTTGGCGAACACGATGGCGCCGCCGGGCGTCGTCGAATCGGCCACCAGCAGCATCGCCACCGGTGTGTTCTGCACCATCGAGTCGAGCAGCAGTTCGCGCTGCGCCAGCCCCAGGCGCTGCTCGCGCAGCACGTTGCCCAGGTTGTTGTGGGCCGCGATCAGGTCACGCAGTTCATCGTTGTGCGGCCAGTGCAGGCTGCACGAAAAGTCGCCGTCGCGATAATTGTCGACCGTGCCTTCCAGCGCCCGGAACAGCGACAGCACCGGCTGCAGCTGTGCGCGCAGCGTGATGACGGCCAGCGGCACCAGCCCAAGCAGGCAGATGGCCAGCACCAGCAGCGGCCGGGCGGGCAGCAGGTGATCCAGCAGCAGTGCGGCAAGCACCGCCAGTGTGAGCAGCGTGCCCACCAGCGCCGACAGCCGCGTGACCAGTGAAAACCTGGGCTGGCGCGCGCTGTCGGTCATGGCCGCGCGATGCCTAGCCGCTCCATGCGGCGGTACAGCGCCTGGCGCGACAGGCCAAGATCGGCCGCCGCCTGCGCCACCACGCCGCCGGCACGCGCCAGGGCCGCCACCAGCGCGGCGCGGTCCGGCTCCGCTTCCTGGCCTGATACCGATGCCGGCGTGCTCGCTGCCGGCAGTCCCAGGTCAGCCACCATGACGGTATCGCCATGCGACAGCAGGCTGGCGCGCGCCATCACGTTTTTCAGTTCGCGCACATTGCCGGGCCACGGATAGGCCATCAGCGCCGCTTCGCTGGCCGGGTGCAGCGCCTTGCCGGCGGCCAGGAACGAACGCGCCAGCGGGAGGATGTCGCCGGGGCGCGCGCCCAGTGGCGGCAGGCGCAGCTCGATCACGTTGAGACGGTAGAACAGGTCTTCGCGAAAGGTGCCGGCGCGGATCATCGCGCCCAGGTCGGCGTTGGTGGCGCTGATCACGCGCACGCGCACCTGGCGCTCGCGATTGGAGCCAAGACGCTCGAAGCGGCCCGTTTCCAGCACCCGCAGCAGTTTCATCTGGCCGGCCAGCGGCAGGTTGCCGATTTCGTCGAGGAACAGCGTGCCGCCGTCGGCCGCTTCGAACTTGCCTTCGCGCGCTTTCGACGCGCCCGTGTAGGCGCCGGCGTCGGCGCCGAACAATTCGGCTTCGATCAGTTCGGACGGCAGGGCGCCACAATTGAGCACCACGAACGGACCCTCGGCCACCTGCGAGTTGGCCTTGATGATGTCGGCGATGCGCTCCTTGCCGGCGCCATTCGGGCCGGTAATCAGCACCGGCACGTCGGCGCGCGCGACCTGGCAAGCCAGGTGCAACACGCGTTCGGTGGCCGGGTCTTGCCAGACCAGGCCGCGCAGGTCGAAGTTCTGCTCGAGCGCCAGCCGCGCCTTGCGTTCGTGCTGCAGCCGGCTGCCCAGCGCGCGGTTGGCTTGCCCCAGTTCGATCAGGTTGCTGACGCTGGCCAGCAGGCGCTCGTCGTTCCACGGCTTGGGCAGGTAGTCGGCGGCGCCGGCCTTGACCAGGTCGACCGCCGCGTCCAGGTGCGTCCAGGCGGTCAGCAGGATCACCGGCAGGTCGGGATGGCGCGCGCGGATCGCGCGAAACAGCGCCACGCCTTCTTCGCCCGACGTGGTGTCGGCCGTGAAGTTCATGTCCTGGATCACCAGGTCGATTGGTTCGCGCGCCAGCACATCCAGGCCTTCTGCGGGCGAGAGCGCGCGCAGCGTGGCGATGTCGTGCAGCGAAAACAGCACGTCGAGCGCCATGGCGACGGCGGCATTGTCGTCAATGATGAGAACTGTGGGCATGGCCGCCAGCATAGCATCCGCGCGCATGCTCACAGGCTGCGGGTGGCCAGCGCCGGCGAGGTGCTGGCCGCGCGCCAGGCCGGGCCATACGCCGCCAGGATGCCGATCACCCAGAACATCAGCGCGCCGCCGATCAGGTAGGCCACCGGCAGGCGCGCCATCTCGAGCTTCGTCACCAAAAGCTGGTTCAGACCAACGCCCAGCAGCACGCCGCCCGCCACGCCGGCGCTCGTGATCATCACGTTCTCGACGATGAAGTAGCGCAGGATGTCGATCTTGCGCGCACCAAGCGCGCGCCGCACGCCGATCTGCTTGCGGCGTTGGGTCACCCATAGACTGGCCATGCCGACAATGCCGCTGCAGGTCACCAGGAGCAGCAGCACGCTGACCGTCACCAGCATCCACGACAGTGCAAGGTCGGCGCGGTAGCGGTTCTTGCGGTCTTCCTCGACCGTTCTCGCGTTCAGGATCATCGGGCGGCTAGACGCCGCGCGCAGCGCCTGTTCTGCCTCTTTCATCACGCGGTCGCGCTGGCCTGGTTCGGCGCGTACCGCGTACAGCGCGCTCTCCCCGCCATACAGGCGGGCCGGCATGATCATCGCGTATTCTCCGAGGTCGCCGACCTGGGCATGCGCCGTTTGCAGGCGCTCGACGACCCCCACGATGCGGGCGCCCGGCACTTCGCCGCTACCGAAATACAGCATCTTGCCAACTGCGGACGTGCCCGGCCACAATTTGTCGGCCACCGCCCTGGTAATGATCATGGTGTCGGGCGGGATACGCAACGCCTGCTCATTGATGTCAACCAGTTCGCCAGGGAGGAAGTCACGCCCCGCAACCACTTGCAGGCCCAAGGTCTTTACCAGTGAGTCGCCCGATACATACATGCCCAGCGATGTGTTCTGGCCCTGCGGATTGCGGTCGACCGAAAAACTGCTGGTGCTGCCTTTGTTGGACATCGGCATCTGCGACACGTACGCCACCGACGCCACGCCGGGCACCGCGCGCAGCAGTTCGCTCTGGCGTTTGATGGTTGCCAGCATCTGCTCCGGTGTGTCGTTGTCCAGGTTGTGCGCCTCGAAGTAGAAGGTGGCAGCCTCGTCGAGCAGGCCCGACGGACGGGCAGCGACCGCCCGTCGTTCGCTGACGATGTGCAGCGCGTTGGCCAGGAGGGCAAGGCTGAGCGCGACCTGCAGCGCAACCAGCACGGGGCCGGTCTTGTTGCGCAACAGGGCCGACAGGATAGGACGGATTTCCATGCAGTTCTCCCGGGTTTACTGTGATTTGAGCTGGATGGCAGGCGCGACCTGGCAGGCGCGCCAGGTCGGCAGGAAGCCGGCAAGCAGTGCGGAGGCGATCGAGATCACGAAGGTCACGATCAGCATCTTCCAATCCATGTGCGCGATGTTCGCCATGCCCTTGCTCTGCATGCCGATCAGCGCCAGCGCGCAGAACGCCAGGATCAGGCCAAGTACACCGCCGGCCAGTCCGATCACGCCCGTTTCAATCATGAATTGCCGGAAGATGTCGCCGCGCGACGCGCCCAGCGCGCGGCGGATGCCGACTTCGCTCGCGCGCACCGAGAACTTGGCCAGCAGCAGGCCGATCGTGTTGACCAGGCACAGGGCCAGGAACCCGAATGCCAGCCACGCCGACAGCTTGCTGTCGTTGGCCACGACCTTGAGCTTGTCCATCCACGCCATCACGTCGTACAGCATGTTCGGCGCGGCCCGCTTCAGGCGACCCAGCTTGCGTTGTTCGCTGGCGTAGCTATCGATGAACGCCTGCAGGTCGGTGCGCTCGGCCTGCGACCGGGTCTCGAACCAGAACTGGATCCAGGTGCACTCGGACGCAAGAAGGGCAGCATAGCCGCTATCGCGCTTGCCGCTGCAACTCATGCTGCCTGCATGCGGTACTTCGTGGCCGATGGCGCTGGCGAACGGGATCAGGAAATCCTCGCCCTGGCCGAAGCGACTTGCGCCGATCAGCTTGTAATAGCGGGGCAATGGCGCCCACGGGCCGATGACCCCCACCACGGTGTATTGATGCCCTGTCAGCACCAGGCGCTGGCCGACCGGATTGGTTTGGCCAAACAGCTTCTCTGCCATGGCCTGGCTCAGCACGACGACGTCCGCGCCGCGTGCATCGTCCGCTTCGCTCCAGGCCTGTCCGTACCGGAAAGGCACGTCGAACATCGCGAAGAGATCGCGTGTGGCCGCCAGTCCGGTCGCATTGAAAGCAGGGAGATCCTTGCGTGTCGGTTCGACCGGCAGCTGGATGTTGTACATCGCAGTGCGACGCTCGCCCTGGCCGCTACGCAGCAGATTGGCGGCATCCGGATAGCTCATCTGCATGTCGTCCGGATCGGCTCCCGGGACGTAGCCTTCAAGCTGGCCATTGTCGAATTGCGGCACGAACAGGCGCTCGCTCTTGGATGGAATCGGATCGCCCGACATCACGTGCAGGATGGTCAGCGTGGACACGCTGGCCGCCACGCCAATCGCCAGCGTCAGGACCATCAGCGCGGTCAGATAAGGATTGCGGCGCAGGCTGCGCACGCCAAGCATCAGGTAATAGCCGAACATCGCCGCTCCTTATGCCGTGACGTCGGTATGGGCCTGGTGCAGCGACGGGGCGCGCCGTACCAGATCCGACACCTGGCCATCGATGATGTGCACGTTGCGGTGGGTGCGCACGGCCAGCTCCGGGTCGTGGGTCACCATCAAAATGGTGGTACCGGCCGCATTGATTTCTTCGAGCAGCTCCATCACGCCACGCGCCATCTGCGTATCGAGGTTGCCGGTCGGTTCATCGGCCAGCAGCAGTTTCGGACTGCCGGCCAGCGCGCGCGCGATCGCCACGCGCTGCTGCTGGCCGCCCGAGAGTTCCGCCGGGTAGTGCTTCATGCGCGAGGCCAGGCCCACCTTGCCGAGAGCATCCTCGATGCGTTCCTTGCGCTCGCGCGCATTGAAGCCGCGGTAGCGCAGTGGCACGTCGACGTTGTCGAACAGGTTCAGGTCGGGGATCAGGTTGAAGCCCTGGAAGATGAAGCCGAGTTTTTCGTTGCGCAGGCGCGAGCGCGCTGCGTCGTCCAGACCCTTGACGTTCACGCCATCGAGGATGAATTCGCCCGACGTAAATTCTTCGAGCAGGCCGGCGATGTTGAGAAAGCTCGTCTTGCCCGAGCCGGACGGGCCGGTCACGGTGACAAATTCACCCTGGCTGACGTGGATCGCGAAGCCGCGCAGCGCGTGCGTCTCGATCATGTGGGTGCGGTACACCTTGCTCAGGTTGGTCATGCGCAGCATAGTCTGGCTCCGTGGTTCATTGATTGATTGAGACGCGTGCGGCATTGTCGAAGGCATCGGTGCCCGACACCACCACCTTGTCGCCGGCTTTCAGGCCGTCGATGATTTCAACGGCCGAGATGCTGGTGGCGCCGATCCGGATCGGCGTGCGTACCGCCACGCCGTCGTGCATCACGTAGGCGTGGCGCCCGCCCTCGTTCTCGACGAACGGGCCGCGCTGCACCATCAGCACGTCCGGTTTTTCCTCGATCAGCAGGCGCGCGCTGACGCGCTGGCTCTGGCGCAGGCCGGTCGGCTGCGTGCCATCGAAGCGCACCCGTGCCAGCACCTGGTTTTTGACCACCTCGGGCGACAGCGCCGACAGCGTGCCGGTGGCGCGGCCCGACGGCAGCGTGATCTCGGCGCGCATGCCCAGGCCCATGTCGCCGGCGTAGGTTTCGGGCACTTCCAGTTCGACCTCCAGCCGCGACAGATCCACCAGCGTCATCAACGGCGCGTTGGCGGCGACCACCATCCGGTTCTGCACATTGAGCGTGCCGATGAAGCCATCGACCGGCGCGCGCACGGTCAGTTCGTCGACGCGGCGCTGGGCGTTGGCCATCGACAGGCGCTGGCGTTCCAGCTCATTGGTCTTGGTCTTGATCGCCAGTTCGACGTCGTCGCCTTCGAGCACGGCGGCCTGCCTGGCGTGGCGGGCGCGGATGCCGGCCGAATTGACGGCATCTTTCGCCTTTTGGTAGTCGATCTTGGCGATGATGCCGATCTGGCCGACGCTGTCGTAGCGCTCCAGCGTGCGCTGGGCCGACAGGCGGTCGATCTCGGCGGTGTCGGCTTCGCGCTGGGCCAGCAGCTTCTGCTTGCGCGACAGGATCTGCTGGCGCGCGACTTCGGCCTTGAGCTGTTCATACGACGATATTTCGCGCTTGAGGGCGTCGGTCAGGTCGGGCGATTCGAGCAGTGCCAGCACGTCGCCCTTCTTGACCGTGTCGCCGGCGGCAACCTTCAGGTTGACGGTGGCCGGGGCGGTGGCATACAGCGTGGGGCTGACGGCGGCCACGACGCGGCCATTGACGGCGGCGTCGCGCACCAGCGTGCCGCGCGCTACCTCGGCGATGCGGATGCGGCTGGCCGAGACGCTATGTTCGCTGTTGTTCCAGGCGGCGTACAGCGTGGCGCTGACGGCAACCAGCGCAGCAGCCGCGCCGATCGTCAAGGCGCGGCGCTTGAATCGTTGCGCCGGGGGCGGCGTCAGGGTGGTGTCCTGGCGGGATGGTTCGGGGATCATGGTGGTCCAGTAACGACGGTGTAATGGTCGTTATTGCACGATCCGTGCCAGGCGTTAAGTCATTGATTCGTATGGCGGACAGTTGCGGACACCGCTGTCCGCGGTGTCCGTCCGGGCGGCCGCGGACACGGCCGCCGGTGAGGTTTGCTCTACAGCCTTACTTCTGCGGCTTTTGCTTCTGCGCGTACTTGCCGACGATCTCGCCCTTGGCCAGTACATGGCCCTTCATCGCCGCCAGCACCTGGTCGCGGTCGGCGCCGAACGGCACGTCCAGCATCGTGTCGAGCGCCATCACCTGGAAGTGGTAGCGGTGCGCCGCTTCACCCGGTGGCGGCTTCGGTCCGTAGTAGCCCGGCGAACCGCGCGTCGTGAGGCCTTGCAGCACGCCGTCGGGATCCGACAGGCGGGCTTGCTCCTGCACGCCTTCCGGCACGCTCGTGACATTGGCCGGGATATTCCACATCACCCAGTGCACGAAGGGCAGGGCCGGTTTGGCGTCCGGGTCTTCCGCGATGATCACGTACGACTTCGCACCGGCCGCCGCTTTCCACGACAGCGCCGGCGAGACGCCGTCGGCGTACTCGGTGTAGCGCTCGTGCATCATGCCGTTGGCCGCAAAGCTGGGCGACGAGACGGTCATCTGCCCTTTGGCCTCGGTCTCGGGACGCTTGAGTGCCAGTGGAACATTGGTGCCCTTGCTGGTTTGCTGTTCCAGCGGGCCTGCCGGGGCTTTTGCCGGCATGCCGGCCTTGCCGCCGGTGTAGGCGACCCGGTAGATCACGCCATTGGCATCGTCCGCCATCAAGAGAGAACCGTCCTTCGCCATCGCCAGCCCGACCGGACGCGCGATGTGGGTCTTGCCGCCATCGGTCAAAAAGCCCGTAACGAACGGCTCGACCTTCGTCGGCTGGCCGTTCTGGTAGCGCACGCGCACGATCTCGTAGCCCGATGCCGGCACCCGGTTCCACGAGCCGCGCATCGTCACGAATGCGTCGCCCTGGTACTCGGCGGGGAACGCGCTGCCAGCGCCGAACACCCATTGCATCGGCGCTGCGTGGGCCGTGTAGCCAAGCACCATCGGCGTGCTGCGCGCTTTCCACTGCTCCTTGGTGATCTCGCCCACGGGCGTGCTTTGCGGGTAGATCTCATTGGCGCCATACACGTGCGGCCAGCCATACTGTTTACCCAGTTCGATCTTGTTGATTTCCTCGGCCTGCACGTCGTCGCCGAGGAAGTCGATGCCATGGTCGAAGCCCCACAGCTCGCCCGTCGTCGGATGCCAGGCGTAGCCGATCAGGTTGCGCAGGCCGCTGGCGAAGATGGTGCGCTGCTTGCCGTCCGGCGAAATGCGCAGCAGCGTGGCGTTTTCGGGATTGCTCTCGTTGCAGGTATTGCAGGTGCTGCCCACGCTCAGGTACAGCATGCCGTCCGGCCCGAAGGCCATCGTGCGGTTCGGGTGCTGGCCCGAGTCGGGCAGGTCGCCGATCAGCATCTTGAGTTCGCCCAGGCGGCCATCCTTCTGGATATCGGCCACGAACAGTTCCTTGACCGTCACCAGATACAGCTTGTTGTCACGGATCGCCAGGCCGTGCGCGCCAGCGCGGTTGGCCACCGTGATCGGCTCGCCGTCGGCGCGGCCGTCGTTGTTGGTGTCGCGCAGCAGCAGCACGTCGCCCTGGTCACGGCGGCTCACATAGATGTCACCGCTGGGCGCGACGGCGATGATGCGGGCGTTTTTCAGGCCGGTTGCAAACGCGCTGACCGTGAAGCCGGGCGGTGCCTTGAGTGCACGAATCCGCTCGGGCGTCGCTTCGACCTTGTTGGGCTTCCAGACGTTGATCTTGGTGGAAAACTGGGTGCCGTCGCCCTGCTGGGCGGTGGCGGAGCCGAACACGAGGCATAGTGCGGCGGCGAGCGAAGCGCGTTTCATGGAGGGCCTGCCTTTCATGGACATTGTTATAGAGATGGTCAAGAAGGCATCGTGCCAGTGTTTACTGCCTCGGTATGTTGGGAAACGAACATTGTCCGTAGTGGCGCTCCTTATGCAAAAAAGATAATTTCGCCACTGGAACGTTTTCCTTCTTGCAAGTTCGCCATGTCGTCTGCACATGCACCTGGCAACCGGCACCGCCGGCTCTCTTCAGGACTCACCTTGTCGTCGTTCGACCATCTGCAGCATCTCTGGCGTTCCGCCATCGCCACATTGGCGCCATCGACCGCGCCGCCTCCGAACCACTTCTTCACGCCCCAGGATATCGGGCGTCTGCACGAGCAGGATGGCCCCAACCGCGCCAGCATCGATGCCCAGACCTGGGACGACCTGCTGCTGCCATCGTTCGAGGACAAGCTGGCGCCCGATGCCAGCATCTTCGGCCGCCAGGTGCTGCACCGGCGCCTGCGCGCGGGCGTGGACGATGCGGCCTGCGGTGCCCAGCGCACACGCCTGCAAGGCTTGATCGCGGACCCCGCGCACCTGGCCGCGCTGCACGCGCAACTGCGGATGCTGCGCCATGCGGATGTGGATGTGAGCGCGCTGTTGTTCGGCGAGACGCCGCCCGTGACGCCGTGGTGGTCACGCTGGTTGTGGCTGTTACCGGTGTTGCTGCTGGTGTCGGTCGCTGCACTGGTGACGTTGCCGCTGGGTTGGATGCTGACGCTGGCTGCGCTCGCGCCGCTGATGGCGCTGCAGATCCGCTATCACCAGCAGATCGAGGGCTGGACCGCGACCATCCGCTCGCTGGGCGCGCTGCTTGCCACCGTTGGCCTGCTCGGCAAGGGGGGCGGGGCATTGACCGAACCGTTCGTGGCGACGCGCGCGACCGCCGCGCGCCTGCATGTGCGCCTCGACCGGCCCTTCGCGCTGCGCATGATCCCGGGCGGCAGGCAGTATGCCGACTGGTTCGCTGCCGGGAACATCGCGCATTACTTCCGGACGGTGCGTATCGTGTTCGGACAGCGCGCGTTTCTGCGCGAGTGCTATCTGGCGTGCGCGAACCTGGAAGCCGATGTCGCGCTGGCGCGGCACCTGAGCGCGATGCCGCGCTGGTGCTGGGCCGAACGGGGCGGGGCGCGCGAGCTGCTGCTGGAGGATGGCGTGCATCCGTTGATGGCGCAGCCGGCGCCGCTGTCATTGTCGCTGCATGAGCGCGGCGCGTTCGTCTCGGGCCAGAACGCATCGGGCAAGAGCACGTTCCTGCGCATGGTGGGCCTGAACCTGCTCGCGGCGCGCGCGTTTGGCTTTTGCTACGCCACGCGGGCGCGCCTGCCGGCGGTGCCGGTACGCGCCAGCATGCAGAACGAGGATTCGCTGCTCGGCGGCGAGAGCCTGTACATGGCGGAATTGCGGCGTGCCCGTGAACTGCTCGAGGCAGCCGGCCAGCCTGCAGGCGTGTGCCTGATCGACGAGGTGTTTCGCGGTACGAACCACCTCGAGTCGGTATCCGCTGCCGCTGCGGTGCTCGAACAGTTGTCGAGGCACGACCTGGTACTGGTGTCGTCGCATAACCTGGTGCTCGCGCCGCTGCTGCAGGCGGGGTTCGACGCCATCTGCATCGATACGACCAGCGGCCGGCCGGTGCTGCAGAAGGGCGTACTGCGCAATCCGAATGGCATTGCGCTGCTGGCCAGGGAGGGTTTCGGCCCGCAGATCGAGGGCAGGGCGGCGGAAGTGGCGCGCTGGCTGAGCGGCCACTTGCTGGAGCCGGTCACTGGCGCGCCGACGGCGCAGCAGGCGTGACCGGCTTGGGACGCATGACAAAAACCTGTTACTTCGTCTGGCCGCAACATGCTTGTACATTGAGTCATGCTGACCTGCCGCTTTCGGCCAATAGCAGACGTCGTGACGGTCCGGCGCATCGGGTGCGTTGCCTCTACAGTAAGTAGGCCACTATTGAAAACCAGCAATCTTTCCAGATATTGAATAAGTGACACGACCTTTCTGTTCAGACAACATAAACCGATCGAAGTTTTAAGGGAAGAAATGAAAATATTGCGTTCTATTGGTACCGCCGCTATTGTCGCAGCCATCGCTTGTTCGCCTGCTTTCGCGCAATCGGCTGGGGTTTCTAACCAGCGTGACAAGCAGATGAACGCCGCTAGCCGTCAGCAGTTGATAGACGCCGTGATTAAGGAAGTCAACAACAGCTACGTCTTTCCCGACATGGCGAAAAAGGTCGAAACATCGTTACGCCATCAGCAAAAGCGCGGATTTTATGACGCTATTGCTAGCGCACAGCAACTGTCCGAAGTGCTGTCCGATGAATTGCAGGCTGCCACTAAAGACCGGCACCTGCGCGTGATGTACAGCGAGGCGGTGATAGCCGACAGGAAGTCTTATGACGAGCGATCGCCCGAGGAAGCCGCCAGCTACCTCGCGATGATGAGGTCGAACAATTTTGGCATAGATAAAATCGAACGGTTACCCTTCAATATCGGGTATTTGGAACTTGCGCGCTTCGCGCGCGCAAAGGAGATGGCCGAGACGCTGGCCGCCGCAATGACGCTTGTCGCCCATACGGACGCGCTTGTTATCGACCTGCGCAATAACCGTGGAGGCGATGCAGCCGCAGGACTCCTGTTGGCCAGCTATATGTTTGACAAGCGCACCCAGCTAAACGACTTCTACTACCGCGAGGGCAACCGCACCGAACAGCGGTGGACTGCCGATGTCGTCCCCGGCCTGCGCTATGGCGGGACGAAGCCGGTCTATATCCTGACTAGCAAGGACACTTTCTCAGCAGCAGAGGACTTCACCTACGCACTCAAAAACCTCAAGCGTGCGACTGTCGTCGGTGAGACCACCGGAGGCGGCGCTAATCAGGGTGGTAACAAGCGGCTGCTGCCAAACTTTTCACTCTTTGTGCCACTAGGCCGCACAATCAGCCCGGTAACGAAAACAAATTGGGAAGGCGTTGGCGTGACGCCCGATATCAGCGTCTGTGCAAGCGATGCTTTGAGAACTGCGCAGCTAGCTATCTTGGCCAATATTGCGGCGTCGGAGAACAATCCTGACGAGCTAGGTCGCCTAAATGAGCGCATTGGGCAGCTTAGCGAACGCACTACTGGACGCATCACGTGTGGCTGATCTGAATATGCACGTTGGTAGTTACCTGCTATCTGGATCTGACGTTCGCTTCGGGTCGGTACCGGCCTGTGTCGGCTACCACTGGAGTTTCAACTTGCCAACCTGCTATGCTGGCTCGACCGGCCGGATTCGGCCGTGCACCTGTGCACCTGTGCAGGGAATACAATGGTCCGGCGAGGCGCTTCTCCTGACGCCGACATCGTTGATCATGCCGCGAGCCTGACCTATCCATGTACCTGATCAACTCGAAGACCGGAAAACCTGTAGAGGTCACCGAAGAGGACCTTGAAGGGTATGGGAGTGGCGAAAAGCCGAAGCGATCAAGCTTCGGAGCGAGACCGAAGAGCAAGGATGACCAGACCGTCCGGCCCAGCAAGCTTTTGCAACGGACTTTTGAGACGGACGAGGCGCCGGCGCAGGATGGTGTGCCCAGAATCACGCGCAGCTCCGACTACAAGAAGAAGGTTCCCAAGACCAGTTTCGGGACGAAAAAGCCTGCTCCTGGAGAATATGCAAGGACGTCCGACAAAAAGCCAAAGTACAAGGCGCGCGACCCGGCTCAGCCACAGCAAAAACCGAAGCAACCGGCGCACCAGTATGCCGGATGGCTCCTGTCCAAACGGGAGTATTCGGCAGCCGTACTGCGGCGCAAGCTAGTCCTGCGAGGCTACAGCGAACAGGAGGCAGATGACGCACTGATACTGCTGCAGGGGTTGAATTACCAGTCAGATGAACGGTATGCGGAGATGAAAACCCGGCAGATCGAACCACGGGTCGGCGACGCGCGAGTCGCCCTGACTCTCCGACAGAAAGGTATCGACGAGCAACTTACGAAGGCAACCATTGAGCAAATGGAGCCGGAAGATGAGCGCGTTGTCGTTGTGGTCGAGAAGTTTCGCAAGGACATTGCACAGACGGGGATGACACAAGAACTGCGGCAGAAGGTTTATCGCTTCCTGGCTTACCGGGGCTTCAGCGGCCATTCGATAAATATCGCCATGGAGCATCTGAAATCGGGGCCTGAATATGACTAGACGTTGCACTAGTAATGCGATGTGAAGCGATCAAGGCGCAGAAATTATTTCAAGATTTTCGGGGCGACGGGCGCTAACGGGCGCCTGGGAAATGATGTGCTTGGACCGGTTGGCAGCTACTGGCCAGCCGCACGATCAATCCGAGTCGCGTTTTCTAGAGCTTCCTTGTGACAAACACACAGACGCAAGCGCAAAACTGGATAGATATCCTGCTAGCGCAGGACCTACCGTTTATCCATCCGTTGTTCGAGCAGATCGCTGCGGGGAAGTTTGGCGAGCTTTGTCAGTGTGGTTGCCATGGATTCGCATTCAAGGTGCCTACCGGCGTAACTATCCCACCGCTACAAGACGGAACGGGCCTGTTTTATGAACTAGCGTTCACGTCGAACTTCCCTGAAGAAATCGACATGCTTCTCTTTACTGACGAGCGCGGTTGCCTCAGCAGAGTAGACGTGACTTACGGCGCGGACAACATCGGGCCTGTGCCTGAAGGGCTGATTCCAGATGCCAAAATCGGTGCTTGGCCAGCTGCACACGGATAGGCAGTTGCCGCAGTTGTCGAACGTCTGCTTCGGGTCGATTCCGGAAGTTCGGATGCCTTGCGGCTTGAGGCGGTCGGCCTCCTAAGCGGACAGGAAATAGAACGGAAAGCAATCGGGCGATTGCTGCCTGTCGTGCCAGTCCGTCACTTGCAAGCGGCCATCCCTTCGAGACGCAAGACCCGGATAAATCGCTCTAGACGTGTAGCAAACTCCGCGTCCCGCCTACTGCTCAACCGGGCAAGTGTGCCGGCCTCGATGCTAAAGCCACAGGTAAGCACACTCAGTGAAAAGCGTCTGCAGGAAGAGCGGTAAATCGCGCGGCGATCGCTGTTCCAGCCAGTTTTAGGCCCCGCCACGGCGTTTTCACGTTGAGGTACATGTCGCGCATCCATCTCACTGGCGTTAGCTCCGAGCAGGGCGTCGTCGGCGAGGAAGAATGTGTATGCTTCGCAGGGCGTTGCGGCGTGCAATTGGCCGAAGTGCCTTTTTTCTATCGCGAACACGGGAGGTTTTGAATGGAATCGAGCCGGCTGGAACAATTGGAGCAGGGTTTGCGCAACGTGATGCGCTTGATCGAGCGCGATGAGACGGGACAATCCGGCGAGCTGGCGCGCGAGCACCCGGCCGCGCGCGCCGCCGAGGAATGCGAAGTGATGCTCCCGGAGCCGCTGACCCTGGCCGCGTTATTCGAGACTGTGCGCCATAAAATCGACATAGTGCAAGTGCTCCTCACCCGCGCGCGCGAACACGAGCAGTTGCAGCCGGACGCGCAACTGGCCGCCGATGAGGGCTACATGGCTAGCACCGACGAGCTGGCAGACGCCAAGGCGGCCCAGAACGGTTGAGGATCGCCATGAATGATCATCGCCGCCTCGATTCACCTTATCGTATGATTTCCGTCTCTTCCTGTAGATGCTTTTGGCTGAGCGTCAAGATCGTTGTCGTGTGCAACGAGGCTGGCATACGAGCCCGGTTGAGCGGTGGGCGGGCTGAACGATAAAAAACAGCGCATCCTCAAAGAAGCGGCCAAAATTCTCTCCGTCTTGGCGCCCCGGCTTGACGGCGCCGGGAAGGAAAGGAAGAAAGTGCTCGACGCAAGGGGGGGAGTGGAAGTGAAGGTACGCGCAGCCATGCAAGGAAACTTTGCTACGTTCCCGTTTTGAACCACGTAGCGTTCGTTGCCACGACTTCGGAATATCAGATCAAGAATTTGCTCACGTTGGCCGATCTGAAGGATGCCATCAAGAAAAACGGCGTCTGTGACAACCCGTGGATTTTCCCGTTTTGCAAGCTGCTAACCTAGTGCGACAGGCCGCTTTCGGCCAAGAGCAGACGTTTAGCAATGGCGGAGGAAAACAATGACGGAAGATCAGTGTTTAAAAATTGCTGAGGACTATTTGTCGTCTCATTCAATTGAGCATGTGCGTCCCGGCCAGATTGGCAGCAAGGAGCAAGGTCGCTGGGAGGCAATCTTCCTCAATCAAGCTGGACTCAACCCGGCAGTGGCCGTTGTGGATCCACCAGATGTACGGATATGGGTCACGGTCCCGAACGGACAGGTGGAATGGATACACCAGATGTGAAGGTCTGCTTCGGGTCGGGTGCGGTCCTTCGTGACAGTCCGCGATTTTTCGGGCTTGGCGACCTGATATGCTGAGCTCAACGGCCGGGTTCGGCCAGAAGCGGCCGTTTAAACCTTGAATCGAGCCCTGACGAGTGGAAAAAATAAGGCAACTCGTTGTTGCTGTTTGCTACACAGTCGCGTCTTCAGTGTTTTGGGGATGTGTAGCAGCGGCTGTCGTGCGATACGTCTTCGACGTTGCCCCAAACATTGCAATGTTTGTTGTCGCATTGCCAGTCGCAGTAGCGTTTTCAGTATTCATTTTCCCTAAGGTTCGCAGGATCATTGCGCTGCAATAAGCAATTTCAGTTGCATCACGCAGTGTCCGCGTCGGGTCGAAACCGGCCTGACGGCGATCGGCCGATTTCGGCCAACACCGGTCATTGAATTTATGTCACACCAGGACTTAGAAAGCATCGCTCGTTACGTCATGCCGTCATTTCCGGTGTGCGCCTCCGATCTCGGATTCCTTTTTGGCACTCGCCACGGCATACCGGAGTTTTGCGAGGCGGCACATGAACTCTGGCGGAACGGCATGTTCAACCGCCTGTTGGTATCGGGTGGACGGACTGGATCGATGCCTCTAGCAGAGGCAGAGGTGATTGCAGAGCAACTAGTCGCTCTCGGGGTACCTGAAAACGTTCTCATACTGGAAACTGAAGCAATGAACACGGGAGAGAACGTACGTTTCGGTCGAGAGAAGGTAGCGGAGGTGATGGATCTTTCAGTGATTCGAAGTGTCGTCGTCATTGGGAAAATATGCTCAACCCGACGCTACTTGATGACTTTGCAGAGACACTGGCCAGGATTGAGCTTATCGGTTTGCCAAATCAATTATTTTGGTATTCCTGCCGAACGCTGGTATGAGCATGAGGAGTTTCACGCCCGTGTACTTGGCGAATTCAACAAGATCCCTCGTTACTTAGCAGAAGGGTTCTTAGAAGAGATAGGCAAGTGCCCAGCATATCCTCGGTCGACTGCTGGGAAGTCGTAGCACAGACGTCCGCTCTGGGTCGGTACCGGCCTGTCGTTACATTAAGTACTTTTTCAAGCCAGGCAACCTGCTGAGCTGACGTAAACGGCCGGGTTCGGCCAGAGGCCGGCCTTCAGAACAGCGCCTGCCAGGCTGGCCTGAACGGCCGGGATTGCTCATTGCCATTCGCGGGCCACGTCGATCGCTAACTCAGCCTATGCAGCAATCCCAGTTTTCTCTACACGGATCACGCGAGCTCCGCGAGCAGATGCTGATTCGGCATTCCTGAACTGGTACCGTCATGTGCTTGCAGACTTTCACTACCCTGCAGCGCCGTCAAGGCGGGGAGTGCCAAAAGAGCAAGCGTATAACCGATGATCGCACTGCTGCCATAACCGACGATCGGCGTTGGGTAATTTCCAAGTGCAGCAGCAAGAATCGCGGCAATCCAGAGCGCCCCAAATACCGCATAGCTCGCGCGCCCCGGCGGATCGCGATGCCAGCCGGCGATTGCCGGTACCAGAAGAAGAATCGAGCCGCCCACGACCGCTGCGCCGGCAAGCGGGTGGACCGCAAACGACGAGTAAAGAATCCCGTCGACGTAGGGAACCGCCATCAGCGTGTCGGAACGGGCCAAGGTCGTGGCAAAGCCGGCAATGCTCGCGCAAAGCGCTGCAACGACGAACCTGTCGCGGCGTACGATGAAAAGTGTGGCCAGCCCTACGGTCAGCACGCCGGCCATGGCCCGATCAGGCTGGATGGCCATCGCAAGGGCGGCAGCGATGATGCCTGTTGTCGCGAGCGCGTTGCGGCATCGCGTGAACGCGACGAGCATTACTGGCAGCAGGATCAGGCTTGGCTGTACCGCGAATCCACCCAGCCTTACCCAACGCGCCGCGCCATCGACGCTGTCGCCGAGTAGAGCAGTAGCCAGCAAGGCGGCCGCCATAGTCACGATCGCCACACTGGTCAAGCGGCGACCACGAGGCCCGGTGCGACCGAGCAGCACTAGCAGCGCGATGCTCAGAATCAGCGCAGAGGCATTGATGCCTAGATAACGGGTCGGCGCGCCCGCAATCGCCATATAGATGAGGCCTGACGTGACGGCGCCGATGACACAGGCGACGCCCAAAGCCCGTGGGCGACGTATTGTGGCGTAGTAAAGGTTCATCATGATCGAGTCTCCATAGAAGGGGGCGGCATCGCCGATCAGCGGCGCGAAGGAATGGATTAGATGCCATGCGAGCGCACGCGGCATTAGCCCACAAAAGCTTCCGAGCGCATACAACAGTGCCTCGGTGTCATGGTGGATTCCCGCCGTCTCGTAGCGAACAGCCAGGCCCCATGACTGCAATGAAGGCGGAAGCAAAGCCAGCAAGACTCGGCAGGCCAAGTCGGCAGCGCTACGCCGCAGTCCCCTTCTCATAAGGTGGCCTTTCGATTCTGCATGACCGGTGCCTCCGCGTCGATAAGCGGATTGGCGCGCGCAAGTTGTACGCCGCTGGCTGTCAGACGATAGGCATGTCGCGGCGGTCGGCCCCCTTCGGATGGCTGTTGCCACTCGGCGTCCAGATAGCCTTGTGCTTCCAAACGGATAAGAAGCGGATACAGCGTCCCCGATTTGACGTCGGCAAGCCGGGCCAATTCATAGCCGTGGGACCATTTGCCATTGGCGTGGAGCAGAACGGCAAGCAACGTCTTGGCCTGGGATGAGAGCATACGAGTTCGAGTCATGTACCATTATCTATCTAGGTAGATTTAACGGCCAGCCTCATTTTTGGTGGTGTTGTTTGCTAGTCACTTCGGGAGATTGCAGGAACGATTAACGGCTGCTTAGGGTCGACAGGTGCCGGTCGAGACGGCGTGACTTTCCCAGCTCGACAAGCTGCAAAGCTGACGCCATCGGGCATTGCAGCTCGAATCGCGCGCCATGACGTAGAGGCGCGCGAACGGCTCGGCTGATGGGGGCGGGTCGTCGAACGCACCGTGGGTTGGCTACACCGCTTTAGCAGACTGCGCATACGACTTGAGCGACGAGCAGGCATCCATCAGGCATTCCTTTCACTTGCCTGCTCGCTCATCTGTTGGGGGTATGTCGAACGGTTTTGTCAGGTGCTCTTAGTCGAGCTGCAAAGCCCTGGCGATATCTTCCCACGCCACGGCCTTGTAGTTCTGCGCCCCATCCGGCATGCGCTTGTAGCCGTCGTGCACCACCAGCATGCCGCGCGCGAACGGGCCGCCCAGATTGGCCGATGTCACGTCGAGTCCATCGGTCTCGGACGCGCCATCGATGCCGTTGACCGCATCGAGCCCCACCCGGAACGCGCCGCGCACGGCAAACGGCGCCGCCGCATCGAACACCACGTAGCTGTTGTTGCCCTGGCTCGACACGACCAGATAGCTGCGTTTTGCGCCATGGTAGATGCCCATGCCCTCGACATCGTCGTGCAGCCATTCGCCCACCGGCATCACCATTTTTAGCATTGCCGGTTGATCGGCGCGCGCCGACGTCACCCACAGGCCGCGGTCTTCTTCGCCCACGAACAGCAGGCCGCTGCGGTCGTCCGCCACGCAACCTTCCGGCTGCGATGCGAGCTTGAACGTGCGCGCCAGCCGTGCGCCGAACTGGCCCCCACTGCGCGTGATCTGGTAATGCTCGTAGCGGCCGTCCTTGTCGTTGACGAACGCGTCCAGCCCACCTTCGGGCGTGCGCAGCAGGCAGGTGCCGTAGATGTCGCCCAGGCCGGTGGGCAGGCGCGCCGCTTCGCGCAGTTCGCCGTTCGCATCGATCGCAAACAGCACCATCGCCTGCTCGTCGCGCTGGGTGGCCACGGCCAGGTCAAAGCGCTCGCTGCCGAAGCGTACATCCTGGCGCAGGTCGACGTTGTTCAGGCGACCGGCTGCCAGCAATTGCGTCTGGCGGCCCTGCAGGTCATACACCAGCATACCCTGTTTCTTGTTGGTGCCCAAGATGCGCGATTTGGCAGGATCGGTCGGATGGACCCAGATCGCCGGATCGTCGGCCGCGTCGCCCAGCTGCGCGACGGGTTCAGTCTGCATGCGCGGCAGCACGATCGGCAGGCGTTTGGGCGGCGCGCTGCCGGCCTTCCAGGCCAGCGCCGGGGCTTGCCAGCCTTGCTTCGTGCGCACGGCCAGCTTGTCGGACGCCGGTGCAAGCGCCACCAGTTGCTGCGCGCCGAGCGGGCGGGCCGGCAGCGCGCGCCAGCGCTTGCCGTCACGTTTCCAGGTCAGCAGGGCGCCCTTGTCGTCGATCGCGGCCACGCCGCCCGGTAGCACCGCCAGCGCCGTCAGTTCACCCGTCAAGCGACCGTGCGGCGCCTGCAGCGCCACCGGCGTGCGGGCTGGCGGACCTTCGGCATCGGCGCCATACGCCCACAGGCCCATGCCTTCTTCAGCCGCGAACAGCGTGCCATGCGCATCGTCGACGCGGCACACCTCGACACCGGACGGCAGCGCCAGACGGCGCACCAGGCGGTGTTCGTTATTGGTGCCGCTACCGCCGCTACCCAGCAGCCACTGCTGCGCCTGGCCATCTTTCGCGACCAGGAACACGTAGTCGAGCTGCTGCGCATCGCGATACAGGCAGGCCGCCTCGATGCCGAAGCCCGTGTCCGGCAGCACGGGCAGTGCGCGCAGCGTGCCGGCCTTGACGTCGATCTGCACCGGCAGCGCACGTTCGGCGTTGGCGTCGATGACGATGGCAAGTGCGCCGCCATCCAGCGGGCGCAGGTCGAGTCGTTCGCCACGCAGTGGCAGGCTGGCGCGTTCGCGGCCATCGGCGCCGACCAGGCGCAGCGCGCGCTTGTCCAGGGCCAGCCAGCCGCCGCCAGGCAGCGCGGCCAGTTCTTCGGCGTCGTTCAGGGTGACCGGCACGGTTGGTGCGGCGCCGGATGCCGGCGCGGCCAGGGAGCAGGCCAGCAGGACGGCGTGCAGGATCGGAGACACGGTCTTGTTCATCAGAAGATGCTCGCTTTCAGGCCGATCTTGTAGGTGCGGCCGTATTGTTCGTGCTGCGCATTGCGCGACTTGTCGCCCAGGTACACATAGTAATGTTCGTTATTCAGGTTGCTGGCGTCGAACGTGACCTGCCAGCGCTTGTCCAGTTTCCACGACATCGACAGGTCCAGCTGCTTCTGGGTGTCGACGAAGCGGTCTTGCGTTGCGTCGAGCGTATCCTCGCCCAGCTCCAGCAGGTACGGCGACTTGTAGTTCATCGCCAGGCGCGCGCTGAACGGGCCGGCTTCGTAGCCGAGCATCACGTTGCCGACGCGGTTCGACTGGCCCGGCATGCGGATCGTGCGCGCTGCGCGGCCACCGTCGCCATCGGCGCTGTCGATCGTGGCGCGCGAATTGGTGATGCTGCCGTTGATGCCGACCAGCAAACCGTTGAACGGCGCCGGCAGCATGCGCAGCGGCTGCTGCCAGGCCAGCTCGATGCCGCGCACGCGCGCCTTGTCGCCATTCTTGTACGAGATTGCGCTCGCGTAGTCAGCCCATTCTCCGCTGCCGGCCAGGTCGGTGGTGTAAGTGAAGTCGCGAATGGCCTTGGTAAAGACATAGGCCGAGACCACGCCATCGCCGCCGATCACGCGCTCGATGCCCAGGTCCAGGTTGTGCGAGCGCAGCGGCGCCAGGTCAGGGTTGCCGATCGTCGCTTCGTCGTCGCCGTCCAGGCTCACGCCCGGTGCCAGCTGGGCGAAGTTGGCGCGCACGACCGAGTTGCTCCACGCAGCGCGCACGCTGGTGGCCTGGTCGACGTCAAAGCGCAGGTGCATGCCCGGCAGCCAGTTGGTGTACGAGCGGCTGGCGGAGCGTGGGGTGATGTCGTCGTCGGTCACTTGCGAGCCGTCGGCCGTAAAGCGCGTGCGCTCGGCTCGTACGCCGGCCAGCAGCGACCAGGCGCCGCGGCGCAGGCTCGTTTGCAGGTAGGCGGCGTCGATGTCTTCCTGCAGCTTGAAGTCGTCCAGCGCCGAATCGACGGCCACGCGGGCCGGGTCGCGTGCCAGGCCGGCCAGGCGTGCACGCACCAGGGCCGGATCGATCGCATAACCAAGATTGCCGAACGGGTAGTTCAGGCGCGTGCCATTCACAAACGCGCTCATCGAGGTCGGGCCGGCGCCGAAGTAATCGCCATCGGTCGGGTCGTCGCTGCTGTATTCCCAGGCCTCGGTGTCGGTCTTCTTGTCGCGGCGCGTGGTCTTGGCGCCGAACTTGACGGCGCCGTTCCAGTCGCCGGCGTCGAAGTCGCGCTGCAGGTCCAGGCGCAGCTGGCGGGTGCTGTCTTTCGCCGAGGCGCGTTCGAGCGCGAACGAATCGAGTTCGTAGTTGGCAGCGTCGGCCACGCCGGCGGGCGCGATCAGGTGCGGCGTGCGGGGATTAGTGAAGCCGATGCCACTGAAGCTCTCGAGGTTGGTGAAGCGCGCATCGGCAATCGCGTCCGGCGTCTTGTCGGTGGCGCTGCTGGCCGCCGCTTCGGCGTGCAGCTTCCAGTACTGGCCCATGCGGCGATCGAGCGAGCCGGTGAGCGAGCGGATCTCTTGCGTGTACTTGCGCTGGCGCAGGCGGCGCTCGACGGTAGCAGTGTCCGTCTCACCTTCGAGCACGCCGTCTTCATTGCCTTCGAAATCGCCGATCGTCATGCGGTCGCGCGATTCTTCGTCCGAGAAGCGGCTGATGAAACCGCGCAGTGCGTAGCTCGTCGCCGCGTCCGGGCGGTAGTCGAGGTTGATGGCGCCGGCGCGGCGTTCGCGCGTGGGCAGGTAGTCGCGCAGCTCGAAGCCGGCCAGGCGCTTGCCGTTCCAGTCGCCGCCCGTTTCCACGTTGTCCGAACCGAACTTGCGCTTTTCGCCCGAGATGCCGGCGGCCACGCCCAGTTTGCCGTCCATGAAGCGCTGAGCCCACAGCAGGTTGGCGCTCGGGCTGTTCTGGCTCGTGTTGGTGTCGTGGCCGACCGCTGCGCCGACGTTCAGCAATTTGCCTGGCAGGTCGAACGCGGACAAGGTCTTGACCTCGACGCTGCCGCCAAGCGAATTGGCATCCTGGTCCGGCGTGGCCGACTTGGTCACTTCGAGCGAGCGGATCATCCCGGCCGGCAGCACGTCCAGCGCCACCGCGCGGCGCGTCGCTTCCGGCGACGGCACCAGCGCGCCGTTGATGGTCACGCTGTTGTAGTCGGCATCCAGGCCGCGCACCACGACGTAGCGGCCTTCGCCCTGGTCACGCTGGACCGAGACGCCGGGCATCCGCGCCAGCGCTTCGGCCGCGTTCTTGTCCGGCAGGTGGCCGATGTCGTCGCTGCTGACGACACTGACGATATTGTCAGCCTGCTCCTGGGCGGCGATGGCGCGCGCCAGGCTGGCGCGCTGGCCGGTGACGATCACGCTGGCCGGTTCGGCGGCGTGCACGCCGGCAGCAGCCAGCAGGCCTGCGGTAAGAGCGGGGAGGGCAAAGTGGCGCATGGGGGAGAATCCAATCGGTTGGGATGCGGCGGATTCTGGTGCCTGAATGTGACCTATCGGTGACGACTTCCGGTCGTTATCCCGTGTCTGGCGCGGTGCACGGTGTGCCTGAGCCGAATTGACCCTGCCGGCTTTGACAACACCACCGGGTGGGCAGTGAGCCGGGATGCCCTGCGCGGTTTTATGTGAGCTGTTTTGACCCTGTGCCATGGCGCCACAGTTTTGCCATCCTGTCATCCTGCGGTCATCTGGTTGCGCTATGTTCCGGCGATCTTCCCTGACCGCGCCGCCCATGTCTCCCCTGATCCGCCAAGCTCTGTTGATCGTCGGCCTGCTCGGCGCCGTCGTGTTTCTGTTTGCCGGCGCCGGTCCGGCCATCCCGTTCGCGGCATGGGATCTGGTGGACATCGCCAGCGAGGGCGGCACGGCCCTGCTGGCGGCGCTGTGGTGCGGATTGGTGCTGGCCAGCCGGCCCGACGGCGTGGTCACGCGCCTGCTGGCGGGCGGCCTGGCCTGCATCATGCTGGGGTCGTGGGCCGACTGCCTGGATGAAGTGTTCGATGTCGAGAAGTCGGCGCTGTGGGACAACGTGCTGGAGGCGCTGCTGCCGCTGGGGATGCTGGTCCTGACCGCCGGCATGGTGTACTGGCGGCGCGAGCAGGCCACGCTGTCGGACCACATGCGCAAGCGCGAACGGCTGTTTCGCAACCACCGACCGTTCGACCGCATCACCCAGCTGGCCGATGCGGCCTACCTGCGCGCGCAGCTGCATATCGAGAGCAAACGGACGGACGGCGTTGGCTCGCTGGTGCTGTTCGATATCGACGCCTTCCACCGCATCAACCGTGAGCACGGCCAGCCCGAGGGCGACCGCGCGCTGCAGGCGGTCGCCCACATGCTGCTGCTGAACCTGCGCAACGACGACCTGCTGTGCCGCTATGCGGGTGACCGCTTTGCCGTGCTGATGCCGGGCCTGGCCGAGCCGGAGGCGCGCGCCGCGGCCGACCATCTGTGCCGCATGGTGTCGTCGATGTGCCACCACGCACCGGGCGGCCGGGTGCACATCACGCTGCGCCATGGCTGCGCGCCGGCGCGCGGCGCGCCCGATGCGCTCCTTGGCGCGCTGTGTCGGCAGATGGATCGTCAGATGGACCCCGCGTGATCGCCTGGCAGGCCGCCACGGCGGCCTCGCCCGCGGCGCGCCGCCACAGCGCGCTGGCGCTGGAATACGGCCGCTCGCGCGATGCGCTTGACGCCGACCTGCTGCGCGGATGCGGCGACCCGGGTGCCGGCAGCGCAACATCTGCTGGCCAGTACCTGCAGCAGCTGGCGAACACCCTGCGCCTGCTGGACAGCCCGGACACCAGCTTCATGCTGGGCCAGCAACTGCTGCCAGGGCACGACGGCGCAGCCAGCCACGCGCTGGCGCAGGCGCCGAACCTGCGCACGCTGCTGCAGACGCTGTGCCGCTTCCACGCCGGCCTGACGCCGCTGCTGCGCCCGCGCTTCGAGACCTGGGACGACGTAGCGCTGCTGTACTGGGTCGATGCGTATGGCGCGCCGAGCCTGCGGCCGGCGCTGGTCGAGATGCACATGACCGCCGTAGTGGCGCTGTGCCGCTGGCTGGGCGGCGAGCGCCTGCCGTGGCGCTTCTGCTTCAATCGCGGCGCGCCGCGCCACATCGAGCAGCATCATGTTCATCTTGGCGCCGAACTGCGCTTCGGCTGCCAGCTCGACGCGATGCTGCTGCCGTCCGGCTGGCTCGACCGTCCATGGCCGCGCGCCAGCGAGATGGCGGCGCGCCTGGCGCACCAGGCGGCCGAACTGGAACCCCGCGAGGCGCCCGGCCTGCTGGCGGCGCTCTACGATTACCTGCTGGCGCGCGTGCGCGACGCGCCCACGCTCGAGCGCACGGCGGGCGACTTCGGCGTCAGCCCGGCCACCTTCAAGCGTCAGCTGCTGCGGCACCATACCCATTTCCAGGGTGAGCTCGACGGGGTGCGCACGCACGTGGCGCTCTGGCTGTTCCAGGCCGAGGGCGCCGACAATGACGCGGTGGCGCGCCACTTGGGCTTTCATGACGTGGCCAACTTCCGGCGCTCGTTCAAGCGCTGGACGGGCCTCACCCCGGGACCGATCCGCGCTGCGCTGGCCGGAGAGCTGGGCTGGTTCGCAGGGCACCTGCAGCACGTCTGATTTCGCTGCACTGCCGCGAAAATGGTATCGTGCGCGGTCATTGTCGCCGCCGAAGAAGAGGAATGCGTCCCAGTCCCACCCTGCATATCGTTTGTCCCACCCAGAAACGGGGCTTCCCGGCGTTCATGTCGGTGGTCTTCGTCTGGGTCGTGGCGTCGGGCCTGGGCAATGGCTGGGAGCACGACGGGTCGTTCGGATTCATGTTGCTGACCGTCGGCGCGCTGGTCATCATGGTCCTGGCGGCGTGGGCGCTGTATCGCAATTTCGTGTTCCAGGATGCGCTGTACATCGCGCGCGAAGGCAGCTTGCCGTCGTCGGTGCCGCTGGCGCTCATGGTCCACGAAATACGCGCCGTGCGCCTGTTGCCCAAACATGAGGCCTGGACGCCTGAAGGCAAATGGGATGCGCTGGGGTTTGGCCAGGGCCGCATCGAGATCGATACCGCCACCCATCGCTACCACTTCGGCATCGGCCTGGAAGAGCACGAGGCCGAGGCCGCGCTGCAGCGCATCATCGAATTTTGCCGTGAGCAGGGCATTGTTGCCGCCGCGGCCTGAAAGCGCAGTCCAACCACGCATGAAGGAAGCCATGTCTGCCAACTTTGCCGTTCGTCTTTGCAGCCTGCTGCTGTTCATCGGTGGTATCGCTTCACAAACCCATGCGGCCGAGACACCGATCACGCTCGACACGCCCACCGGGCAGCTGGCCGGGACGCTCGAACTGCCGGCGGGGACCGACAAGCCGCGCGTGGCCTTGCTGATTGCCGGTTCGGGGCCGACGGACCGTGACGGCAACAGCTCGATGATCCCGGGCCGCAACGACAGTCTCAAACTGCTGGCCGCCGGGCTGGCCGAGGCCGGCATCGCGACGGTCCGCTACGACAAGCGGGGGATCGGTGGCAGCCATGCGGCCGGTTCTGCCGAATCGGCGCTGCGCTTCGAGATGTTCGTCGACGATGCGGCGGCCTGGATCGCGAGACTCAAGGCCGATACGCGCTTCGCGTCGGTGGCCGTGATCGGGCACAGCGAAGGCTCGCTGATCGGGATGCTGGCGGCGCGGCAGGCCGATGCGGCGGCATTCGTGTCGATTGCCGGCATTGCCGATGGCGCCTCGACCCTGATGCGCAAGCAGCTCGAAGGCAAGCTGCCACCCGAGCTGGAAAAGGAAAGCGAGCGCATTCTGGTGTCGCTGGAAAGCGGCGCGGTCGTCGATCCGGTACCTCCGGCGCTGGCAACGCTGTTCCGGCCGAGCGTGCAGCCGTATCTGATTTCGTGGTTCAAGTATGTGCCGGCGCAGCGCATCGCGGAGCTGACGATGCCGGTGCTGGTCGTGCAGGGCAATACCGATATCCAAGTGGACGTGGTGCAGGCCAACCGGCTGCACGGTGCCCGCCCGGGGGCGAAGCTGGCGATCATTCCGGGCATGAACCACGTGTTCAAGCACGTGCGCGCGGTGCCGGAACTGCAGGTTGCCAGCTATGGCGACCCAAGCTTGCCTGTTTCGCCCTTGCTGGTGAAGTCGATCGCCGACTTTTTGCAGCAGGGCGCCGCGCCCGCGCCTTGATGGCTTTCCCGGCCACATCGATACGCCCATCCATCCATTCTGCGCCTGTCCCATGATCGAACGCATTCACCTGTCCATCATCCGCGAGGTCGATCGCCGCGGTTCACTGACCGCCGCTGCCGACGTGCTGTGCCTGACCCAGTCTGCGCTGAGCCACGCGGTCAAGAAGCTCGAAGTGGGGCTGGGCACGCCGGTGTGGACGCGCGAAGGCCGCTCGCTGCGCCTGACCCAGGCTGGCCACGCGCTGCTGGCGCTGGCCGAGCGGGTGCTGCCGCAGCTCGAACACGCCGAAGGCCAGATGCTGGCCTACGCGCGTGGCGAGCGCGGGTCGCTGCGCATCGGGATGGAGTGCCATCCGTGCTATCAGTGGCTGCTGAAAGTGGTCGAACCCTATCTGGCTGCGTGGCCCGAGGTCGATGTCGACGTCAAGCAGCGTTTCCAGTTCGGCGGCCTGAAGGCGCTGCTGGGCTACGAGATCGACTTGCTCGTCACGCCCGATCCGCTGTTCAAGCCGGGGCTGCGCTTCGTGCCCGTGTTCGACTTCGAGCAGGTGCTGGTAGTGCACAGCGGCCATCGGCTGGCCGGGCGCGCGCATGCGACGCCGCGCGACTTGTCCGATGAAGTCCTGATCACGTACCCGGTCGATATCGAGCGGCTCGACATCTATAACCAGTTCTTCGTGCCGGCCGGCTGCGCGCCGCGCGAGCGCAAGGCAATCGAGACCACCGACATCATGCTGCAGATGGTGGCCAGCGGTCGCGGCGTGGCGGCGCTGCCGCGCTGGCTGGTCGAGGAATACGCGGGCCGCATGCCGGTGGCGCCCGTGCGGCTGGGGGAGGCGGGCGTGTTCAAGCAGATTTTCCTGGGCACGCGCGAAGTCGATGCCGGCACCACGTACCTGGATGCGTTTGTCGAGATCGCCCGGCACGCCGAGTTGTAGCAGTGATGCCACATCGACCACAGTCTGCGTCAAGACGGCGAACGACTGCCTGCAAAATCAGCAAACTGGTTGACCCATCATCACAATGCGTCTATACTCGCAGGTTCTCGATTTATTCTGCACATCGTATACGCATTCGCAGCCGCTCCATTTACTGAGTGGCTTTCGTCGCCTGTCTTTGTCATTGTCATCGGGACTAGGTTTCAGTCCCCGGATCAGCACGTTGCAGGTTCGGGTCATTAATGAGTAGTACTTTGTTGGATTAGGAACGATGCCAACCATCAATCAACTGATTCGCAAACCGCGTGAAGCTGCGGTTGTGAAGAGCAAGTCGCCGGCACTGGAAAACTGCCCGCAAAAGCGCGGCGTGTGCACCCGTGTGTACACCACCACGCCTAAGAAGCCAAACTCGGCGCTGCGTAAAGTCGCCAAAGTGCGTCTGACCAACGGTTTCGAAGTCATTTCGTACATCGGCGGTGAAGGCCACAACCTGCAAGAACACAGTGTCGTGCTGCTGCGCGGCGGTCGTGTTAAAGACTTGCCAGGTGTGCGTTACCACATGGTTCGCGGTGCACTGGATACCCAGGGCGTCAAAGACCGTAAGCAAGCTCGCTCGAAGTACGGCGCGAAGCGTGCTAAGGCTGCTAAGAAGTAATTCTATGGTCGTGTCACAGACACGTCACATTAATTAGATAAGTTGAGCCGGCCGCAAGGCCGAGTAAGTGAAGGGTCAAGAGGGCCTTTCGCGAGTGCACAGCGTGCACTCAACTGAAGACATGAAGGAATTGAAATGCCACGTCGTCGTGAAGTACCCAAGCGCGAAATCCTGCCGGATCCAAAATTCGGTAACCAGGATGTCGCCAAATTCGTCAACGTTCTGATGCTGTCCGGCAAAAAGTCGGTTGCAGAAAACATCATCTACGGTGCATTCGAACACATTCAATCCAAGTCGGGCAAAGACCCGCTGGAAGTGTTCACGACCGCGATCAACAACGCTAAGCCGCTGGTGGAAGTCAAGTCCCGCCGTGTCGGTGGCGCCAACTACCAGGTGCCAGTGGAAGTTCGTCCGGTTCGTCGTATGGCGCTGTCCATGCGTTGGTTGCGCGAAGCCGCAAACAAGCGCAGCGAAAAATCCATGCCGCAACGTCTGGGTGGTGAACTGCTGGAAGCGGCTGAAGGCCGCGGCGGCGCGATGAAGCGTCGTGACGAAGTGCACCGTATGGCAGAAGCGAACAAGGCGTTCTCGCACTTCCGCTTCTAAGCAAAAGGGCGAAGGTAGGGGGATTATTTCCTTGTGCTAACGTCCCCGTAGTATCTGTTGTTCAGGCCGGGCTCATTTTGATCATCAAGATGATGCTCGGTTTTG
Organism: Oxalobacteraceae sp. CFBP 8761; assembly: GCA_014841595.1. NCBI lineage: Bacteria > Pseudomonadati > Pseudomonadota > Betaproteobacteria > Burkholderiales > Oxalobacteraceae > Oxalobacteraceae sp. CFBP 8761. The sequence goes on along the minus strand of JACYUE010000006.1, from coordinate 2,538 downwards.
TCCATTCAAAGATTTAGGAAAAATTATGGCACGCAAGACCCCCATCGAGCGCTACCGCAACATCGGTATTTCGGCTCACATCGATGCTGGTAAAACCACCACCACCGAGCGCGTCCTGTTCTACACGGGCGTCAACCACAAAATCGGCGAAGTGCACGATGGCGCAGCGACGATGGACTGGATGGAGCAAGAGCAAGAGCGCGGCATTACCATTACTTCGGCAGCGACGACCTGCTTCTGGAGCGGTATGGCCAACAACTTCGCCCCGCACCACATCAACATCATCGACACCCCGGGCCACGTTGACTTCACCATTGAAGTCGAACGCTCGATGCGCGTGCTCGACGGCGCCTGCATGGTTTACTGCGCAGTCGGCGGCGTGCAGCCACAGTCGGAAACCGTGTGGCGTCAGGCTAACAAGTACAAAGTTCCACGTCTGGCCTTCGTCAACAAGATGGACCGTACCGGCGCGAACTTCTTCAAGGTCTACGAGCAGATGCGTGCTCGCCTGAAGGCAAACCCGATTCCGCTGCAGATCCCGATCGGCGCCGAAGAGAACTTCCTGGGCGTGGTCGATCTGGTCAAGATGAAGGCCGTGTACTGGGACGACGCGTCGCAGGGCATGAAGTTCGACTACCGCGATATCCCTGCAGAACTGCAGGACGAAGCCAACGAATGGCGTGAAAAGCTCGTCGAGACCGCTGCTGAAGCGAACGAAGAGCTGATGAACAAGTATCTGGACGAAGGCGACCTCTCGGAAGAAGAGATCAAGGCCGCTCTGCGCCAGCGTACCATCGCGTCGGAAATCGTCCCGATGATGTGCGGCACCGCGTTCAAGAACAAGGGCGTGCAAGCCATGCTCGACGGCGTGATCGAATACCTGCCATCGCCAATCGACATTCCGCCAGTCAAGGGCGTGGATGAAGACGACGAGCCAGTCATTCGTGAAGCCAAGGACGACGAGAAATTCTCGGCGCTGGCATTCAAGATCATGACCGACCCGTTCGTTGGTCAGCTGATCTTCTTCCGCGTCTACTCCGGCACGATCAAGTCGGGCGACACCGTCTACAATCCGATCAAGAACAAGAAAGAACGTCTTGGTCGTATTCTGCAGATGCACGCGAACCAGCGCGAAGAAATCAAGGAAGTCCACGCCGGCGACATCGCCGCTGCGGTCGGCCTGAAAGATGCAACCACGGGCGAAACCCTGTGCGATCCATCGTCGATCATCACGCTGGAAAAGATGGTCTTCCCTGAGCCGGTGATTCAGCAGGCAGTCGAGCCAAAAACCAAGGCCGACCAGGAAAAAATGGGCCTGGCACTGAACCGCCTGGCACAAGAAGATCCGTCGTTCCGCGTGCGTACCGATGAAGAATCGGGCCAGACCATCATCGGTGGTATGGGCGAGCTGCACCTGGAAATTATCGTTGACCGCATGAAGCGCGAATTCAACGTGGAAGCAACTGTCGGCAAGCCACAGGTTGCGTACCGCGAAACGATCCGCAAGGCAGTCACCGACGTCGAAGGCAAGTTCGTCAAGCAGTCGGGCGGTCGTGGTCAGTACGGTCACGCAGTCCTGACGATCGAGCCGCAAGAGCCGGGCAAAGGCTTCGAGTTCATCGACGCGATCAAGGGCGGTGTGGTTCCACGCGAATACATCCCTGCAGTCGAAAAAGGTGTGCGCGAAACCCTGACCTCGGGCGTGCTGGCCGGTTACCCAGTGGTTGACGTCAAAGTCACCCTGACCTTCGGTTCGTACCACGACGTTGACTCGAACGAAAACGCGTTCCGCATGGCCGGTTCGATGGCATTCAAGGACGGCTGCCGTAAAGCCAACCCTGTCATCCTCGAGCCGATGATGTCGGTCGAAGTCGAAACGCCGGAAGACTACGCCGGTAACGTGATGGGCGATCTGTCGTCGCGTCGCGGTATGGTGCAGGGTATGGACGAAATTCCAGGCGGCGGCGGCAAGATCATCAAAGCCGAAGTGCCACTGTCGGAAATGTTTGGTTACTCGACCTCGCTGCGTTCGGCGACCCAGGGCCGTGCGACCTACACGATGGAATTCAAGCACTATTCGGAAGCGCCTAAGCACGTGATTGACGCTATCGTCACTGCCAAGTCGAAGTAATCAGCAATACAAGCAATTCAAGGGAGACGGGACGTCCTGTCTCCCTTTAAACAGAACATATCGTTTCTTTAAAGGAATCTGGAAATGGCAAAAGGTAAATTCGAACGGACCAAGCCGCACGTCAACGTCGGCACCATCGGTCACGTTGACCACGGCAAAACCACCCTGACGGCTGCTATCGCAACCGTCCTGTCGAAGAAATTCGGCGGTGAAGCCAAGGCCTACGATCAGATCGATGCGGCACCGGAAGAAAAAGCACGCGGCATCACCATCAACACCGCGCACGTCGAGTACGAAACCGAAAACCGTCACTACGCACACGTTGACTGCCCAGGCCACGCCGACTACATCAAGAACATGATTACCGGTGCTGCGCAGATGGACGGCGCGATCCTGGTGTGCTCGGC
>JACYUE010000005.1 GCA_014841595.1 Oxalobacteraceae sp. CFBP 8761 | reverse complement strand
AGGCTGCTTGCGCAGCCGGCCTTTTTTTATTGCGGCGCTCTTCAATGCGGCGCAAGCGGCAGCAGCGCGGCGCGCGCGGCCTTGAGCAGCGCCGCGCCCATGCGTTCGAGGCGCGGGGGCTGGATCCGCCAGGCGTGCCAGTACAGCGGCACGTCGTGCGCGATGGCGGGCGACAGGTCGACCAGGTCGCCGCTCTGCAGCAGCGCCGCGCACTGCTCGTGCGGCAGCATGCCGTAGCCCAGCCCGAGGCGCACTGCCTCCGCGAACGCATCGCTGGACGGCACGTAGTGAAACGGGTACGCGCCGTCCGGCAGCCCGAATTGCGTGAGCAGGAACGACGACTGCATCGCATCCTTGCGATCGAAGACCATCAGCGGCGCGACCTGCGCGGTGGCGCGTGTGATTCCGGCCGGGAACCAGCGCTGCGCGAACGCGGGCGAGGCCACCAGCCGGTAGCGCATCACGCCGAGCAGGCTCGCGCTGCAGCCGCGCATCGGCTCCGGCTCGCCCGAGATGCAGGCCACGGCATGCCCCCCTTCGAGCAGCGAAAACGTGTGGCCCTGGTTGTCGAGGATGAATTCGACCAGCAGCTGTTCGTCGATCAGGATCGGCGCCAGCACGGGCAGCAGCCAGGTCGCCAGCGTGTCGTTGTTGACCGCCAGCGTCACGCGCGCCGGGCCCGGATCGCCCGTCATCTCGGCCAGGAACTCCGATTCGAGCAGCGTGGAGCGGCGCAGGTATTGCAGCAGCCGCGCGCCGGGTGCGGTGGGGCGGCAGGGCCGGCTGCGCACCAGCAGCGGCGTGCCCATGTCCTGCTCCAGCGCCGAGATGCGCTGCGAGACGGCCGACGGCGTGATTCTGAGCTGGGCGGCGGCGGCTTCCAGGCTGCCGGCGTCAATGGCGGCCAGGAAGGCGGCGCTGCGGCGAGGGTCGAGCTTCATGATTAGCGCTTCTTACGTGGCCTGAATAATCATGAATATAATTGAAGTCGAGTCCATGGGCTGGAATAGTGGCGGCTTTCGCCAGGAGGCTGCCATGTTCTCGCAACAGATCTATCTTCAGGGGCTGGGGCTGGGCGCTGGTCTCATCATGGGCATCGGTGCCCAGAACGCGCACGTGCTGCGCACTGCAGTGCGGGGCCGGCACGTACTGCCGACAGTCGCGACCTGCATCGTCGTCGATGCGATCCTGATCGCGGCCGGCACCAGTGGCCTGGGCGCGCTGATCGAAGCGTCGCCGATCCTGATGCCGCTGGCGCGCTACGGCGGCGCCGCGTTTTTGGTCTGGTACGGGCTGCGCTGCTGGTCGAGCAGCTGGCGTGGCGGCGCGACCCTGTCCGGCGACGCAGCTGCGCAGGCGCAGACGCTGGGCGCGGCGCTGGCAACCGTGCTGGCGCTGTCGCTGCTCAATCCGCACGTGTATCTGGACACCGTCGTGCTGCTCGGGGCGGTCGGCAGCAGCCTGGCCGCGAGCGAGCGCAGTTCGTTTGCGCTGGGGGCGATCACGGCGTCGGCGCTGTGGTTCTCGGCGATCGGGCTGGGGGCGCGGCGCTTCGCATCGACGCTGGCGCGCCCTGGGGTATGGCGCGTGATCGAGGCGCTCACGGGCGCCGTGATGCTGGTGCTGGCGGTGCTGCTCGTGGTCGACGCGTGAGGCTGCAAAAAAAGTGGATGGACACGGTGCATGGCGGTGTAAAGTTGCATTTTGTCCATTCAATTTTCGAGGAGCTGGCTTGAACCGCAAGAACCGTTTGGCACTGAAACTGATGGCCCTGTGCATGGCCACCGTGGGCTGGTCCGGCGTACACGCCGCCGACGTCATCATCAGCGCCGAGCGGCTGCTGGACGTGAAAACCGGGCGCATGATCGACAAGCCCGAGATCCTGGTACGCGACGGCAAAGTCGTCAGCATCGGGCGCGCGGGTGGCGCAGGTGGTGCAGGTGGAGTGGGCGGCGCAGCTGGCGCGGCGGCCGGTGGCGAAGCCGCCACGCGCATCGACCTGCCCGGCATGACGCTGCTGCCCGGCCTGATCGACATGCACGTCCACCTCGACTCCGACCCCACCTACGGCGGCTACAGCAACCTGGAATACAACGACCGCTTCTGGTCGGCGCTGGCCGTGGCGCATGCGGGCAAGACGCTCGACGCGGGCTTTACCACGGTGCGCAATCTGGGCGCAGCCGACTGGAACGACGTCGGCCTGGGCCAGGCGATCGCCGCCGGCAAGGTGCGCGGCCCGCGCATCATCCCTGCCGCCTGGTCGTTCGGCCCGACCGGCAGCCACTGCGACAGCACCTACTTCCCGCCATCGATGGACCAGAAAGGCCCGTACAACGCCGACGGTCCGGACGAAGTGCGCAAGTCGGTGCGCTCGCTGCGCAAGTACGGCGCGCAAGTCATCAAGGTGTGCGCCACGGGCGGCGTCTTCTCGCGCAACACCGAGCCGGGCCAGCAGCAGATGAATCTCGCCGAACTGCGCGCGGCCGTCGAAGAAGCGCACCAGTGGGGCCTGCAGGTCGCCGCGCACGCGCACGGCGCCGCCGGCATCAAGGACGCCATCCGCGCCGGCGTGAACACGATCGAACACGCCAGCCTGATCGACGACGAAGGCATCGCCCTGGCCAAGAAGCATGGCGCATGGCTGTCGATGGATATCTACAACGGCAGCTACACGGCGCTTGAGGGCAAGAAGAACGGTGTACTGGAAGACAATCTGCGCAAGGACCGCGAAGTGACGGAACTGCAGCGTCAGAACTTCAAGCGCGCGCACGCAGCCGGCGTGAAAATGGTGTTCGGCACCGACGCCGGCGTCCACCCGCACGGCGGCAACGGCAAGCAGTTCGCCGTCATGGTCCAGTACGGCATGACGCCGCTGCAAGCCATCCAGAGCGCCACCATCAACGCCGCCGAAGCACTGGCACGCAAAGACGTCGGCATCATCGAACCTGGCCGCTACGCCGACCTGGTCGCCGTCGAAGGCGACCCAACCGTCAACGTCCGCCTGCTGGAAGCCCCCGCCGTCGTCATCCAGAACGGCCTCATCGTCAAACGCCTCACCCCCCAACAATGAGGGTCAGTGTAGAATTAATGAGCAATAGCCCAATATCAAGCCAGTAAATGTTGCAGCGTCAACAGTATTGAATCACTTGAATGTGTGCCAGCTTTAATTAGGGTCAGAGTCGAATTAATTTTCAATTTATTTTCAAAAATTGACAAACAATTCGACTCTGACCCTAATTGTTTTCTTTGAATTTTATGTGCTCAGGGATGAATTAATTTCCTGACTTAAATTAGTATCTTGTAGGCATGGTTTTGTGCCGAATTACGGCCTTGAACAATTAGGGTCAGAGTAGAATTAATGAGCAATTGATTCAATTTCCGTCCAATCTTGCTTCAACCCTGAGCTCGGCTGCACGTCTTGCCAATCAATTAGGGTCAGAGTCGAATTAATAAGAAATTGATTAAATGAAGTTGTCAAACAATTCGACTCTGACCCTCATTGTTTGTTTTTAGGAGAAGAAATGAAAGCAATTGTTTATACGCAGAATGGGTTGCCGATCGATGATCCGAAGGCGCTTGTCGAAATGGAATTGGGGATGCCGGTGGCGGGGCCGCATGATGTAGTGGTTGAGGTGCGCGCGGTGTCGGTCAATCCAGTGGATACGAAGATCCGCCTTGGCGTGGCGGTGACTGAGCCGCGTGTGCTTGGGTGGGATGCCAGTGGTGTCGTGCAGTCGGTTGGCGACAGTGTCACGCTGTTCGCGCCGGGCGATGAGGTGTTTTATGCCGGATCGCTTATTCGCCCCGGCTCCAACAGCCAATTCCAGGCGGTCGATGAGCGCATTGTTGGCAAGAAGCCCCGTACGCTCGGCTTTGCCGAAGCGGCTGCCCTGCCCCTGACGTCGATCACGGCCTGGGAGCTGCTGTTCGACCGCCTGCGCGTGCCCGAAGGCGGCGGGGCTGGCAAGTCGCTGCTGGTCATCGGCGCGGCCGGCGGTGTTGGCTCGATCCTGATTCAGCTCGCGCGCCAGCTCACGGGGCTGACCGTCATCGGCAGCGCCTCGCGCGATACCACGCGCGAATGGGTCACCAAACTGGGTGCGCACCATACCGTCGACCACACGCGCCCGATGCAGCCGCAGCTGGTCGAACTGGGCTTCGACCAGGTCGACATCGTCATCAGCCTGACCCACACCGATCATCACTATGCCGACATCATCGAGGCGCTCGCGCCGCAGGGCCAGCTGGCGCTGATCGACGATCCGGCCACGCTCGACGCAGTGCCGCTTAAGCGCAAGTCGATCTCGCTGCACTGGGAGCTGATGTTCACGCGCTCGCTGTTCGGCACACCCGACATGGTGCGCCAGCACGAGCTGCTGAACCGCGTGGCCGACATGGTCGACGATGGCCGCCTGACGACGACCCTGGGCGAGCATTTCGGCGCGATCACCGCTGATAACCTGCGCCGCGCGCATGCGCTGATCGAAAGCGGCAAGGCGGTCGGAAAAATCGTCCTCGAAAACTTCTGACGCCGGAATCGCTTACCATCGTGGGGTTGAAAAATCCCACGATCACCCAGCGAAAGCGAAAGGAACACCATGGACATTCTGTCGGCCGCCAAAAAGCGCCATACCGCCAAAGCCTACGATAGCGCGCGTCGGATCCCCGAAGACGTGATGCAGAAAGTGTATGACCTGCTGCGTAACAGCGCGTCGTCAGTCAATTCGCAGCCATGGCACTTCATCGTCGCCAACACGCCCGAAGGCCGCGCGCGCATTGCCAAGGCAACCCAGGGCGGCTACGTCTACAACGCCGCCAAGGTCAACGATGCGTCACACGTAATCGTGCTGTGCGCCCGCGTCGACATGGACGAATCGCACATGGACGCGCTGCTGGAGCAGGAAGAGCGCGACGGGCGCTTCCGCGATGCCCAGGCGCGTGCCGGCCAGGACGCCACCCGCCGCGGCTATGTCAACCAGCACCGCTACGGCACCAAGGACGTGGCCCAGTGGCTCGAGAAACAGGTGTATCTGGCGCTGGGCACCGCGCTGCTCGGCGCGGCCACACTGGAGATCGATGCGACGCCGATGGAAGGCTTCGACCAGAAGATCCTCGACGCTGAATTCGGCCTGAACGAGAAGGGCTTGACCAGCCTGGTGCTGGTGAGCTTCGGTTACTCGTCGCCAGCTGATTTCAATGCGGGCTTGCCGAAGTCGCGCCTGACGCAGGAAGCGACGTTCACTTTCATCGATTGATGCGAGCGCAAGACTGGCCCACTTCGGTGGGCCTTTTTTTTGTCTTGCGGCGCCCTTGCGTGCACTGCGGCCTGTGCACCAATCACGGTGGTGATGGCGACGCTGGCCTGGTCTCCGGCACATCCCCCTGACAGTTTGCTTTTTTGACGACCATCTCTTTGTAGATATCGAGTGGGGGCATATTCAGGGCAGCACGGCGCGCTTCGACTTTCTGGCGATCGTCCAGCGGATCGAAGTCAACATCACACGGCTTCTCTGGCAGCGACATCAGTTGGGTGCCATACAGCTGCGGCCTGCGCTCGGCCACCGCCACGCGGTCGGACAGATAGGCAAAGTTGCGCCCTACCGGTTCGCCCCGCTCTGCGGCGATCTTCTCGAGCAAGGCCAACGTCTGCTTCTGGAATGCCCTGTCGTGATCGGCATGCTGCACCAGCAGCCAGGCATCGCGCTCGGCGCGCTCGCCGTGCTTTTCGGCGTCAGGAAAACCGCACTGTGCAAACAGGACTTTCAGACGTGCCGTGTTGGCACGGTCGATCACGGCCATGTGCGCCCCGATTTTCTGCTGGGCCGGGGTGTTGATCTTGCTGAAGTCGAGACGGGAGCGCAGGGCCTGATCGGCGCTGACCATCGTGCGCAGTTCCTTTGTGTAGTCTTCGCAGGCCGCCCGCGCCGCGGCGCAAGGCAGGGTAGCAGCAATAGCGATGCCCAGAGCCTTCAAAAAATTCTGCATCCATATCCTTGATGGCAGTAATCACCAGGCCAGTGTAAGACCGCTACCTGGCGAGGTCCACGCATCCTGCATGATCTGATGGTGCCTTCTTCCCGACCAGTCATGCTGGAACAGCTCAGGAGGCGACGTTTACGTTCACTTGAGCGGTGCTGCGCCATCGCATGCGGGTGACAGCATCTTTTGCATGAACACGGACGCGATGCCGATCCCGCTGCGATGCGCATACACCTCGTCGCGCACCCGTAAGAATCCGGCGCGCTCGTAGAACGCCACCGCATTGAGCGACGCCGACAGGAACAGGCGTTGCACGCCGCGCCCCTGCGCCAGTTCCTCGAGCCAGCGCAGCAAGTCCAGCGCGATCCCGCGTCCCTGATGCGCCGGATCGACAAACACCGCATCGACTTCGCCGCTGGCCAGGTCGAGCACCGCGAAGCCTGCCAGCGCGCCGTCTTTTTCCGCCACCACGGCGCTCCCAAGATTCACCAGTACCGCCAACGATGCCGGCGCGGCGCTGGCGGACCAGGTCTCGATCACGACCGCCGGATAGTGCGCCGCGCAACTGGCCCGCACGGCCCGTGTGCGCAGCGGCCAGAAGACCGCAAGATCGGCTGCGGTGGCCGCACGGCATATCAGCATGACCTACTCCTGATGCGTTGGTGTCAGCACATCGTACACGCACCCGTGTGCAGAAACCGTGCGCCCGAATCCCCGTCGCAGGCATATGCTGGCGCTGCATTCGTCGAGTCACCTTCACCGGAGTCGCCCATGAAACGCACACCTGCTTTGGCCGCCCTGCTGTTCGCCATGTCCGCCAGCGCCGCCGCCCACCATGGCTGGAGCGAGTACGACGCCACCCGCCCGCAGCAGCTGACCGGGACCATCGAGGAATCGGGTTACCGCCAGCCTCACGGCTACGTCCGCCTCAAGACGCCGGACAAAACCTGGCTCGTCGTGCTGGCGCCACCCAGCCGGATGGAAAACCGTGGCCTGGCCAGGGCCATGCTGGCCGTCGGCGGCACCGTCACCGTCGTCGGTTATCCCAACCGCACCAAGCCCGCCGAACTGCGCGCCGAACGCATCACGGTGGGCGACAAGGTCACGGAGCTGCGCTGAGCGCCGCGCACGCGGCGGCGGCGTGGCTCGCATCGACCCCACCGGCGCAAGCGCTGCGCGACGGCGCCTGGTTGTACCCGCTCGTCGAGATCGTCCACATTGTGGGTTTCACGGTGCTGGTGGGCGCGGTGGCCATGTTCGACCTGCGCCTGCTCGGTGTTGGGCGTACGCGGCCGGCTGAGGCGCTGCCGGTACAGGCGCTGGCGCGCCACCTGCTGCCCTGGACGTGGGCCGCGCTGCTGCTGATCGTACCCAGTGGCGTGCTGCTGTTCGCGACCCAGCCCGAGCTGCTGGATAACCGGGCCTTTCTCCTCAAGCTGGCGCTGATCGGTGCGGCGGGTGGCAATGCGCTGGCGTTCCACGTCGGGCCCTGGCGCACGGCCGCATGCTGGCTTGCCAAAGCGCCGCTGCGCGCCCGATTGCATGCGGCCCTGTCGCTGCTGCTCTGGATCGGCGTCATCGCCTGCGGACGGCTGCTGGCGTATGTGTAGCAAGCCTGTCGAACAGCCACCCGGCCTTCGTGCTACAGTCTCCTGCCGCTTTCTTCCCGACCCGCCATGCTGAAACAGCTCACCACCTTTGCCATCGCCGCCCTCGTCGTCGCCAGCAGCGCCCACGCTGCGCCGCCGGTCTATGGCTTCGTTGTCAAGAACACCTACCCCCACGATCCGCAAGCCTTCACGCAGGGCCTGTCCTACCGCGACGGCTACCTGTACGAAAGCACGGGCCAGATCGGCCACTCGACGATCCGCAAGGTTGACATCAAGACGGGCAAGGTGGTGCAGAAGGCCGATCTGCCGGCCAACGTGTTCGGCGAAGGCTCCACCGCAGTGGGCAATACCCTGGTCGGCCTGACCTGGCAGTCGCAGGTCGGCTATGTGTTCGACCTCAAGACCTTCAAGCTCAAACAGCAATTCAAGTACGAAGGCGAAGGCTGGGGTCTGGCGGGCGATGCGAAGCAGCTGTACATGAGCGATGGCAGCGCCGCCATCCGCATCCTCGATCCGAAGACGATGAAAGAGCTGCGCCGCATCCAGGTCACGGCCGAGGGCCAACCGGTGCCGCGCCTGAACGAGCTCGAATTCGTCAACGGCGAGCTGTATTCGAATGTCTGGGGCACCGACCTTATCCTGCGCATCGATCCCGACAGCGGCAAGGTCCTCGGCCTGATCGACCTGACCGGCCTGTTGCCGCCGGAAGCGCGCGGCACGACCTCCGTCGACGCCGTCCTGAACGGCATCGCCTGGGACGACAAAGGCAAGCGCCTGTTCGTCACCGGCAAGCTGTGGCCCAAGCTGTTTGAGATCGAGCTGGTGCCACGCCTGCGCCGCTGATCACGCGGCTTTGGTCACGTCGATCACGACCTTGCCGAAGTGCGCACCGGATTCAAGATAGCGGTACGCGTCCTGCGCCTGGCCGAACGGGAACACGCGGTCGATCACCGGCTTGACGCCGCTGGCGTCGGCGAAGCGCATCACGTCTTCCAGCATCGCGCGGCTGCCCACGTGCACGCCCACCAGGCGCTTGGCGCTGGCCAGCAACGTCGCCGGATTGACTTCGCCGCCAAAGCCGCTCACGCCGCCGATGACGGCCACCGTGCCGCCCATCGCCACCGCCGCCACCGACCGGTTCACCGTGCCCTGGCCGCCCACTTCCAGCACCACCTGCGCGCCCACGCCATGAGTCAGGTGCAGCACTTCGTCCTGCCATTCCGAGATCGTGGTGTAGTTGATCGTGTGATGCGCGCCCAGTTCGCGTGCGCGCGCCAGCTTGTCGTCGCTCGACGAGGTCACAATGGTGCGCAGGCCGGCGGCGCGCGCCAGTTGCAGGCCCAGGATCGACACGCCGCCCGTCCCCAGCAGCAGCACGGTGTCGCCGGGTTTGACGTGATTGCCCGAGACGAAGATGGCATTCCACGCGGTGACCGCTGCGCAAGGCATCGTGGCCGCCTCGATGAAGTTCAGGCCCGCCGGGACAATCGCCAGCGCATCCTCGTGCAGCACGACTTCTTCGGCCAGCATGCCGTCGATGTCGCCGCCCAGACCATTGCGGATCTTGGCGGGCGTCGGGCCGCCCTCGTGCCAGAACGGAAAGAACGAACCGGCCACCCGGTCGCCCACCTGCACGCGCGTGACGCCCGGGCCGACAGCCAGCACTTCGCCAGCGCCGTCCGAGCACGGGATGATCGGATCGTCGACCGAGACCAGGTAGTTCCCGGCCGCGACCATCAGGTCGCGATAGTTGAGCGCAACGGCGTGCACGCGAATGCGCACTTCGCCCAGGCCAAGGTCGCGCACCGGATACTCGATGGCTTGCAAGCCGTCGATGGTGGCGCCGTGAAGAATTTGGTAAGCCTGCATGGGTGCTCCTGTGTCAGTTGAAATCGTTATTTTTCGTCGAGGTGGTACAGCAGCCAGAGCGCCGCCAGCAGCGGCAGGTTCTTGACCAGGGGGCCGAACGGCTGCACCAGAAGCTGGGGCAGCGTGAAGGCGATCACGGCGCTGCACAGTGCCACCACGCCCAGCTGCGTTACCCACAACCAGCGTCGTCGTGGCAGGAACAGCGTGCCCAGTCCCAGCAGCAGATCCAGGCCCCCCGCGCCGTACAGCGCTGGCAGTTGCAGCTCCGGCGGCACGCCTGCCTGCGCCAGTAGCGCGAGGCTGTCCTCGATCGGGAACAGGCCGAGCGAAACGATCGCCGTGATGATCCAGACCGCGGCAATGCTGTAGCGCAGGACCGGCAGCAGCCAGCCAAGCTTGGCGCGCGCGCGCTCGCACTCGGCGTCCTGGATGAAGGCACTGACGGGCCGTGGCGGATGGCCGATCAGGTTGGCCGTGAGCGTCGCGTCGGCGCTGTTGTCGTGATCGAGCATTTTCAGGGCGTCGCGATCCAGCAGCGAACCTGGCAGCAGGCCGGCGACGCCGGCCGCGAAGCGGGCCACCGGCCCGGGCAAGTGCAGTACCGGCTGGCGGCCCATCGCCATTGCGCGGCGCAGCGTGGCCAGGTACTCGGTGAAGGGCATCGCCTGCGGCCCCACCAGCGGCACGCGCATCGTCGCGCCGCCGTCCGGTGCCATCGGCAGCCGGTGCTTGAACAGGCCGATGATGGCCGCTACCAGATCGTCGATGTGGATCGGCTGCACCAGCTGCGGCTTGCTGCCGAAGCGCAGCGTGAATGGCATGCTGGCCAGCGTGCGCATGGCGCGCGCGCTGCCGCCGTCGCGGCCATACACGAGCGACGGCTGGACGATGTAGGAGCGTAGCGGCAGTGAAGCGAGGTAGTCATCGGCCTCGCGCTTGGACACGTGATACGGCGTGGTGCCTTCGCCATCGGCGCCCAGCGCGGACAGCTGGACCACCATCTGCACATCGTGCGATTCGGCGCAGGCGGCAAACAGGGCGCGCGGCGTTTCCTTGTGCAGACGGACAAACGTCTGGCGGCCGCTCTCGCGAAAAATGCCGACCGTGTTGATCACGGCGTCGATTCCCGAGAGGCGCGACAGCCAGGTTGATTTATTGTTATCGTTAGTGAAATCAGCATGGATATAGCTGAGGCGCGGGTCGTCGCTCGTTTCGGGATGACGCACCGCGCAGACGACGTGGTGGCCTTCGGTCAGCAACGCTTGCAACAAGTGTTGCCCAACAAACCCGCTTGCACCCGTCAGCAGAATCCGCATCCGATGTTCCCTTTACGCGATCGAAAAGAGGATTGTATGAAATATACGGTAATACAGCGCGCACTCGTCTCCGGTGCGGCCTCGAGTATTGTCTCGACGGTCGCCATGGCGCTGGTCGCAAAGAAAGAAACCGGCAGCCCCTATGCCGCAACCAATGCTGTCAGTCACTATGTACACGGTCGCAAGGCCAGCTTCCGTGACCGCTTCTCGCTGCGCTACACGGTGCCTGGTCTGTTGATTCACCATGCCAGCGCCACGGTCTGGGCACTGGTGTTCGAGCGTGTGATGGGCGGCGTGCTCGATCAGAAGAACCCGTCGGCCGTCCTGGCCTCGGCAGCGGCAACGTCGGCCTTCGCCGCCTTCACCGATCACAAGCTCACGCCACGGCCATTGCAGCCGGGGTACCAGAAACGCCTGTCGAACAAGTCGCTGGGTGTGGTCTACACGTCGATTGCCGTCGGCATGGCCCTGGGCTCGATGTTCCTGCGGCGTAATCAGCCGCCGAAGTGATGGTGTACTAGTGGTGCGGCCTGGCTATCGCCAGCCGCCGGGTGGCCTGCGCCGGTGGCGTGTCGCCCAGTGGCAGCAAGCCGGCGCCGCGCGCCAGGGCCCGCACCAGCGTGGCCTCGCCCAAACGCAGGCCATGGCCGCGAAGTTGCGGCAATGAGCGCACCGGCTCCGGTGTGATCTCGATGGCGGCGCGTACCAGCAAACGCTGGAGCGGCCGCAGGGGCGCCGGCAGGATCGTTGCCTCGCCCATGATCCGAATGAAATCGGCCAGGATGGCCGACCCTTCCAGGCCAGGCGCAGTGCTGGCGAGCGTACCTTCCCACTCGCGCCACGAGCGCGGCGCACCCGTCGCGCCATACAACCGCGCCGCAGGCTGCGCTTCCGCGAACGCCGCATCCTTCTCAAGCGCTGACAGGCGGCGCGCGTAGCGGTGATACGCCTCGGTAAAGCCGAAGGTGGCCGTGGCCTGGACCCAGTCGAGCAGGCGTGGATCGTTCGCGTGGTACGGCACGCCGGCCGGTGTCGTGCCCTGCACGTGGCGGTGGATGCGCACCACGTTTGCGATCAGTTGTTCGGCCGCCGAGCGGGGGCCGTACACCGTCATCATCGCGGCAAAGCCGGTGCGGCGCAGGCGCAGGCCCGGGTCGCGCTGAAAGCTGCTGTGATCCCACACGCCGGTGCGCACCGAGGGTTCGGCCAGTTCGAGCAGCACTGCCGTCACCCCGCCGACGAACAGCGCGACCGGGTTGGCGAACACCTGCCAGGTGATGCCGCCGGCCGGTGCGAGCGCCGGTTCGCCGGCCGGCTGGCTGAAGTCGAACGCCATGCCGGCCGGCGGTTGCATCAATGCCCGCAGCTGCGCCAGCACGTCAGCCTTTCTTGCCCCGCATGCGCTGGATCAGCGTCACCACGGCGACGATGATCGCGCCCACGAGCACGCCAACGAGCGCGTCGATCAGGGTCGGGACCAGGAACGCCAGCACGCCGCCGACCGCCGGTACGTCGGCCACGCTGGCGGCCATGCTTTGCGCGAAGTGGTGCACGGCAGGGATGGCGTGGGCGATGATGCCGCCGCCGACCATGAACATCGCGGCGGTACCGACCACCGACAGCACCTTCATCAGGCGCGGCGCAAACGCCAGCAAGCCCTTGCCCAGGCCGCGCGCGGCGCCGTTCTGGCTCTTGCTCAGGTGCAGACCGGCGTCATCCATCTTGACGATGGCCGCCACCAGGCCGTACACGCCGATCGTCATCAGGATGGCGATCGCCACCAGCACGGCAACCTGCTGGCCGAAGGCGACGCCTACCAGGGTGCCTAGCGAGATCACGATGATCTCGGCCGACAGGATGAAGTCGGTGCGCACGGCACCCTTGATCTTTTCCTTTTCCAGCGCGACCAGATCGACCTCGGTATTGGCCACCGCCGCCACGTGCGCGGCCTTGTGCTGCGCATCTTCCTCAGTGCTGTGCAGGAATTTGTGCGCGAGTTTTTCGGCGCCCTCGAAGCACAGGAACGCACCGCCGATCATCAGCAGCGGCGTGATGAGCCACGGCAGGAACACCGAGATGGCCAGCGCGGCCGGCACCAGGATTGCCTTGTTGACGAACGAGCCTTTGGCCACCGCCCAGACCACGGGCAGTTCGCGATCGGCGCGCACACCCGTGACCTGCTGCGCATTGAGCGCCAGGTCGTCGCCCAGGACGCCGGCGGTTTTTTTTGCGGCGACCTTGCTCATCACGGCAACGTCGTCGAGGACGGCGGCGATATCGTCCAGTAAGGTCAGTAAACTTGCTCCAGCCATGGGTCGTGCTCCTTCAAAATTAAGTTGCAATGATAGTAACCGAGGCGCCGTAAAGTACCTACACGGTTCAGCGCCGCTTTTTGCGTTTCAACCCCGCCAATCTGCATCTCGTCGCTTTTGCCGCGCGTGCCGGGTGCGTTGTACGTATCGTCCATGCTGAAGGTTGCGGTGCTGCAGCCTCGTCCCCCATCACGAAGGAGATCCCATGAACACCGATTCGATCCAGGCCGCCGCTCCCGTTCGCCGTGTCCGTCCTCCCAAGCGCAAGACCCGCATCACCATCTATCTCGACGACGAAGTACTCAACGAATTTCGCACCCTGTCCGAGCGTTGCGGCACCGGATACCAGACCCTGATCAACGCCGCGCTGCGTAACCGTTTGAACGGCCCGATCGGCGAAACCGGCGTCGCATAAGGCTTCCTTTCAGATTTCCCTCCTGGCGCGGCATTGCACTTGGCAATATTTATGCTAATCTTCCCGCTCTTTTAACCCCGGAGGGATTTATGAAAAAAGGCGAACTGATCGCAGAATTCGCGAAGCGTACCGAGATGTCCGGTGCTGCCGCTGGCGTGGCCGTGAACACGATCATCGAGATCATCACCGAGCGCCTCAAAAAAGGCGACACGGTCGGCATCACCGGCTTTGGCACCTTCTCGGTGACGAAGCGCGCTGCACGCAAGGGCCGCAATCCTGCCACCGGCGAAGTGATCAAGATCGCGGCGTCGAAGAGCCCGCGTTTCTCGGCTGGCGCGACCCTGAAAGCATCGGTCAACCCGACCAAAAAGAAGTAAGCACCATTCCACGGCCTTGTGCCGCGGCCCCTGTGCGGGTCGCGCGCGCGAGGCTGATGCAGTAACATCCCGTCGTCCACCCTCCCCGCTGTTCCCCATTTTCTACCTGCCACCATGAGCTTCGCCACCTGGATCGCCTTCGTCATCGCCGGTTCCCTGATCGCCATTTCGCCCGGTTCCGGCGCGGTGCTGTCGATGTCGCACGGCCTGGCCTATGGCCTCAAGAAAGCCAGCGCCACGGTACTGGGCCTGCAACTCGGCCTGATACTGGTGTTGATCATCGCCGGTGCCGGTGTCGGCTCGCTGCTGCTGGCGTCCTCGGTCGCCTTCACGATCGTCAAGGTGGTCGGCGCGCTGTACCTGATCTACCTGGGCGTGAGCCAGTGGCGCGCCGCGCCTGCGCCCGGCCCCGCCGCATCGACCGTCGGCCTGGAAGCACACCCGCCGTTCGGCCGCCGCGTGCTGACGGGCTTCCTGACCAACACCACCAACCCGAAGGGCATCATCTTCATGGTCGCGGTGCTGCCGCAGTTCATCTCGAAAGACGCCCCGCTGCTCACGCAACTGGCGATCCTGGGCGTGACGATGGTCGTCATCGATTCGGTCGTCATGCATTGCTACGCGGCGCTGGCCGCCTCGATGCAGCGCTACATGCGCGATCCGCGCCACATGAAACTGCAGAACCGCGTGTTCGGTGCGGTGCTGGTGGTGATCGGCTCGATGCTGTTTTTCGTCAAGCGCCAGCCGGGCTGACGCGCCGGTCTGCCGGCAGATGCAACTGTTTGTAAGCCGCGTTGCCCCGTCAGCGGGCGCGCGTTGTAATGCGTTTGTACCCTTCCGTCTGCGTTCCCCCTCCGGAGCACCACCATGACCCATCGTTTCGCCCCGACCGCCGCATTGCTCGTACTGGCGGCGTTTTCCACGTCTGTACCGGCGCAAACGGTACTGCAGACCGACGCGCTCGAACAGGGCCAGGTGCTGGACGACACGCAACTGGCCGAGGCTCCGGGCCGGGCCGGGCGCATCTCGCTGGTCCAGGGCAAGGTCGACATCGGTGGCGACGTCGGCGCCGAATCGTCCCCGGCGCAACTGAACTGGCCGATCACGTCGCGCAACCTGATCTCCACCGCGCCCGGCGCGCGCACCGAGCTGCGGATCGGCTCCACCGCCATCCGGCTCGACAGCGACAGCTCGCTCGAGGTCACGGAACTGGACGATGACAGCCTGCGCCTGCGCCTGCATTACGGCAGCGTCAGCGTGCGCGTGATGAACGTCGACGTCGTGCCCGAATTCGAACTGCGCACGGCGCAGGCCACCGTGCGCCTGACGCAGCCGGGACGCCTGCGCGTGGACGCCGAGCGTGAACGCGATACGAGCCTGGTCAGTGTGCTCGATGGCGAAGCACAGGTCGACGGCGCCGGCGCCAGCCTGACCGTGCGTGGCGGGCGCGCGGCCCAGGTGCGCGATGAGGATGTGCGCACGCTGCAGGCGCAGCGCGACAACTTCGACGACTGGTCGCTCACGCGCGACCAGGCCCTCGTGGCAGCGCAATCCTCGCGCCATATCGGCACGGAGATGACCGGCTACGAAGAACTCGACCGCTACGGCAGCTGGAGCACGAGTTCGGACTACGGCAGCCTGTGGACCCCGCAGGTGGCCGCCGACTGGACGCCCTACCGCGACGGCAGCTGGACCTTCATCGCCCCGTGGGGCTGGACCTGGGTCGACAATGCGCCGTGGGGTTACGCGCCCTTCCACTACGGGCGCTGGGTGCAGGTGCGCAATCGCTGGGCCTGGGCGCCGGGCCGTCTCGAGCGGCGCCCCGTGTGGTCGCCGGCGCTGGTCGGCTGGGTCGGCGGCAGCAACTGGAATGTGGGCTTCCAGTCGCACAACCTGGCGGCGCATGGCTGGTATCCACTCAGCCCGTATGACCGCTACGTGCCGGGCTATCGCCTGTCGAGCGAGCGCCTGCGCCGCCTGAACGACTGGCGCCACGCCACCCGCCGCGAGCAACAGCAGCCAGGTCGCTACAATGGCCTGACCGTCGTGCCGCGCGAGCAGTTCGGCGGGCGCGGTCCGGTGATCGTCCCGCGCGCGCCGCGCCCGAATCGTCCGGAGCAGCTGGCGCCGGGCACGCCGGGCAGCGCGCCGCCGCCGCCACTGGTGGCGCGCGCCGGCTGGAACCGCGACCGGCGCGACCTGCTCGAGCGTGCAAATGTCGGGCAGACCGGCGTCGGGCGTACCGCCATCGAGCGCCCAGGCCTCGAGCGCCCAGCCCTCGAGCGCATGCAGTTCGAGCAGCAGGCGCGCGAACGCGGTGAGCAGGAACGGCTCACGCGCGAACGCAATAACGGCGAGCGACTGGCGCGCGAGCGCATGGAGGGGCAAGAGCGGGCGCTGCGTGAGCAGGGCGAGCGCGAACGCATGGGCCGTGAATTCGAGAACCGCAACCAGATGGACCGCATGCGCTTCCAGGTCGAGCGCAACGACCGTGAGCGATTAGGGCGCGAGCGCATGCGCGAGCAGGCCGAACGTATTCAGCGGCAGCCGGTCATGTCGACCAGCGCGCCGGCGTTTGCGCGGCCGGAGCCACGACCAGACCCGCGGCCGGAATCGCGTCCCGAACCTCGCCCACAGCCGCGTCCCGAGCCTGCTCCGATGCTGAACGCACCGCAGCGGCCCGCCGCGCCGCCGCAGATGGTGGCCCCGCCGGCGCCGCGTCCGCAGCCGTCGGCGCCCGCCTTTACCCCGGCGCAGCGCAATAACGACCAGCGCGCCAACACCGATGCGCGCGGCGTGTCGCGCGTGGAGCGCTGACTGAAACCGGCGGTTTTCAGCCCACCCTCAGGGCGAAACCGCCGGTATTGGCTACAATGCGCTTTTGCACAGGATTACAGCCATGGACCCCAAAGATTCCCTCATCGAATACCCGAGCGACTTCCCGATCAAGGTGATGGGCGCGAGCCACATCGACTTCGCCCCGACCATCGTGGCGCTGGTGACCCAGCTCGATCCCACCTTCGACGAGAGCAAGCTGGAAACCCGGCCATCAACCAAGGGCAACTACACGGGCCTGACCGTGACCATCCGCGCCACCAGCCGCGAAATGCTCGACGAGGTGTACCGCACGCTGTCGACGCATCCGATGGTCAAGATGGTCCTGTAACGGCGTTTGCCCCAGATGTCAGCGACCTCCACCCTGATTCGTGACCTCGGCCAGGCCGATTACGAGCCCACCTTCGCCGCGATGCGCGCCTTCACCGATGCGCGCACGCCCGAATCGCGCGACGAGCTGTGGATCGTCGAGCATCCGCCCGTGTTTACGCTGGGCCTGGGCGCCGACCGCGAACACGTGCTGGCCCCGCACGACATCCCGGTCATCCAGACCGACCGTGGCGGCGAAGTGACCTTCCATGGCCCGGGCCAGGTCGTGATCTATCTGTTAATGGACCTGCGCCGCAACAAGCCGGGCGGCAAGCTGTACGCGCGCCAGTTTGTGGAAAAAATCGAACAGGCGGTGATCGATGTGTTAGGGGCGTATAATCTTGGCGGTGAGCGCGTTGCCGGTGCACCCGGCATCTATATCGCAGACGGTCCGCGCAAAGGCGCCAAGATCGCTGCGCTGGGCCTGAAAGTACGCGGCAATGGTTGCACCTACCATGGCGTATCGCTGAACGTGGCGATGGACCTGGCCCCGTTCACCTGGATCAATCCGTGCGGTTACTCCGGACTGGTCACAGTCGATATGCGCACGATGGGCGTCGAGGCGCCGCTGCACGATGTACAGCGGGCGCTGGCCCAGGCCCTGGTCGATCAGCTGGCACCCGAGGGCGTCCAGCCAGACCCGAACAAATCAACTGACAGCCCCGCGAGGGCAACGAGCCTATGACTTCCGAAATCGATACCGGCGTCGCCGCCGCAGCCGCCTACAACGCCAGCGAAAAGCAAAAAGGCGCCAGCAAGACCTCGCGCATCCCGATCAAGATCGTGCCGATCGCCGAGATGGAACGCCTGAAAAAGCCCGACTGGATCCGCGTCAAGGCGGCCACCGCCTCGTCGCGCTTCTACGAAATCAAGGACATCCTGCGCGCCAACAACCTGGTGACCGTGTGCGAAGAAGCGAGCTGCCCGAACATCGGCGAATGCTTCGGCAAGGGCACCGCGACGTTCATGATCATGGGCGACAAGTGCACCCGCCGCTGCCCGTTCTGCGACGTCGGCCACGGTCGTCCTGACCCGCTCGACATCAACGAGCCGGCCAACCTGGCCAAGACCATCGCTGCGCTGCGCCTGTCGTACGTCGTGATCACGTCGGTCGACCGCGACGACCTGCGTGACGGCGGCGCCGGCCACTTTGTCGAGTGCATCCAGAAAACGCGCGCCTCGAGCCCGGGCACCAAGATCGAAGTGCTGGTGCCCGACTTCCGCGGCCGCCTCGAGAAAGCACTGAACATCTTCGCCGACGGCCTGCCCGACGTGATGAACCACAACCTGGAAACCGTGCCGCGCCTGTACAAGGAAGCCCGTCCGGGCGCCGACTACACGCACTCGCTGGTGCTGCTGCGCGACTTCAAGAAGATGTACCCGAGCGCGGTCACCAAGTCGGGCATCATGGTCGGCCTGGGCGAGACCGATGAAGAAATCCTGCAGGTGATGCAGGACATGCGCGATCACGACATCGACATGCTCACGATCGGCCAGTACCTGGCGCCGACCAATTCGCACCTGCCGGTGCGCCGCTACGTGCACCCGGATGTCTTCAAGATGTTCGAAGAAAAAGCCTACGAGATGGGCTTCGTGCACGCAGCGGTCGGTGCGATGGTGCGTTCGTCGTATCACGCCGACCAGCAGGCGCACAACGCGGGCGTGGCGGCGTAAGCTGCCCCAAACTGCCTTCAGCCGGCCATCACGTGCCGGCGAAGGCAGGTCGCACCGTCTCATACACCGCCGCAGCAATGTCGGCGGAACCCCTCCCTTGACCCCGCAGCCGTCGTGCTCCCTGCGCGACGATCCTCTGTGCCGGGTCGTATGTCCCCGTTCCTTCCTTCGCTCTCGTTATCAAAGACCGCCGTTGCAGCACGGGTGCGGCATTCGACTCTGGACGCTTGATTCTTGCTGAATATAATCTCTCATAATATTAAATAATGCTCGAAGCATGTAATTTATATATTTGGCTGATATGCGGAGGAAATGGAATAACGTTCGTCGCGATGCTAATATAGTCTGGCTTCAGCAGTCTGATTATATTGAATAAAGTTCAAATTGGCGGCACGCTTTAACGCGTGCGTTCATGCAGACGCATTCCCGTTCGTTCAAATGAAAAGTGCCCATGTTATTCAATCTGATCGCAGCGGGCGTTGCCGCAGGTTTTATGGCAGGGATATTCGGCATTGGCGGTGGCGCGATTGTTATTCCAGTGCTGATGTATCTGTATCAAAGTGGCGGCATGGAGAATAACGAGGCAATTCGCCTCGCATTCGGTACTTCACTCGCCACCATGGCATTCACCGGCATGGCGTCATTTCTGAGTCACTGTGAACGTGGCAATGTCGATTTTGTCTGGCTGAAGAAACTGTTCATTCCGGCAGGCCTGGGGGCGACGGCAGGCGCCCTGGTGGCAACGCGCATACCGGGCGTCTGGCTTGCGCTTGGCCTGGCGCTGATGCTGGCCTATTTCGGGTTCAAGTTGCTGATCCAGCGCGAGCATGACGGGATGGTGTCGGTGGCCTTCGTGCGCTTCCGGGTGGCCGCTGGCGTAGTGTCAGGCGTGGCGTATTCGTTGGCGGGAATGGGGGGCGCTTCGGTCATCACGTTCTTCCTGACCCACGTCGGATTACCGATTCGCCGTGCGATCGGCACCGCCACCGGCGTCATCCTGCCCATCTCGCTGGGCGCGATGATCGGCTTCGGCGTGACTGCCGGCGCACCGCACGACTGGCGCTGGGGCTATATCGACCTGCATGCGCTGCTGGTGATGAGCGTGTGTGCGGTGGTGGCGTCCAGGTTCGGCGTGTGGGCGGCGGCGGCACTGCCGACATTGGTGCTGCGCCGGGGATTCGGGTTGTTCATGATGGGCCTGGCTGGCAAAACCATCTACACGGCGGTGCTGTAACGCGACGGCGGCTGGTAGCGCGACAGGAAATTGGCCAGTGGCCGTGCGTGATTCGCATCCGCGATATAGTAGCGGCAACCGATTTTTGCGCAGCCAGCCATGAGCATTCTCCCGAACGACACCCCCGCCGATATTCCCGAAGACGACGCCGCGCTCGAGCGCACACTTGACCTGGCCGCGCGCGGCATCGAACTGGTCAAACTGGAAGGCCGCGTGTTTCTGCGCTTCTCGGGCGTGGTGCGCTACGAAGGCTTGCACGTGCCGTACCGCCTGGTGCCGTCGCGCGGCGTGCTGGCCAAGCCGAGCAAGTGGCGCAAGCTGGACGCGGCCGGGCGGCGCGCGCTGATCGAAGAGCGCACCGGTGACGCCGATCTCGCGCGCCTGCATCAGGACGCCGAGGAATTCGTGCGCGACCTGGCGGGCGACGCTGACGATGCCGGCTACGACCCGATGCTGTTTCTCGATGTGCTGGATGAGCTGCAAACGTCCGAGCCGGCCGAGTACGTGTTCCAGCGGATTTCGCAGCGCCTGACCCACGCGATCGAGCGCGACGCCGAAGAGCGCCACGCGGCGCGCACCAAGGAAAGCATCAACCTGGCCGAGTACCCGCGCTCGTTCGACGTCGCCAGCCGCATGGGCCGCAAGTTCATCGCGCTCTTGGGCCCCACCAACTCGGGCAAGACGCACCGCGCGATGGAAGCGCTGGCCAAGGCGCCGAGCGGCGTGTACCTCGCGCCGCTGCGCCTGCTGGCCCTGGAAAACTACGAGCGCCTGCAGGCTGCGCGCCCGCACGGTGAAGCGATCAAGGTCAGCCTGATCACGGGTGAAGAACGGCGCCTGGTCGAGGGCGCGACGCACGTCGCCAGCACCGTCGAAATGCTCGACTCGAAAACGCCGATCGATGTGGCCGTGATCGACGAGATCCAGATGCTGGCCGACCGCGACCGCGGCGCCGCCTGGACTGCTGCCGTGTGCGGCGCGCCGGCGTCGGTCGTGTACCTGGTCGGCGCGCCGGAAGCGCGGCGCGCGATCGAGGCGCTGGCCGAGCGGCTCGATGTGCCGCTCGAAGTGCATGTGCTCAAGCGGATGGGGCCTCTGGAGATGGAACCGATGGCGGTGCGCAAGCTGTCGAACCTGCGCCGCGGCGACGCCGTGATCGCGTTCTCGCGCCGCGAGGTGCTCAAGTGGCGCGACATGATCACCGACAAGGGGCTGTCGGTGGCCACCGTCTACGGCAACCTGTCGCCCGAGGTGCGCCGCGCGCAGGCCGAGCGCTTCCGCGACGGCCAGGCCGATATCGTGGTTGGTACCGATGCACTGGCGATGGGGCTGAACATGCCGATTGCGCGCATCGTGATGACGACCACGGTCAAGTACAACGGCGTGGAAGAAGAAGAAATCTCCGCTGCGCTGGCCAAGCAGATCGCGGGCCGGGCAGGGCGCTACGGCGTGCACGACGAAGGCTTCGTCGTCGGCTACGACGACGAGACGCACCAGGTCATGCGCTCGCTGATGAAAGAAAAAATTCCGGCCGTGGCGACCAGCGGTTTCGCCGTGGCGCCGTCGCTCGAGCAGCTGCACCGCATTTCGTCGGTGACGGGCGAGACCTCGCTGGTCAAGCTGCTCAAGCGGTTTGTCCACAATATCGACGTGCCGGACGGCTTCTTCTACCCGCGCATCACCGAAGACCAGAACGAGCGCGCCGAGTGGCTCGACACGCTGCCGCTGTCGGTGGCCGAGAAGTTCATGCTCTCCCTGGTGCCGATCTCGAGCCGCGTGCCGGCGCTGCAGAAGGCGTGGGAGCACTGGTGCTTGTCGCTGGCCAAGAAGATCGTCGTCAAGCTGCATGGGCACAGCAATCCGCAGCAGCTGTTCTACATGAACCTGCAAGAGGTCGAGGACCAGTGCCGCGTGTATTCGGCCTACGCGTGGCTGGGGTACCGGGCGCCCGAGTACTTCCCGAGCATCTCGCTGGCGCAGGAGCTGGCGCGCGAAGCGTCCGAGCGCGTCGATGCGCTGCTGCAGCAGCAGAACGCGGCGGCCCGGCAGCGGCACGGTGGAAAGAGTGGCGGCAAGGGTGGCAAGCACCATGAGGGCCGGCGCCGCTGACGCCAAGCATGGTCTCGGTGTACGATGCCGCTTTCATAAAAACACCGAGACAACCCCATGAGCATCCCGCATACCACCGACGCCTTCAACACCTTCGGCGCAACGTACCTGCCCGGCCACCTGGGCATCCAGATTACGGAGGTCAGCCCTGGCAAGCTGGCCGCCGAGATGCCGGTCGCGCCGCACCTGCTGGCGCCGAACGGCTACCTGCACGCCGGCAGCGTGGTCACGCTGGCCGATACCTGCGCCGGCTATGGCTGCATCAGCAATCTGCCGGAAGGCGCGCAGAACTTCACGACGATCGAATTGAAATCGAACCACCTGGGCACCGCGCGCGAAGGTACCATCGCCTGCGTCGCCACCGCCGTGCACCTGGGCCGCACGACGCAGATCTGGGACGCCACCGTCACGGACAAGGCCAGCGGCAAGACCATCGCGCTGTTTCGCTGCACGCAGATGATCCTGTATCCGAAAGCATAACCAGGATCAGCCGGCCAGCTCTTTCTCGATCAGCTTGTGCACCGCGCCGAAGTCAGGCGTGCCGACATAGGTCTTGATGATGCGGCCCTGCTTGTCGATCAGGAAGGTAGTGGGCGTGAGCGTGACGTCGCCGAACTGGCGCGCAATGTCGCCCGCCGAATCAAGCGCCACGGTAAATGGCAGCTTGCGCTGCTCGGCGAAGTTCAGCACGTAGTCGGGCCGGTCGTACTGCATCGCGACGGCGACGAATTCCAGGCCTTGGGCCTTGTACTTGTTGTAGGTCGCGACCATCTCGGGCATCTCCTTGACGCAGGTGACGCACGAGGTGGCCCAGAAGTTGACCATCACGACTTTGCCGCGCAGCGACTGCGTCGACACCTTGTCGCCGGCGATGCTGATGAACGTGACGTCCGGGGCCGGCGTGCTGCTGGCCAGCGACGCGTAGCCGATACCGGCCAGCGCCAGCACGACGGCGCCGATGGCGGCAGGCTTGATCCAGGAGCGGGAAGGTGTGGATGCGGTCATGGTCGGCGATCGAATAAAAAAAGCGGCAGGGCCATTATAGCCCTGCCGCTTTTTTGCATGGTGCGGATGCACCCGGGGTTCAGGAACCCTGCGGTGCGTTCTGTGCGTTGGTCTGCTTGGCGCGTGCGTCTTCTTCGCTGATGTATTCGAAGATCTTCACCACGCTCGTCACGCCCGAGACGCCCTTGGCGACATCGGCAGCGATATTGCCTTCGCGCGGGGTCACAAGACCCATCAGGTAGACCACGCCGCGTTCGGTCGTGACCTTGAACGAGATCGCCGACACGGTCTTCATGTCGACCAGGCTGGCCTTGACCTTGGTGGTGATGAGCGCATCGTTCGAGCGCGACGTGTAGCTCGACGAACCCGAAATCTTCAGCTCGTTGATGACCGACACGACGTTCTCGATCTTGCGCACTTCGCGCTCGGCCGCGGCCTTCATGGCCTCGTCGCGCACTTCGCCGGTAAGCAGCACCTTGCGGTTGAAGCTCGTGACGTTGATGTTGCCGTTGCCATTCGTGACTTCGCGCATCTTGATCTCGGCCTTGACCGTGACCGACTTGTCTTCGGTCTGGGCGCCCAGCGTGCGGCGGTCGACCGCCGAGACGGCGCTGCCGATCCCGGCGCCGACGATCAGGCCAAAGCAGCCCGACAGCGATGCCAAAAGGGCCGAGCCCAGAACGACTTTCGTCAACAGCACGGCCATGGGCCGGCGGGTATTACGCATTCTCGTCTCCTCCGAACAGCGCGACGTCGATACCGTCGCAGATGCAGTGAATGGCGCACAGGTGAACTTCCTGGATCCGCGCGGTGCGCGAATGCGGGACGTTGACGTGGACGTCGGCGTCGGTCAGCAGCTTGGCCAACTGGCCGCCGTCCTTGCCTGTAAACGCCACGATGCGCATTTCGCGCTCGAGCGCCGCTTCGACCGCAGCGAGCACATTGCCCGAGTTGCCCGAAGTGGAAATGGCCAGCAGGATGTCGCCGGCCTGACCGAAGGCCTGCACCTGCTTGGAATAGATTTCGCGGAAGCTGTAGTCGTTGCCAACGGCGGTCAGGATCGACGTATCGGTGGTCAGCGCGATGGCCGGAAGCGGGAAGCGCTCGCGTTCGAAGCGCCCGACCAGCTCGGCGGCAAAGTGCTGGCAGTCGGCGGCCGAACCGCCGTTACCGCAGGCCAGGATCTTGTTGCCATTGGACAGGGCGCCGAACATGAGTTCGACCGCCTGCGAAATGTGGGGAGCCAGGGTTGCAGCCGACCTCATCTTCAGGTCAGCGCTCTCCTGGAAGTGAGCGAGGATGCGTTGTGTATTCATAGCCGAGGATTATAGTGTAGTAGCAAGGGGCACTGGGCAAGGTCGGTAAAAATTGCTTACACTTCAATCACGTTCTGCAGCCACTCGATGTGTTCGCCGTCGATGGCGATGACGTCGAAGCGGCAGGGCGGGGTGACGGGAAAGCGCAGCAGGTACACCTGGGCCGCGCAGACCAGGCGCCGGATCTTGGCCGGCGTGATGCTGGCTGCGGCGCCGCCCTGTCTGCTGCTGGCGCGCTGGCGCACTTCGACGAACACGAGGGTGGCGCCGTCGCGCATGATCAGGTCGATTTCGCCGCCCTTGCAGCGAAAGTTTTCTTCCACCGGCGCCAGCCTGTGGCGGCGCAGGTAGGCGCTGGCGGCAAGTTCATACTGGTGGCCCTGGGCCTGCCGTTGAGACAGGCGCCCGGGCCACATATTACTGGCCGGTGGAGACCGCTTCGAAGACGCGGCCGGTCACGGCGGCGCCATCGGCGCCAGGCATCGCATCCCGCACGACGACGCCGGTTTCGACGCGGCGGAACGCGCGTGCGCCTTGCCCCATGTCGATCGACAGGCGGCCCGTGGCGCCGTCGAGCTCGAATGCGCCGGACGGGCGCAGCGACAGTTCGCGCGCGATGCGGTAGGCGTCGATGCCCAGCGCGTACAGGCGTTGCAGGTCGAGGCCCTGGCCGCCGCTGCTCCAGCTCGGGTAGCTTGCCACGGCCGGGTGATCGGCCTGGACGGTCCATGGCAGGTCGAGGATGCGCACGCCGACCAGCTCAGGCGGGATGCTGGCCGGGTCGCGACCCGGGTTGACCGAGGCCGTGCCATACGTAGGCATCGAGGTGCCGAGCGCGCTGCGGACCTGGCGCAGGCTGTTGGCGTCGAGCGCCGCGTAGACCAGTTGCGGCGGCTGCGATTGCAGGCGCGCGCGCAGGTCGGCCAGCGCATTGCCGTCGACATAGCCGCCCGCATTGGGCAGCTCGACCGTGGTCTGGGTGCGGCCCAGCTCGGACCAGCGCGCGCTGAAGGCGCCCGACAGGCGTTGCTGCCAGGTAGCGCGGCCGGTCAGCACCAGTGCCTGGCCGGACGGTTGCTCACCGGCAGCCCAGTCGGCTACCTGGCGCGCTTCCTCTTCGAGCGACAAGCCGATGACGAGCATCTTGGACGGCAGCGCGGACGCCACCTGCGGGTGGTTCAGCGCGATGGTCGGCTTGGTGACGGCGCCGCTCGTGGCCAGGGCCGCCACGGCAGGACGCGCGAGCGGGCCTACCACGATGTCGTTCTCGGCGGCCGCCATGCGGTAGGCGTCAAGTGCGGCTTGCGACGAGTCGCCGGTGGGCACGAGGTTGACGGTAACGCCGCCGCGTTGCTGGTCGTACGCGGCCATGAAGCCGGCGCGTACTGCTTCGGCCGGCTGGGCCAGCGCCTGCGATTCAAGGGGCAGGAGCAGCGCGACACGGACCGTGGGGCCGCTTGGCGCGACCGCCGCACTTGGCGTGCTGCCGTCGGCGCTCGGTGGCAATTCGACCGGACTGGTCTGGACACCGCTATCGGAACGCGGCGCAGGTGGTGTATAAGCAGATTCGGCAGGTGCGACAGGCGCACCACTTGTCACTGACGCGCCTGGGCCGCACAATCCGCCTGGCATGCCACAACCGGTATCGGGTGGCAGGGGCGTACTGCCGCACGCGGCCAGCAGTGTCGTAAGAGAAGCGGCAATCAAGCCCGTGAGATTTTTTTTCTTCAGCATCGGAACCCTATATGACAGAACAGCAGACCATCGACATCGCCCGACTTCCCGTCATGGGCGAGGCGGCCCAGCAGTCCTATCCTACCGCAACGCTGTATGTCGTGGCTACTCCGATTGGCAACGTCACCGACATCACCCTGCGTGCTTTACACCTGCTGGCCCTGGCCGACGTCGTCGCCTGTGAAGACACGCGCAAGACTGGCGCGTTATTGCAACGCTTTGGTCTCTCCAAGAGCACGATCGCCGCGCATCAGCACAACGAGCGCGAGGTGGCCGACAAGATTGTCGAGCGCCTGCGCGCCGGCCAGCGGGTGGCGCTGGTGTCCGACGCCGGCACGCCGGGCGTGTCCGATCCGGGCGCGCGCATCGTCGACGCCGTCCGCGCCGCCGGCCTGAACGTCGTGCCGCTGCCGGGCCCGTCGGCGGCGATCACGGCGCTGTCGGCCAGCGGCCTGGTCAATGATCGCTTCCACTTTGTCGGCTTTCTGCCAGCCAAGGCCAAGGGGCGCGAAACGGCGCTGGCGCCCCTGACGCGCGAAACGTCGACGCTCGTGTTCTACGAAGCGCCGCACCGGATCGTCGATTGCGTCGAAGCCCTGGTGGCCGCGTTCGAGCCGACCCGCCAGGTCGTGTTTGCCCGCGAACTGAGCAAGATGTTCGAGGAAATCCACCGCTGCACGCTGGGCGAGGCGCTGGCCTGGGTCAAGGCCGACGCGCACCGCGAGAAGGGCGAATTTGTCGTGCTGGTCGAGGGGGCAGTGGAAGCGAGCGACGCCGAAGACATCGAGGCCGAGCGCGTGCTGCAGATCCTGCTGACCGAATGCAGCGTCAAGCAGGCAGCCAATCTGGCGGCGCAGATCACGGGGCGCAAGAAGAATGCCTTGTATGAGCGGGCGCTGCAGATCCGGGGCGAGTAAGGATTTTGGCATGAAATCCTTGACCAAGTGACGGCAAGCCGGTATTATCTTGCTTCTTCGGAGTGTAGCGCAGCCCGGTAGCGCACCTGGTTTGGGACCAGGGGGTCCAAGGTTCGAATCCTTGTACTCCGACCAGCATTAAGAGAAAAGCCGACAACGTGAGTTGTCGGCTTTTTTCGTTGTGCGGCCTGTTTATGGCAAAAGCCCCGGCATCGCCGGGGCCTGCGCGTTACCCGGCCCGTTTGGCCGCCAGCGCGTTGCCGGCGCGGCTGATGCTCTTGCGGCCCAGCTGTGCCGAGATGAACAAACCGGCATCGACCACCTGGTCGAGATCCACGCCCGTTTCAATGCCCAACCCCTGCATCAGATACAGCACGTCCTCGGTTGCCACATTGCCGGTTGCGCCTTTGGCATACGGGCAGCCGCCCAGGCCCGCCACTGACGAGTGGAAAATCGCCACGCCCACTTCCAGCGCCGCGTAGATGTTCGCCAGCGCCTGACCATACGTGTCGTGGAAGTGGCCAGCGAGCTGGCCCATCGGGAATTCTTGCGCTGCGCGCAGCATCACGGCCTGCGTCTGGCGCGCGGTTGCCACGCCGATCGTGTCGGCGATATCGATCTCGTCACAGCCCAGGTCACGCATGCGCGCCACTACGTCGCCCACGGCATCGAGCGACACGGCGCCCTGGTACGGGCAGCCGAATGCCGTGCTGATCGAGCCGCGCAGGCGCAGGCCGTGTTCCTTGGCCGCGCGCGCGACCGGCTCGAAGCGCGCGATCGACTCGGCAATCGAACAGTTGATGTTCTTTTGCGAGAACGCCTCGGACGCTGCGCCGAACACCACGACCTCGTCGGCCTTGCCGGCCAGCGCGGCCTCGAAGCCCTGCATGTTCGGCACCAGCGCCGAATAGATCGTGCCGGGCCGGCGTTCGATGCGGGCCAGCACTTCGGCGGAGGTTGCCATCTGCGGCACCCACTTGGGGGAGACAAATGCGGCCGCCTCGACATTGACGAACCCGGCGCGCGCCAGGCGCTCGACCAGTTCGATTTTCACGTCAGCGCCGAGCGCTTCTTTTTCGTTCTGCAGGCCGTCGCGGGGGCCGACTTCGACAATCTTGACCTTCGTTGGCAGGGGTGTCATTTCTTAATATCCACGTTGGCGGTCGACGAGGTCGTCGACCGGTTGGCCGCGTTCCAGGGCGTCGATCTTGTCGACGATCTGGCGCACGGCGTCCTGGCGCATGGTGAGCGCCGAAATATGCGGAGTGAGGGCAATGCGCGGCTCGTTCCAGAACGGGTGCTGGGCCGGCAGCGGCTCGTGGCGGAACACGTCGAGCGTGGCGCCGGCAATGTGCCCGGAACGGATCAGCGTCATCAGGTCGGGCTCGGCCAGGATCGCGCCGCGCGAGACGTTGATCAGGTACGCGCCAGGCGCCAGCTTGCCCAGGTTGTGGCGGTCGAGCAGGTTGGCGGTGTCCGGCGTCAGCGGCAGCAGGCAGACCAGCACGCGCGTGCCGTGCAAGAAGTCGCCGAATTGCGCCATGCCGGCATAGGTTGGCACGCCCGGGATGTCTTTCGGGCTGCGGCTCCAGCCGCGCACGGGAAAGCCGAAATGGCGCATCGCCTCGACCACCGGCATGCCCAGCCGGCCCAGGCCCATGACGCCGATCGTGAACGATTCTTTCGGATGCTGGGGCAGGGGATTCCAGGCGCCGTGCCTGGCCTGCTGTTCATATTCGTCGAAGCGGCGGAAGTAGCGCAGCACTGCATGCGCCACATACTCGGCCATCTGCACGCCCATGCCGGCGTCGCCCAGGCGCACCAGCGGCACGTCGGGCAAGGCATCGCCAAACTTGAGCAGCGCGTCGACGCCGGCGCCCATCAGGAAGATCGCCTTGACGCTCCCCAACTGGGCCAGCAGGGCCGGCGCCGGATTCCACAGCACCGCGTAATCGCAGTGCGCCAGTTGCTCGCCTTCTTTCCAGATGACGGTCTGGGCGCCTGGCAGCACGCTGGCAAACGCGTGTTCCCAAGGCTCGCTGACGCCATCGCCCCGGTACAGGACAATCCGCATGTCTCCCCCTCATCGTGTAGGGTGGTTTTTATGGGTGTTGCTTACGCCGCCTTGAAGGCCAGCAGCGGTGCGCCGTCGGCAACCTGGTCGCCGACCTCGTACAGCACATCCTCGACCACGCCATCACCCGGCGCGGCAATGGTGTGTTCCATCTTCATCGCTTCCATGATGACGAGCGGTTCGCCCTTCACCACCGTGGCGCCGGCCTGGACGAGCACTGCAACCACCTTGCCCGGCATCGGCGCCGTCAGGCGGCCACCGAGCGTTTCGACTTCGCCGGCGTGGGCCATCGGATCATTGTACGTCAGCGTGAAATGCTGACCGCCGGTAAATACGTGGAACACATCGCCGTCGCGGCGCACGACACCCTGGACGGCCGTCTCGCCGAGGCGCAGCGCCAGTTCGTCGCCAGTGTGACCGACACGCTCCACGCGCTGCGCCTGGCCATCGAGGTCGATTTCGAGCCCGTCGCGGCGGTAGGTCAGGCCAACGCGGTAGGCGCCAAATTCGTCGGACCACGACAGCACGCGGCGGTAGTCGCCGTTCATGCGCCAGCCGCTGGCCTGGCTCCATGGATCGGCGTCGTTGGCCGCGTTGGCGGCGCCCTCGCGCAGCGCGAACACGGCCAGCGCCAGTGCGCCCAGTGGCGCCGGCGCGGCTGGCGGGAACAGCGTCGCGCCATGGCGCTCGATCAGGCCCGTGTCCAGGTCGGCCGTGGCAAACGCCTCGCCCTCGACCAGGCGTTTCAGGAACGCGATATTGGTGGCCAGCCCGACGATGCGGAACTCGCTCAGCGCTTGCGACATGCGCGCCAGCGCCTGGGTGCGGTCCGCGCCCCAGACGATCAGCTTGGCGATCATCGGATCGTAGAACGGCGAAATCGCATCGCCTTCGCGCACGCCGGAATCGACACGCACGGCGGCCGGATTGGCGCCGTCGCTGCCCAGCTCGAACGCGACCGCACGCGGCACGTCCATATGGCGCAAGGTGCCGATCGACGGCAGGAAACCCTTCTCGGGATTTTCGGCATACACGCGCGCTTCGATCGCGTGGCCGTGGATGCCCAGTTCATGCTGCTGTTTCGGCAGCGCTTCGCCAAAGGCGACCCGCAATTGCCATTCGACCAGGTCGGTCCCGGTGATCATTTCGGTCACCGGATGCTCGACCTGCAGGCGCGTGTTCATCTCCATGAAGTAGAACGAGCCGTCCTGGTTGGCAATGAATTCGACGGTGCCGGCGCCGACATAGCCGACGGCGCGCGCAGCGTTCACGGCGGCTTCACCCATCGCGGCGCGGCGCTCCGGCGGCATGCCGGGGGCGGGCGCTTCTTCCAGCACCTTCTGGTGCCGGCGCTGCACCGAGCAATCGCGCTCGTGCAGGTAGACGCAGTTGCCCAGGCTGTCGGCAAACACCTGGATCTCGATGTGGCGCGGGCGGATCAGGTACTTCTCGACCAGCACCTTGTCGTCGCCGAAACTGGAAATCGCTTCGCGCTTGCACGAGGCCAGCGCGCCTTCGAAATCTTCGGAACGCTCGACCACGCGCATGCCCTTGCCACCGCCGCCGGCACTGGCCTTGAGCAGCACCGGGTAGCCGATGCGGTCGGCCTGCTCACGCAGGAAGGCGGGATCCTGCGCGTCGCCGTGGTAGCCCGGCACGAGCGGCACATTGGCGCTTTCCATCAGCTGCTTGGCGGCCGACTTCGAACCCATCGCGCGCATCGATGCCGCGGGTGGGCCGACGAACACGAGGCCGGCGGCGTGCACGGCCTCGGCAAACTCCGCGTTTTCGGACAGGAAGCCGTAGCCGGGGTGGATCGCCTGCGCGCCGGTGGCCTTGGCGACCTCGATGATTTTCTGGCCGCGCAGATAACTGTCGCGCGCGGCGGCGGGGCCGATCAGGATGGCCTCATCGCAGACCGCGACGTGCTTGGCGCCGGCGTCGGCTTCGGAATACACGGCCACGGTGCGAATACCCATGCGGCGCGCGGTGGCGGCCACACGGCAGGCGATCTCGCCACGATTGGCGATGAGGAGTTTGGTGAACATGCGCGTTATCTTTCGCTTATGGTTGTTCGGGTGGTGCTTGCGCGGCCGTGTCTCCCCGGCCGCGCGGATACTGCGCTTAGTACTGCACTTGCTACGACCTTTAGCAGCTGCAGGCTTCCTTCGGCGCCGAGTCCAGCGTCGCGGCGCGGGTTTTCAGACCCAGTTTTTCCAGCAGCACGCGGTCGTCATCGGCCTCGGGATTTTCCGTAGTCAGCAGCTTGTCGCCGTAGAAGATCGAGTTGGCGCCGGCCATGAAGCACATCGCCTGCACGGCTTCGCCCATTTCGCGGCGGCCCGCCGACAGGCGCACGCGCGCTTGTGGCATCGTGATGCGCGCCACTGCAATGGTGCGCACGAATTCGATCGGGTCGAGCTTGTCCATGCCGTGCAGCGGCGTGCCCGCCACCTGCACCAGGTGGTTGACCGGCACCGATTCCGGATACGGGTTCAGGTTCGCCAGCTGCGCGATCAGGCCGGCGCGCTGTTCGCGCGTCTCGCCCATGCCGACGATGCCGCCGCAGCAGACCTTCAGGCCTGCTTCGCGCACGCGGCCCAGCGTGTCCAGGCGGTCCTGGTATTCGCGGGTTGAAATGACGTTGTTGTAGAAGTCCGGCGCCGTGTCGATATTGTGGTTGTAGTAGTCCAGGCCAGCGCGCTTGAGCTGTTCGGCCTGGCCGGCTTCGAGCATGCCCAGCGTGGCGCAGGTTTCCATGCCCAGTGCTTTCACTTCACGCACCATCGTTTCGACTTTGTCCATGTCGCGCTCTTTCGGGCTGCGCCAGGCCGCGCCCATGCAGAAGCGCGTCGCGCCGCTGGCCTTGGCCGCGCGCGCCGCGTCGAGCACCGTGTCGATGTCGAGCAGCTTCTTGGCTTCCACGCCCGTGTCGTAGCGCGCCGCCTGTGGGCAGTAGCCGCAGTCTTCTTCGCAGCCGCCGGTCTTGATCGACAGCAGCGTCGCCAGTTCGACGTCGCCATCCGGGAAGTTCAGGCGGTGCGCGGTCGACGCGCGGTGCATCAGTTCGGTGAACGGCAGGTCGAACAGCGCGAGCACGTCGGCCAGCGGCCAGGTTGCATTCTCGGGCGGCTTGATGGCTGCCGTTGGGCGGTGCAGGGCGACAGTGTTCATATTGGTCATTTCGGTTCCTTCAAAAACTAGACCCGCGTGGACGGCCAGCCTGGCAGTCCGGCGAGGTCGATAAATTCGGCTGCCGCAGCAGCCGTCGGTTCGTTCAGGCGCGGCACGTGCCCCAGCAGTGGCGCCGGGATACGCTGGGTCAGCGCCGCGATGTTCTCTTGCGCAAAGCGCATGTCCGTGTCGACCGTGTTGGCGACCCAGCCGGCCAGCACCAGGCCGCGCGCCACGATCGCTTCGACCGTCAGCAGCGCATGGCTGATGCAGCCCAGGCGCATGCCGACGACGAGGATCACGGGCAGGTTCAGTTGTGCGGCCAGGTCGGCGCTGTCGAAGTCGTCGTTGAAGGGCACGCGAAAGCCCCCCACGCCTTCGACCACGACCGCGTCGGACGCGGCCTGGACCTCGGCAAAGGCGGCCAGGATTGGCACCAGCTCGATCGTGACGCCCTCAAGGGCGGCGGCGATGTGGGGCGCGGCCGGTTCGCGCAGCAGGTAGGGCGTGGTCAGCGACGCTGGCAGGTGCACGTTGCCGGCCGCGATCAGCTGGTCGGCGTCGTCGTTGTGCAGCACGCCATCCTTCTCTTCAGCGCCGGCCGCGACCGGCTTCATGCCGCAGGCGCGCTGGCCTGTGGCCACCAGTTTGTGCAGGATCGCAGCCGAGATCAGCGTCTTGCCGATCTCGGTATCGGTGCCGGTGACAAAGCACGCAAAGCGCATTGGCAGGTCGTCGGCGCGCAGTTCGAGTTCGGGTTCCAGCACGGGTTCATCGAACTCGGTCAGGTCGACCTCGGGGTCCAGCGCGGGTTGCGCGATGACCGGTGCATCGGTGTCATTCAGATTGTTCATGGTGCGGCCTTTTCCAGTTCGTTGAGCGCCTGCGCCAGCCGCGCCACGTCATCCGTGGCATGGGCGGCGGACAAGGTCACGCGCAGACGCGCGGTACCGGGCGCCACGGTCGGTGGGCGGATCGCCGGCACCCACAAGCCCTGGTCATGCAGGCGGCTGGCGGCGTGCAGCGCAGCGTCGTTGCTGCCGATGATGACGGGCTGGATCGGGGTGGTCGACGCCGCCAGTTCCCAGCGTTCCAGACGCAGTGCACCGCGCAGTTGCTCGACCAGTCGTGCCAGGTGCGTACGTCGTTCTGCGCCTTCGTCACCGCCCATGATAGCAAGGCTGGCGAGCAAGGCGTGTGCAAGCGCCGGCGGGCAGGCCGTCGTGTAGATATACGGGCGCGCGCGCTGGATAAGCAATTCGATCACGCTGGCATGCGCGGCGACGAACGCGCCGCCGACGCCGGCGGCCTTGCCCAGCGTGCCCATGTAGATCAGGTTGCTCGAGCGCAGGCTGAAATGCTCCAGTGCGCCGCGCCCGTTCTGGCCCAGCACGCCGAAGCCGTGGGCATCGTCGACCACCAGCCAGGCGCCGTGGCGCTCGCACGCGGCCAGCAGTGCCGGCAGCGGCGCCAGGTCGCCATCCATGCTGAACACGCTGTCGGTGACGACGATCTTCGTGCTGGCGCTGCTGGCTGCCAGGAGTTGTGTCAGCGTTTCGACGTCGCCATGCGGATAGACCGTGACGCCCGCTTTCGCAAGCCGGGCGCCGTCGATCAGCGAGGCGTGGTTCAGCGCCTCGGAAAAGATCATCGCATCGGCATCTAGACCCAAAGCGCTGAGGATCGCGAGGTTGGCCATGTAGCCGGTGCACAGCGTCAGCGCGCGCGCCTGCTCGAGGTGCGGCGCCATCCACTCGGCCAAACGCTCCTCGAGAAGATGGTGTGCGCGGCTGTGGCCCGACACCAGGTGCGAGGCGCCGCTGCCGGCGCCATACAGCTGCGCGCCTTCGCGCAGCGCTTCGATGACTTGTGGATGCGCGGCCAGGCCCAGGTAATCGTTGCTGCAAAAAGCCAGCAGGTCACGGCCGTCGACCAGCTGGCGCGGCGCGCAGGCGCCATCGGTGATGCGGCGGCGGCGCGTCAGGCTGCGCGCGGCCAGCGTGTCCAGCTGGCGGTCGATGGTGGCGATGAGATCCATCACATCATCCCGCGATGACGGATTCGAACGTCTTGATCGTGCGCGCTGCCAGGCCCGCGACTTCTTCTTCGTCCAGCACGTACGGCGGCATCAGGTACACGGTGCGGCCGATGGGGCGCAGCAGCAGTTCGTTCTCGGCCGCCGTCGAAAAGAAGCGGCGCGCGAAGGTCGATGCAAGATCGGTATCCGGTTCGATGGCGTCGAACGCGAAGATCATGCCGCGCTGGCGGAAGTGGCGCGTGCGCGGATGGTCGGCCAGCGGCGCCAGCGCCACCGTCATCCTGGTGGCCAGCTCGCGGTTGCGGTTCAGCACATCGTCTTGGTCGAAGATGTCGAGCGTGGCCAGCGCTGCGCGGCAGGCCAGCGGATTGCCGGTGTACGAGTGCGAGTGCAGGAAGCCGCGCGTGATGTCGGTGCTGTAGAAGGCCTGGTAGATGTCGTCGCGCGTGAGCACGAGCGAGAGCGGCAGGTAGCCGCCGCTGATGCCTTTGGACAGGCACAGGAAGTCCGGCCAGATGCCGGCCTGCTCGCAGGCGAAGAAGGTGCCGGTGCGCCCGCAGCCAACCGCAATCTCGTCGGCGATCAGGTGCACGCGGTGCTGGTCGCACAGGTCGCGCAACAGCTTGAGATAGAGCGGGTCGTACATCGCCATGCCGGTGGCGCACTGCACCAGCGGCTCGACGATGATGGCGGCGATCTTGTCGCCCCGTTCTTCGAACAGCGCTTTCACTTCGAGGATCGCGCGCCGCGCGACGTCCTGCGCCGTCTCGCCCTCGAAGGCGTTGCGGGCATCGGGGGCGCTCACCACGTGTGACGCACGCAGCAGCGGGCCGTAGGCGTCCTTGAACAGCGGCACATCGGTGACCGACAGCGCGCCGATCGTCTCGCCGTGGTAGCTGCCCTGCAGGCAGACGAATTCCTGTTTGGACGACTGGTCCGCATTGCGCCACGCGTGAAAGCTCATCTTCATCGCGATTTCCACGGCCGATGCGCCGTCGGAGGCGAACGTGGCGTGACCCAGCGCATGGCCGGTGAGCGCGGCCAGCCGTTCGGCCAGCTCGACTACCGGTGCGTGCGTGAAGCCGGCCAGCATCGCGTGTTCGAGCTTGTCCAGCTGGTCCTTCAGCGCGGCATTGATGCGCGGGTTCGCGTGGCCAAACAGGTTGACCCACCACGAGCTGATGCCGTCCAGGTAGCGCTTGCCGTCATAGTCGTACAGCCACGGCCCCTTGCCGTGGCTGACCGCGATCAGCGGCACCTCTTCGTGATGCTGCATCTGGGTGCAGGGATGCCAGACGCTGCGCAGGCTGCGCGCGATCCAGTCGGAGGAGGTGGTTTGCTGCTTCACGATAAAGTTCCAATACTAGTTAATCCATGCGGGCTTGCGCTTTTCAAGGAACGAGGCCACGCCTTCGCGGCCTTCGGTCGATGCGCGGATCGCGGCGATGCGGCTCGCCGTGTCACGCAGCAGCGCGTCGTCGACCGGCTGGCCGACGATCTCGCGCACCAGCGTCTTGGCCTGCCGGACGGCGTGCGGGCTGTTGTTCACCAGCGCCTTGACGATCCCGGCGATGGTGGTGTCGAGCGCTTCCGGCGCCACGACGGCATGCGCAACACCGATGCGCTGCGCCTCGGCTGCGTCGAAGCGCTCGGCCGTCAAGAAGTAGCGGCGCGCCGCCTGTTCACCCATCGCCTTGATCACGTAAGGCGAGATGGTAGCCGGAATCAGCCCGAGCTTCACTTCGGACAGGCAAAAACCGGCCGTCTCGCTCGCGACGACGATGTCGCAGGCCGCCACCAGGCCCATGCCGCCGGCGTAGCAATCGCCCTGCACGCGCGCGACCACCGGCTTGGGGCACAGGTAGATCGTGCGCAGCATGTCGGCCAGGCGCATCGCATCGGCCTCGTTCTCGTCATGCGAGTAGCCGGCCATCTTTTTCATCCAGTTCAGGTCCGCACCGGCGCAGAACGACGGGCCGTTGGCGGCCAGCACGATCGCGCGCACGGCGTCGTTGCGGCCGAGTTCATCGAACACGCGCGCCAGTTCGGCAATTGCCCCTTCGTTGAAGGCGTTGCGCAGGTCGGGGCGGTTCAGCGTGACGGTGGCGACCTTGTCGGCGACGGTCACAAGCAGGGTGTCATAGGTCATGGTCATCCCCTTACATGCGGAACACGCCGAACGTCGTGTCGCCGATCGGCTGGTTCATGGCGGCGGACAAGCCCAGGCCCAGCACCGTGCGGGTGTCGGCCGGGTCGATCACGCCGTCGTCCCACAGGCGCGCCGACGCGTAATACGGGTGGCCCTGGTGCTCGTACTGGTCGCGGATCGGCTGCTTGAACGCGGCTTCTTCTTCCGGCGACCACTGGCCCCCGCGGCCTTCGATGCCGTCGCGCTTGACGGTGGCCAGCACCGATGCGGCCTGGTCGCCGCCCATCACCGAGATGCGCGCATTGGGCCACATCCACAGGAAGCGTGGCGAAAACGCGCGGCCGCACATGCCGTAGTTGCCGGCGCCGAACGAGCCGCCGATGATGACGGTGAACTTCGGCACGGCAGCGGTGGCCACGGCGGTGACCATCTTGGCGCCATTGCGCGCGATGCCCTCGTTCTCGTATTTGCGCCCGACCATGAAGCCGGTGATGTTCTGCAAGAACACGAGCGGAATCTTGCGCTGGCAGCACAGCTCGATGAAGTGCGCGCCCTTCAACGCTGACTCGGAAAACAGGATGCCGTTGTTGGCGATGATGCCGACCTTCATGCCGAAGATGTGGGCGAAGCCGCACACGAGCGTCGTGCCGTAGCGCGCCTTGAATTCGTCGAACACGCTGCCGTCGACCACGCGCGCGATCACTTCGCGCACGTCGAACGGCTTGCGCGTATCGACCGGGATGACGCCGTACAGTTCCGACGCCGG
This sequence comes from Oxalobacteraceae sp. CFBP 8761, assembly GCA_014841595.1. Taxonomy (NCBI): domain Bacteria; kingdom Pseudomonadati; phylum Pseudomonadota; class Betaproteobacteria; order Burkholderiales; family Oxalobacteraceae; species Oxalobacteraceae sp. CFBP 8761. Next base: position 219,710 of record JACYUE010000005.1, on the reverse strand, counting down.
ATAGTGCGGCTCGACGCTTGCGCGCCGTTCGCCCTGCTGCGGCTTGACGCGGTTCAGATTCGACACGATCGTGCGCGCCAGCGACAGCGCATGCGGATCGTTCTGCGCCAGATGGTCGGCCACGCCCGACAGGCGTGTGTGCACGTCGCCGCCGCCCAGGTCTTCGGCGCTGACGACTTCACCGGTCGCCGCTTTCACCAGCGGCGGGCCGCCGAGGAAAATCGTGCCCTGGTCCTTGACGATGATCGACTCGTCGCTCATCGCGGGCACGTAGGCGCCGCCGGCGGTGCACGAGCCCATCACGACGGCGATCTGCGGCACACCCTTGGCCGACAGATTCGCCTGGTTGTAGAAGATGCGGCCGAAGTGGTCGCGGTCGGGGAACACGTCGTCCTGGTTCGGCAGATTGGCGCCGCCCGAGTCGACCAGATAGATGCAGGGGAGGTTGTTCTGCTCGGCGATCTCCTGCGCGCGCAGGTGCTTCTTGACCGTCATCGGGTAATAGGTGCCGCCCTTGACGGTGGCGTCATTGCAGACGATCACGCATTCGTGGCCGCTTACCCGGCCGATGCCGGTGATGATGCCGGCGCTGGGCGCGGCGCCGTCATACATCTCATACGCGGCCAGTTGCGAAAATTCGAGGAAGGGCGTACCCGGATCGAGCAGATGTTCGACACGCTCGCGCGGCAGCAGCTTGCCGCGCGCGAGGTGACGCGCACTGGCTTCGGCGCCGCCGCCTTGCGCCAGTTGCGCCACGCGCGCGCGCAAGTCGTCCACCACGGCCTGCATGGCGGTGGCATTGGCCTTGAAATCCTCGCTGCGCGGGTTCAGTTTGCTTTCGATCTGGGGCATGTGCCGTCCTCTGGTCTGTCGCCGCCCTGGGTGTCTGGCAGCGCTTTACTTCTTGTCGGGGAAACTGCCGTCCAGGTAAAACCAGCGTGGCGCGCCATCGGGGCCGGCTTCGCGCACGAAGCGGCTGCGCTCATGGAGACGGTGCGCGCGCGCGCCCACCTTGAAGCGGGCGACGAATTCGACGTGGTCTTCGTCGCGCGGGTGGTCCTGGTCGCCTGGAACGTCCGGCAATTCTGCTTTACGTTGACGTAAACGTAAAGCAGTTTTTATCTCCAGGCCTAGCCAGCGGACGGGCTCGTTGTCGACGATCGGTTCCTGCGGCCGGGTGCTGGGGTGCCAGGTGGTGCGCAGGTACGCCTCGTCGCCCAGCGTGAAGGCGGTATAGCGCGAGCGCATCAACTGTTCGGCCGTGGGCGGCAGGGACACGCCGGCCAGGAACGGGCCGCAGCAGCTGTCGAACGAGGGGCCGCCGCAGGGGCAGGGGGAGGTGGGGCGGGGAGGCATGGCGGCAATTATCCGCGATTTCACCAACGATGGTCAGATGGGTGCTTCGCGAAGCCCTCGCCAGACCAGCCGGCTAACTCGACAGGATTCGTCGACGTAACAGTGCTGCCAGATCGCGGCTCGTATGGCAAACGATATAAATATAAAAGCATTCACGATCGCCACGCTCAACAATGATGCGGTGTTGACCGGCCAGAAGCTGACGGTACCGGGGGAGGTTGAGCTCTTCCAGCTCGCCTACGAGCGTCCCTTTATTGTGCCATGGCATCAGGGATGCCACTTCATCGCGGATTTGCTGCGTCACCTTTCTGGCGTAGTCCGGTGATTCGGACTGCTTCAGGTATTGGCGGATCGTGAGCAGGTCGTCCTGGGCAGATTCGGTCCAGATGATCTTCATGATCTATTCGGGCGCGTTGTCTTGTGCATCCAGTTGCGCAAAAAAATCATCATGACCGGTAACCTTGCCGTCTTCAATTTGCTTCCTGCCATGGGCAAGCAGCCGTAGCATCGTCAATTGATCCTGCGTCTTCTGATAGCTCACCGGATCCTGGACGATTGCCTGCACCCGGCCATTGACAGTAATGGCCACGGGATCATGGGTTTCCTGAACCAACTTGACCACATCGCTGGTATTCGTTTTCAAATAACTGATGGGTTGGATATTGGAAAAGTTCATGGTGCCTCCGCTGGTCGATCGCTGATCATAGCACTACAGGTCTAAATTGCGTACTAAATATAGTACTAGCGGCGCAGCGTCAAGCCATCAAGCGCAAATGGCGGCGCCTTCCCCTGCACCAGATCCGCCAGCACGGCCGCGCTGCCGCAGGCAAACGTGAAGCCCAGCGGCCCGTGTCCGACGTTGAGCCACAGATTGTCGTAGCGCGTGGCCCCGATGATCGGCGCGCTGCCCGGCGTCGCTGGCCGCAATCCGGCCCACTCCGACACCTGCGAATAATCGGCCGCGCGCGGCATCGTCTCGCGCACCAGGCGCGTCAGGCCCGCGACGCGTTTGGCATCGAGCGAGACATCCTCGCCCACCATGTCGACCATTGCCGCCACCCTTAAGCGGTCGCCGATGCGCGCATACAGCACCTTGCGCTCGAAGTCGGTCACGCTGATCTCCGGCGCGATGTCGTCCTGGCGGATCGGGGCGCTCAGGCTGTAGCCCTTGAGCGGGTACAGCGGCAGGTAGATGCCCACCGTGTCGGCCAGCGTGCGGCTCTGGATGCCGGCGGCCAGCACATACGCGTCGGCCGTGACCAGGCCACCAACGGTGTCGATGCCGGTGATGCGGCCCCGCTCTGCACGCAGTCCCAGCGCGGTGCTGTTGACGACCCCGCGAAAGCGCGGATGCTCGCCCAGCCGCTCGGCCAGCGCCACGCAGAAGGCGTGGCAGTCGGCCACCGCTTCGCCCGGGTTGTAGATGCCGCCGGCCAGCAGGTGCTGGGCCGCGCCCAGCGCGGGTTCGTGCGCCGTGCATTCTTCGGGCGACCAGATCTGGCCGGCGCCCGGTTTGGATGCGGCGACATCGAACGCGGCGCGCGTGCGAAACACCACCAGTTTGCCAGCGTCGCGCCAGCCGAAGCGTTCGGGCGGCACGACCAGCGAGAGCGAGGCCATCGCCCGGCGCGATAGCTCGCCCAGCTCGAGCAGCTTGGCCGTGGTGCGGCGGTTGACGTCGGCGCGGCAGTGGGCCAGAAAGCTGGCCAGCCAGCGGTACTGGCGCAGGTCGGCTTCCGGCCGGAAGCGCAGCGGGCCGTCGGCCTGAAACAGCCATTTGAAGGCCTTGAGCGGGATGCCGGCGTCGGCCAGCGGCGCCACGTACCGGTAGCTGAGCTGTCCGCCATTGCCGTAGCTGGCGCCACTGCCCACGTCCGGCGCGCGCTCGAGCAGCGTGACCTCGTGCCCTGCTTCCAGCAGCCACCAGGCGGAGGCCAGGCCGACGACGCCGCCGCCGATGACGATTATGTGCTGCATGCCAGACTCTTTTTTTCGGGTGGGGACAGGGAGCTTAGGCGCAGCCGGCACGCACTGCCAATGAATCTAGCGCGCGCGCTCATAACCGGGATATATGTACGCGCCCGCATGCCGGTCAATCGGCCAGGCCGAGGATCGCGCGGCGGTGCAAGGCGGCCACGATGCGCTCTTCATAACGCGCCAGTGCCGTCTCGCGGCCCGGCGTGGCGACCGGGTCGGTTCCCGTGCCGCCGGCCAGCACGACCACGCCATGGCCCCGTGCGCGGTCCATGGCGAACACGGAGCGCAGCCCGTAGGCGTCGCCCAGGTGGCCCACCGCATCGAAGCCGGGCGCCAGCCGCAGGCCGGGGCGGTCCGGATAGTGGGCGTTGCCGAATCCGCGCGGACTGAGGATGCTGCCCAGCGGATTGCCGTTGCCGCCCACGCCGTCGTACGACCAGTGGCGCGCGAACATGCGCTCGAGCGTTGCGCCTTGCAGCAAGCGCGCGCTGTCATGCACGCCGCCGGCCATCAGCATGCGCATGATGACGCCCAGGTCGCGCGCGGCGATGCGCAAGCCGCCGGTCGGGCTGAAGGGCGTCGCGTTGGTACCCGGGACGTAGCCATCCAGGCCAGGGGGCGGCGCCGGTGGCCGCGCGCCGACATCGTCGACCTGGGCGATCCACGGCCCGTTTGGCGCCCAGACCTCGCTGTCGACGGCACGCTTGCGGTAGATGGTCGCGATATTGTCCTGCGCGGCCTTTGGCAATCCGGCCGGGTTGTAGCCGGCCTGCAGTCCGAGTGGCTGCAGCACCAGGCGCGTCATCAGCAGGTCGAACCGTTCGCCGGTGACGCGCTCCATGATCGTGCCGATGATGCCGAACCCCAGGTTGCAGTAGGTGTAATAAGCGCCCGGTCCGGCCAGGCTTGACCACATCGGCTGCGCCGCCGGCGTGACGACGGCCTTCAGCGCGGTCGTGGCCGGCCAGAAGTAGCCGGCATCGTCGCGCAGCGACGACGTGTGCACGAGCAGCTGTCGCAGCGTGATGGCCTGGGTCGGAAAATGGGGATTACGCAGCGTGAAGCCGAGGTAGCCCGAGACGTCGGCGTCCAGGTCGACGCGGCCGGTTTCCAGCAGCCGCATCAGCCCGAGCGTGGTGACGAGTTTCGAGATCGAGGCGATCCGGTACAGCGTCGCTGGCGTGGCCGGGCGGTCGGGGAACAGGCCGTTGCCGATCGTGCGCCGCCCGAACGCGCCTTCGTACACCGGCTGTCCGGCGCGCAGTGCCAGCACCGACAGGCTGGCCAGCGGGCAGGCCGGATCGTCGGCGATGGCCGCCAGTTCGGCGTCGAGCTGGCGCTGCAGGGCGCCGCCCGTGCCCGCCGCGCCACCGCCGGCCGGCATCGCTGCAAATAATGGTCCCATCGTCCCCAGCATGGCCATGCCGAGGAGGGTGCGCCTGCCGTGATTCATGTTCGTCCCTTGGCGTTGCGTGATTGTGACTATCGGTCCAGCATACGGACTGCGCGAAACCCTTGACCAATGAATACCCGTGCGCAGGGCATAACCGTTTTGTATTGGTCGCAAGTGGTATGCTTCGATCGTATGCCAGCCCCCTTCGCCACGACGCCATGAACAGCCCCAGCCCCGGATTCCAGGTCGACCACGACGACAATTCGCCGCTCTACAAGCAGCTTGCGCGCAAGCTGGCGCAGGACGTGCGCGATGGCCGTTATCAGGCCGATCAGGCGCTGCCGTCCGAGCGCATGCTGTCCGAGCAGCTCGACGTCTCGCGCGTCACTGCGCGCAAGGCGATCGACCAGCTGGTCGACCAGGGCCTGGTGGTGCGCCGGCGCGGTTCGGGCAACTACATTGCGCCGCGCATCGAGCAGCCGCTGTCGACGCTGTCGAGCTTTTCCGAGCAACTGCAGCAGCGCGGCTATACGCCACGCTCGCAATGGCTGCGGCGGGACACGATGCTGGCCGACGCCGACGAACAGCTCTCGCTCGGCCTGTCGCCCGGTGCGCGCATCGCCCGCCTCGAGCGCCTGCGCTTTGCCGACGACATCGTCATGGCCTATGAAGTAAGCGTGATTCCGGCCGCCGTGCTGCCGCGCCCCGAGCTGGTAGCAGCGTCGCTGTATGCGCACCTGTCCAAGTCGGGCCACCTGCCGGTGCGCGCGCTGCAGCACATCCGCGCGATGAATGCCGACCTGGAACTGGCCACGCGGCTCGAGGTGCCCGAAGGCCGCGCGGTGCTGTTCATCACTCGCGTGGGGTATCTCGAATCGGGCCAACCGGTTGAACTGACCCATTCCTACTGCCGCAGCGACCATTACGATTTCGTGGCCGAGCTGCGCCGGCAAGCCTGAACGCATAACCTGGCGGCATGACGGCGCCCGATCCTTTCATGGAAGCGCTTGTCAAAGTGGTATTACACTGGTTTTAACCAAACTGTGCAGGTGCGAGACAGCGATGCTCAATACCGAAACCCCTTCCCTGGCGCACACCGCGCTCGACCAGTACCCGACGACGGAACTGGTCAATGCCCTCGTTGATGACCAGTTCCATGCGGTGGACGCCGTACGCAAGGCCGGGCCGCGCATCGCCGCCGCCGTGGCAGCCGCAGTGCCGCGCATGGAAGCGGGCGGGCGCCTGGTCTATGTCGGCGCCGGCACCTCGGGCCGCCTCGGCGTGCTCGACAGCGTCGAGCTGTACCCGACCTTTTCCTGGCCCGCCGAACGCGCGGTGGCGCTGCTGGCCGGCGGCCACGGCGCAATGTTCGCTGCGGTCGAAGGCGCCGAAGACGATCTGGAGCAGGGCGCAGCAGATATCCAGGGTGTGAACGTGGGCCCGAACGACGTCGTGCTGGCGCTGGCGGCGTCGGGCGCCACGCCGTACGTGCTGGGCGCGCTTCGCGCTGCGCGCGCTGCCGGCGCGCTGACGGTGGGCTTTGCCAACAACCCGGACGCACCGGTGACCACGCAGGCCGAGATCGGCATCACGCTCGACACGGGCGCCGAAGTCATTTCGGGCAGCACGCGCCTGAAAGCGGGCACCTCGCAAAAGATCGCGCTGAACACCTTTTCCAGCGCCCTGATGGTGCGTTTGAACAAGGTTTACGGCAACCTGATGGTAGACTTGAAGGCCACCAATGCCAAACTGGTACGACGTGCAATCCGCCTGACGAGCTTTGCCACCGGCGCCGACGAGGCGGCCGCGCAGGCGGTGCTGGAACAATGCGGCTTCCACGTCAAGACCGCGATCGTGGCCTTGTCCAAACAAACCAGTGTCGAGCAGGCGCAAGCGCTGCTGGAAGCGGCGCACGGCAGCGTGCGCCAGGCGCTCGCGTAAGCACGCGCCCTTTCAGCAGCACCGGCCTGCACGACGCACGAAAGAGTCATGCAAAAACCGCAAGCGAACAGCCCGTGGCTGTGGGTGCCGTCCCTGTATTTTGCCCAGGCGATTCCGTATGTCGTCGTGATGAGCCTGTCGGTCATCATGTACAAGGACATGGGGATTTCCAATTCCGACATCGCCTTCTATACGAGCCTGCTGTACCTGCCGTGGGTGATCAAGCCGCTGTGGTCCCCGATCGTTGACATGTTCGGCACCAAGCGCCGCTGGACCGTGCTGCTGCAACTGGCCGTCGGCGGCTCGCTCATTGCGGTGGGCACCGTGCTGCACCTGCCCACCTTCTTCGTCGTCAGCCTGGCCGTGCTGTGGATCATGGCATTCAGCTCCGCCACCCACGACATCTCCGCTGACGGCTTCTACATGCTGGGCCTGCGCCAGAAGCAGCAGGCCGCGTTCGTCGGCGTGCGCAGCACCTTTTATCGCCTGGCCACGTTGTTCGGACAGGGCCCGCTCGTGGTGCTGGCCGGTTATCTGGCCGTGAGCCTGGGCGACGTGCGCCAGGCCTGGTCGATCGTGTTCTACGTGCTGGCCGGCCTGTTCTTCGCCGCCTTTGCGTGGCACCAGTGGGCGCTGCCGGTGCCGGAGGATGACCACGCCGTCGCCAAGAGCGACAATCCGCTGCGCGACTTCATCGGCACCTTCGTCGCCTTTTTCAAGAAGCGCGATATCTGGATGATCGTTGCGTTCATCCTCACGTTCCGCCTCGGTGAAGCGCAGCTGCTCAAACTCGTCGCGCCATTTTTGAAGGACCCCATCAGCGCCGGCGGTCTGGGTTTGACGACCGCCGAATACGGCATCGCCTATGGCACGGTCGGCATCATCGCCCTGACGCTGGGCGGCCTGGCCGGCGGCTGGCTGATTTCACGCGTGGGCCTCAAGCGCTGCCTGTGGGTCATGGTGTTCGCGATCCACGTGCCTGACCTGGTCTTCGTCTACCTGTCGCAAACCCAGCCGACCGATCTGATGATCGTGTCCGCCTTCCTCGCGCTCGAGCAGTTCGGCTACGGTTTCGGCTTTACGGCAATGATGATGTACATGATCATGGTGGCCGATGGCCCGAACAAGACCGCGCATTACGCGATCTGCACGGGCCTGATGGCGCTCGGGATGATGGTGCCCGGCATGTGGAGCGGCGACCTGCAGGAATACCTCGGCTACCAGCACTTCTTCATCTGGACCTGTCTTGCGACCATTCCCGCCTTCATCGTGGCGGCGCTCGTCAAGATCGATCCGGAATTCGGAAAAAAATAAGCGGACGGCTGACGCCCGCGCTGCCGCGCCCGACGTGGCGCCGGCGCGAAGCGTCAACCTCCGGTACAGCAACATCAAGGAGTTCTTTTTTGCTTCCCAACCTGAACAAACGCACTTTCACGCTCGGCATGGCCAGCGCCGTCGCCCTGGGCCTGGCGGCCTGCGGCACCAAGCCCACCAAGCCTGGCGCCACGACTTTCATCGGCGGCAATGAGCCGCCGGCCGCGCCGCGCGAGTTTCGCGCCGCCTGGGTGTCCACGGTCGCCAATATCGACTGGCCCAGCCGACCGAACCTGAGCGCCGCCAAGCAGCAGCAGGAAGTCCTGGCCATCCTCGACCGCGCCCAGGCCATGAACCTGAACGCGATCGTGCTGCAGGTGCGCCCGGCCGCCGACACCATCTATCCGTCGAACCTCGAGCCCTGGACCGAATACCTGAGCGGGATCCAGGGCAAGGCGCCGCAACCGTTCTACGATCCGCTCGCGTACTGGATCACCGAGGCGCATGCGCGCGGCATCGAGCTGCACGCCTGGTTCAATCCCTACCGCGCGCGCATGGACGCGTCGCGCGGCCAGTCGGCGCCAAACCACATCACCAACACCAACCCGGCCGTCGTCAAACGCTACGGCAAATTCATGTGGATGGACCCGGGCGAGCCGGCCGCCGTCAAGCAGACGCTCGACGTGATCCTCGACGTCGTGCGCCGCTACGACATCGACGGCGTGCACATCGACGATTACTTTTATCCGTACCCGATCGATGCCGCGCCGCAGATGGCCGGCAACGCGGCGGCCCTCGACGGCCGTGCCGGCAGCCGCGAACTGGACTTCCCGGACGATCCGGCCTGGCACCGCTACCTGGCCGGCGGCGGCCAGCTCGATCGCGCCAACTGGCGCCGCGACAACGTCAACCGCCTGATCGAAGCGATGTACAAGGGGATCCACGCCGAAAAGAGCTGGGTGCGCTTTGGCATCAGCCCCTTCGGCCTGGGCCGCCCGGACCGTCGCCCGCCCGGCATCGTTGGTTTTTCGCAGTACGACAAGCTGTATGCCGACGCCGAGCTGTGGCTCGAAAAAGGCTGGGTCGATTACTTCGTGCCGCAGCTGTACTGGCCGATCAAGCCGCCGGGCCAGGCCTACGACGTGCTGCTCGATTACTGGATCAGGCAAAATCCGCAGCGCCGCCACATCTGGCCGGGCCTGTTCACCAGCCGCATCGGCGCGGCGACCAAGGGCTACGAGCCGCAGGAGGTGCTGGCCCAGGTCGACGTGACCCGTACGCGGCCGCTGGCCACCGGCCACGTCCACTTCAGCATGGTGGCCCTGATGCAGAACCGCAAAGGCATCGCCGACCAGCTGCGCACGACCCGCTACGCCGGGCAGGCGCTGGTGCCGGCCACGACGTGGCTGGGCAACGAGCGGCCCGGTACGCCGCTGGTGGGGGCATCGCGCCGCGCGCGCTCGGTCGACCTGACGCTCAAGGCGGGCAAGGCCAACGCGCTGTATGCGGTCTGGTCGCGCCACGGCGGGCAATGGCGCTTCGCCGTGGTCCCGGCGGTGCGCGTGGCCTGGTCGGTGCCGGATGACGCGACGCTGGGCGCAGCCGAGATCGTGGTGGTCAGCGCCGTCGACCGCCTGGGCAACGAGGGCGCACGGGTGCGGGTATGGGGCAAAGCGTAATGCAGGTAGCATCGGGTTTTAGAGGTGGATTTTGTGATGTCATCTGATCGTGACAACGTGAGCGGGTTTGGCCTGGGGATCGACGCTGGCGGCACCGAGACGCGCTGGGCGCTGGCGGCCCCCGGCGGCGCCATCCTGGCCGACGGCGTGGTCGCAGGCCTGTCGGCGCTGCAGATGGCCACATCGGACGGGCGCGCAGCGGTGCGCGCGAGCCTGGAAGAACTGGCGGCGGCCGTGCTTGCACATGCCAGTCCGCTGCGCATCCAGGCCGGCCTGACGGGGTTTGGCGGTGACGACGAACTGCTGCAAGCCTGGCTGGCCCAGTTGCTGGGCGTCGCGCCCAGCGCGGTCACGCTGTCCAACGATATCGAACTGGCGTATCGCGCCAACTTCGTGCCCGGCGCCGGCTACCTCGTCTACGCGGGCACCGGCTCGATCGGCGCTTACATCGACGCCGATCACGTGTTCCACCGCGCCGGTGGGCGCGGCGTGCTGCTCGACGATGGCGGCGGGGGCTTCTGGATCGCGCGCGAAGCGCTGCGCCACATCTGGCGCAACGAAGACGAGCAGCCCGGCTGCTGGCGCGATTCGCCGCTGGCGCAGGCCGTGTTCGAGCACATCGGCGGCGCCGACTGGAATGTATCGCGCCAGTTCATCTATCACGGCGAGCGCGGCGCGATCGGCAAGCTGGCGCTGGCCGTTGCCGCCAGCGCTGAGCGCGATCCGGCCGCCGCCACGATCCTGAGCGAAGCCGGCCTGGAACTGGCGCGCCTGGCGCTGGCGCTCACGCGCCGTTTCGGTCCGCGCCCGGTGGTGCTGGCCGGCCGTGCCAGCGAACTGCACCCCCTGATCATCGAGACGATGCGCGCCGCGCTGCCGGCCGGGCTGGAGCTCACGCAGACCGGCCTGCGCGCCCATCACGGCGCCGCGCGGCTGGCATTGCAACCGGCCGCCACGCCACCGGCGCGTGCAACCAACAAGAACATCAACGAGGAATCCCCATGAAATCGATCTTTGCCGCTCTCGCCCTGGCCGTGCTGGCAGGTTGTACCACCACCGCCCCGACCACGCCGAAATACGACACCACCTACGATGCGGTTGGCCAGTCGAGCCGCGCGCGCTTTCTGGTGCTGCACTACACGGTGGCCAACACGCCTGCCTCGATCAAGATCCTGACGCAGCAGCAGGTCAGCTCGCACTACCTGTTGACCGACGAAGCGCAGCCGAAGATCTACCGCCTGGTCGACGAGAACCGCGCCGCCTGGCATGCGGGCAATTCGAGCTGGAAGAACTTCACGCAACTGAACAACAGCTCGATCGGTATCGAGATCGTCAACGCCGGCTGGAAGGACACGCCGCAGGGCCGCGTCTACGCGCCGTTCCCGCAGGCGCAGATGGATGCGCTGCTGCCGCTGGTGAAGGACATCGTCGCGCGCCACGGCATCGCGCCCGAGAACGTGCTCGGTCACAGCGATATCGCGCCGCTGAGGAAGCAAGATCCGGGGCCGCAGTTCCCGTGGCAGCGCCTGGCGCAGGAAGGCCTGGTGCTGTGGCCGGACGCGAACCGCGTCGCCGCCGTGCGCCCGGCCTTCGAAGCCCTGCTGCCGGACGTCGCCTGGTTCCAGCGCAAGCTGGCCACGCACGGCTTTGGCCTGGTGCAGAGCGGCACGTACGATGAAGCGACCCGCACCACGCTGGCGGCGTTTCAGATGAAGTACCGTCCGCGCGATATCTCGGGCGTTGCCGATGCCGAAACAGCCGCGCTGCTGGAAGTGCTGACCACGCCGGCGAACACGCCGCCGCCGGTAGTGCCAGCAGCACTGGCGCCCATGGCGCCGACCACGATGCCGATGCCAGCACCAGCACCAGCTCCAGCGCCGATGCCGACGCCGACGCCGACGCCGACGCCGACCTTGCCCGAGCCGACGCCGGTGCTGCCGGTCGAACCGACGCCGGAAACCGCTCCGGCCCCGGCCACGCCAGTCATCACTACGCCATGATGGCGGCAATTGGGGGATAAGCGATGCGTCTGCGCCATATCGAAGTATTCCACGCCATCATGCAGGTCGGCACCATCAGTGGCGCCGCCCAGGTGCTGCATATCTCGCAGCCGGCCGTGACCAAGGTGCTGCAGCACGCCGAGCTGCAACTGGGCATGCCGCTGTTCGAGCGCGTGCGCGGCAAGCTGTATCCCAAGCCGGAAGCGCACCGCCTGTTCATCGAAACGGAAAAGCTTCATCGCGACCTGCAGGGCATCCGCCGTCTGGCCGCGAGCCTGAAGGGCCGGGCGGTGGAAACCGTGCGCCTGGTGTCCACGCCGACCATTGCGGTCAGCGTGCTGCCGGCCGGGATGACCGCCTGGCGCCGCGCGTTCCCTGAAACACGGTGCGAGCTGGCAACGCACCACACGAGCGAAATCGTCAATGCACTGCGCCTGGGCGAAGCCGATGTGGGCCTGTCGTTGCAGGATCCGCGCCATCCCGGCATCGTGGCCGAGCCGATCGCGCATGGCCTGCTGACGGTGATGGCGCCGCGCGGCACCTGGAGTGACGCCGAATGCCGCACGCCGATCGCGGCCGACGGCTTGACGGGTGAACTGATCGGCATGGCCGACCGCGATCCGCTGGGTGAGATGGTGATGGCAGCCTGCGAAGCGCAGGGCGTGCAACCGGTGTTTCGCACCGTGGTGCAGACGTACCAGATCGCCCGCTCGCTGGTTGAAGCCGGCGCCGGCACTGCGGTGGTCGATCCGTTCACGGCCGCATCGGCCGCGGCGAACCAGGTGCAGTGCCGCCAGTGGTCGCCGTCGATTCCCGTGCACCTGTACCTGCTCACGGCCAGCCACGCGCCGCTGTCGCACGGCGCGCGCGAGCTGGCCAACTGCATCGGCGCGACCGCGCGCGCCTGTCTCGAACCAGCCTAGGATTCTTCAGCACCATGCACGCGTTCATCGCCAGCGAAGACATTGCCGCCAGCCCGGCGTTCCGGCATCTGGACAGCATTGCCGGCATCCGGGTCGACCTGCGCTACGCCACCACCAACAACTTCGTCGGGCGCGATCTGTATTCGCCGTTCGATTGCGCCTGGCTGCATGTGCAGGCAGCCGCAGCGCTCGAGCGCGTGGTGGCGTGGCTGGCTGAACGCCGGCCCGACCTGACGGTGCTGGTGCTCGATGCACTGCGGCCGCAGCGCGTCCAGCAGCAGTTGTGGGATGCGCTCGAGGGCACCGATCTGCGCCTGTACCTGGCCGATCCGGCGCGCGGCTCGATCCATTCGTACGGCATGGCGCTGGACCTGACGCTGGTGGACGCGGCCGGCCATGAGCTGGACATGGGCACCGGTTTCGACGACATGACCGAGCTGTCGCATCCGGCGCTCGAAGAAGGGTTTGTGCTGGCCGGTCGCCTCACCGAAGCGCAGGTGGCCAACCGGCGCCTGCTGCGCAAGGCGATGCTGGCGGCAGGCTTTTTGGGCATCAAAACCGAATGGTGGCACTTCGATTGCGGCGACCGCGATCGGGTGCGGCGCACCTTCCAGCGCGTGCTGTAGCCGTCAGTTCATCGCAATCGCTTCGACCCGGTTGCGGCCATTGTGCTTGGCCGCGTACAGCAGCTTGTCGGCGGTCAGGATCAGGTCGGGCAAGGTGATGTGGCCGTCGTCGCGGGCGAAATCGTACGTGGCCAGGCCGAAGCTGGCGGTGGTCTGCAACCCGGGGCCATCGGCATCCGGCGCGACCCGGTTGGCCGCAAACGCCGCGCGCAGGTCCTCGGCCAGCTTCGCCCCTTGCGCCAGGTCGGTGGCGGGCAAGACCAGCAGGAATTCCTCGCCGCCGTAGCGCACCACGGCATCGACGCCGCTGCGCGCCATCTTGTGCAGCAGGCCGGCAAAGGTGCGGATCACGACATCGCCCTCGTGGTGGCCGAAGGTATCGTTGATGCGCTTGAAGTGATCGATGTCGCACAGGATGACCGACACCGGATGCCGGTGATGGCGGGCGCTTTGCAGCTCATGCCCCAGCAGATGATCGTGCAGGTAGTGGCGGTTGTAGCAGCAGGTGAGCTGGTCGCGCTGGGCGATCTGCTTGAGTGTCAGCTCCAGCCGGAACTGTTCGCGCGCCACCCGGTTGTAGCGGCGCGCCGCCAGAATGCCGAACGTGTTGATCATCGTGAGCAGCATGCCCATCGTGAGCAGGTCCGACACGGGCCTTGGCGGCAGCACGAACGTGACCAGCGCCAGAAAGACGATCGTGGCGCCGGTACCGAGCGCGGTCGAGTAGACAAGGCGGTTCGGGATGTACAGGTAGATCACCACCAGGATGATCAGCATCGACATCGCATGCCAGTGCACCTCGTACGGCCGCGCCAGCGCCACCACCATGAAGCAGCACAGCGCAATGCCTTCGGACAGCGACGCCGCCAGGCGCATGGCCCGGATCGACAGGGGGCGGCGGTAGGCCAGCCAGGCGCAGGTGCCGGCGCTGGCCGCGACCAGCAGGCGTGCCGGCAGCGTGTCGCGCACTGCTGCATCCAGGCCCAGCACCGCGATATCCGTCACGAAAAAGCACAGGAAGAACACGACGCAGAACACCAGCGTGAAGCCGAGCATGCCCCGTGTGCGTTCGATCTGGCTGGAAAGGAACGCAGTTTCGCTGGCGCTGCGCGCGAATTCGCCGGTCAGGTAATGGATGTGCATGCGATGAACAGTGCGGCAGGTGATGATGCCTGCGACACACGATTCATCATTCGGCGGTAGTCGGACAGGACGGGATGATCCGGCGTCGGCGCCGGCCGGACCGATCACCGGTAACGGCGTCGGACAAATGACTATTGTGACAAGGTTTTCTTACTTGAAACTAACAAAATGTATCAGTTCATTAATTACTTTGTTGGTTTTGCAAGGTAACCCGGTTCAATCCCGTGTCAGTTTATATCAACGTTGCGTCGCTACTGCCTGGGTCGTTCCCGATCGCGCGACCCAGTCGACCAGTGCATCCAGTACCGCTCGCCCGCGCCCGTCGCTGGCCCGTTCGCTGTTGACCATCGCCACCACCACGCACAGATTGCCATTCGCATCCGGTACGTAGCCCGCCACTGCCGTGACGTTGCGCAGCGTGCCCGTTTTCAGGCGCGCGCGCCCGGCGGCCGGCGTGCCGGCCAAGCGCCGGCGCATGGTGCCATCGACCGCGCCGATCGGCAGGCTGGCCTGAAATTCGGGCGCCCATGGACTCTTCAAGCCCGCCTGCAGCAGGCTGCCCATCTGCTGCGCGCTGATGCGCTCGGTGCGCGACAGGCCCGAGCCGTTGTCGATCACGAACCCGGTGTCGTCGATGCGCTGCGCGCGCAGCCAGTCGCGCACCGCGGCATCGGCGCGTGCGAAGGTGGTGACCTCGCCGGACGGCAGCGCCAGGCTGCCGTCGACCGGATCGCCCTGCAGACTGCCCAGGCTCAGAAACAGCAGGCGTGCCAGCGTGTTGTCGGATGTTTTGTTGATGTCGCGGACCAGTTCCGGCAAGGCGCGCGCGGCGTGCGCGGCCAGCACGCGCGCATCGAGTGGCGTGGCGCCGGTGATCGTGCGGCCGCTGAGCGTGCCGCCCAGATCGGTCCAGGCGCGGCGCACGAAGCGGCCCACGTAATCGTCGCGGTCGAGCACATTGACGCTGTAGCTGCGGTTGCAGTTCTTTGGGAAGGTGCCGCGCAAGACCACCTCGATGCGGCCATCCGGCGCGCGCCGCGTCTCGGGCAGCTGCCAGCCGTCTTCCCACTTCGCGCAATCGCGCTCGACCAGCGTCATCGCCGACGTGACCGAGACACGTTCGAGCTCCGGGTACATGCGCAGTTGCAGGGTGGCGCCGGTCGCGCGCATGTCGAGCTGCAGCATGTTCTTGTTGAGGAGGAGGGCGTCGGGAATCACGTTGTAATACGCGTCGGGCGACTCGTCGAACGGCGGCAGGCCGACATCCGGCCGCGCCGGCTGGAACAGGCTGCGATCGAGCACCAGGTCGCCCTCGATGCGCTCGATGCCCTGGTAGCGCAGCGCGCGCAGCATGGCTTCGAGGTGTTCGCCAGCCAGGTCCGCATCGGCGCCGCCCTTGACGTACAGGCTGCCGCGCAGCACACCGTCTTTCACATCCCCGGTCGTCCGCAGTTCGGTGCGGCCGCGGAACGTGGGGCCAAGCCGCTCGAGGCCGATCAGCGTCGTCACCAGCTTGATCGTGGACGCCGGCTGCATCGGCAGCGCTGCCTGGTGCGACAGCACGGCCGCGTCGCCGCGCAGCACGAGCAGGCCCACTTCGCTGGCTGCGATGCCGCTTTGCTGCATCAGCTGCGCCACCGGCGCCGGTAGCTGGGCCTGGGCGAGCGACGTGGCGCACAGCAGCGACAGGACGAGGGTGGCGCGTTTGAACATGCGTGAATCCTTAACCGAAGAAGAGATAGGCGACGAAGATCGCGGCGATGATGCCGACCAGATCGGCCAGCAGGCCATAGCTGACTGCATAGCGCGTCTTGCGGATGCCGACCGAGCCGAAATACAGCGCGATGATGTAGAACGTGGTGTCCGACGCGCCCTGCATGATGCTGGCCAGGCGGCCGACGAACGAATCCACGCCATAGGTCTTGATCGCATCGATCATCATGGCGCGCGCGCCGCTGCCCGAGAGCGATTTCATGAGCGCGGTCGGCAGCGCGCCGACGAAATCGGTCTGCAGGCCCAGCGCGGCAAACACCCACGCGAAGCCGCTCGTGACCATGCCCAGGATGCCCGAGTTGCGCACCACGCTGATCGCCACGATCATGCCGACCAGGTAGGGGATGATCTTGATGGACGTTTCGACGCCGCCCTTGGCGCCTTCGATGAAGGCTTCGAACACATTGACCTTCTTGCGCAGCGCCCCGGTCATGAAGGCCGCAATGACGCCGAACAGCACCAGGTTGGCGGCAACCGACGACACCAGCTGGATCTGCGTCTTGTCGAGGAAGTAGGTGAAGGAGAGGACCATCGACGCGATCAGCGCCGCGGTACCGCCGATCCAGGCGAAGATCACCGGGTCGAACAGGTTGATGCGCTGGCGCAGGCCGACCATGATGATGCTGAAGATGGTGGCGGTGTAGGTCGCGATCAGGGTCGGGATGAAGATGTCGGCCGGGTTGGCCGCGCCCAGCACCGCGCGCTGGGCCATCACTGCCAGCGGAATAATCGTCAGGCCCGAGGTCTGGATCACCAGGAACATCAGCTGCGCATCGGTCGCTTCATCCTTGTTGGGGTTGAGCGACTGCAGGCTTTCCATGGCCTTCAGGCCGAACGGCGTGGCAGCGTTGTCGAGGCCCAGCATATTGGCCGAGAAGTTCATCACCATGTGGCCGTTGGCCGGGTGGTTGCGCGGCACACCGGGGAAGATGCGCGAAAAGAACGGGCCGATCACGCGCGCGAACAGGTTGATCGCGCCCGCCTTTTCACCGACATTCATGATCCCGAGCCAGAACGTCATGACACCGGCCAGCGGCAGGGCGATGTCCATCACGGCCATCTTGGCTGAATCGAAGGTGCCGTCGATGATGCGCTTGAAGATTTCGGTGTCGCCGAGGAAGAGCCACTGCGCCATTGCTGCGAGGAAGCCGACGAGGAAGAAGCCTGTCCAGATGTAATTGAGTGCCATCGATAACCAGTAAATGCTGAGAGGTGCTGATCGGTGCTGATCGAAGCGTTGCCGCCGGGTTCGGACGATTGTGCAGCGCCCAGGGGCCAAGGGCAAGCTGCTTGGATGAAAGAATGCAGCCGCGCCATGCGCAAAAGTTATGAGCGTTGCTTGCCAGGGCGCGGCGCGCCTATGATACGGCACGCTGTATGAGATGCCCCAAAGGATCTGCCGTCATGAAATTTCGCTCCGCCGCTGCTGCGCTGCTGTCGCTGTCATTGCTCCTGTCATGCCCGGTCGTGCAGGCGCAGGCACAGGAGCAGGACAAGGTCCTGCACATGTTCCTCTCCACGAGCGAGACCGGACTCGACCCGGCGGTCGCGTCCGACAACGCCACGCTGTCGCTGCTGGAAAACCTGTTCGATCCGCTGCTGCGCTACGACTACCTGGCGCGCCCGGCCACGCTGCGCCCCAACACGGCCACGGCCATGCCGACCGTCAGCAGCGACGGCCTGACCTACACCTTCCGCATCCGCCCCGGCATCCACTTCACGCCCGACCCCGCGTTCAAGGGCCGCAAGCGCGAAGTCACGGCGGCCGACTATGTCTACAGCCTCAAGCGTTTATATGATCCGGCGCTCAAGTCGCCCTGGGCCTATATGTTCGAAGGCAAGATCGCAGGCGACGCCGCGCTGCGCGCGCGCTTCGGCCCGGATGTGCCGGTGGCCGGCCTGCAGGCGCCGGACCGCTACACGCTGCGTATCCAGCTGGCCGCGCCTGACAACAACTTCCTGTTCTATCTGGCGACGGCGGCCAGCAGCGTGGTGGCGCGCGAAGTGATCGAAGCGTATCCGGGCCAGGCGGGCAATCACCCGATCGGCACCGGGCCGTTCATGCTGGGGCAGTGGAAGCGCAGCGACCGTATCGTGCTGCTGGCCAATCCGGATTCCACCGCCGTGTTCGCGGCCACGCCGGGCGACGACCCGCAAGACCGGGCGATTGCCGCCGCACTGGAAGGCAAGCGCCTGCCGCGCGTAGACCGGGTCGAGGTGCGCATCGCCGAGGAATTCCAGGGCCGCATGCTGGGCTTTTTGAATGCCGACTACGATTACCTGGAGCAGATTCCCGAATCGATGACCGAGATGGTCGTGCAGGACGGCGCCTTGAAGCCCGACCTGGCGGCGCGCGGGATCGTGCTGTCGCGCTTTCCGGTATTGCAGACCTACTATATGTGGATGAACATGACCGACCCGGTCGTGGGCGGCTACAGCAAGGACCGCATTGCATTGCGGCGTGCAATCTCGATGGCGTACAACAGCGCCGAAGACATTGCGCTACTGAAAAAAGGGTTTGCGATCAAGGCCGAGTCGCCGCTGCCGCCGAA
This sequence comes from Oxalobacteraceae sp. CFBP 8761, assembly GCA_014841595.1. Classification (NCBI taxonomy): domain Bacteria; kingdom Pseudomonadati; phylum Pseudomonadota; class Betaproteobacteria; order Burkholderiales; family Oxalobacteraceae; species Oxalobacteraceae sp. CFBP 8761. Next base: position 201,033 of record JACYUE010000005.1, on the reverse strand, counting down.
TGTGCGCGGTTACGATCCGCGCTACCGCAGTCCGGTGCCGTACAACCCGGCGCTGGCCAATGCCTTGCTCGACCGCCATGGCTACGACGGGCGCGACCCGGACGGTTTTCGGCGCGCGCCCGATGGCAAACCGCTGACCTTGACGATGCACAGCGAAGCGACCGTGGGCGGGCGCCTGCGCGATGAACTGTGGCGAAAATGCCTGAATGCCATCGGTGTGCGCGTCGTGTTCAAGTCCGACAAGAAAACGGAGATCATCAAGGCCTCGCGCCTCGGAACGGTGCAAATGTTCGAGAGTAACTGGATCGCCGATTTCCCCGACGGCGACAACTTTTATCAGCTGTTGTACGGGCCGAATGCAGGCCGCGCGAACTACGCGCGTTTCAACCTGCCTCAATACAATGTGCGCTATGAAAAAGCACGCTTGCTGCAGGATGGTGCAGAGCGGAACACACTCTATTTTGAGATGAACCAGCTGCTCCACGCGTACAACCCATGGGTGCCTTTGACCCATGTTTTATCGGGCGATTTGCGGCATCCGTGGTTGAAAAACTACAAACGCCATCCCGTCGAATTCACGAACTGGCGCTACCTCGATATCGATGTTGCGCAAAGGGCACGCTCGGTCAGGGGCACGCGATAGATTCCGTTAATTTTTCCGCAAGAAAATATTCCCGCTGGTTATACTCCCCTCCGGATAATTCATTGGCTTGTCACAAAATTGTGAGCGTACTCTGAATTGAAAACATAACGTAATGCCAAGAATCAACTTGGCATGCGACACGCAGGCCGGCGCGATGCAATGCACGCGCCGGCCGACGACCGCCCCGGAACGCAAGGAGAAACATCGTGAAATTGAAGAAACTGGCCCAGCTGATCGCCTTGATGGGGGCGGTCGCCCCTGCTGCCATGCCGCTCGTGGCGCAAGCGCAAACCGACACGTCGATGCAGCGGGTGGAAATCACCGGCTCGAGCATCAAGCGTATCGCCAAGGAGGGCGCGCTGCCGGTTGAAATCATTTCGCGCAAGCAGATCGAAGACCAGGGCATCGTGACGGCCGAGCAACTCATCGCCACGCTGAACATCAATGGCAATGGCTCGGACAATCTGGCCTCGAATGCCGACGTCACGTCGGGCGCCCAGCGCGGCAACAACGGCGCGTCCAGCGCCAACCTGCGCGGCCAGGGTTCCGATTCGACGCTGGTGCTGCTCAATGGCCGGCGCGTCGCCACGCACGGCATGAAAGGCTCGGCGGTCGACCTGAATTCGATCCCGATGGCGGCGGTCGAGCGCGTCGAAGTGCTCAAGGATGGCGCGTCGGCCGTGTACGGCACCGACGCCATCGGCGGCGTGATCAACTTCATCCTGCGCAAGAACTACAAGGGCCTGGAAGCGCAAGCCTTCACCGACGTGGCCGAGGCAAGCGGCGGCGAAATCGGCCGCGCCAGCCTCACCGGCGGCTGGGGCGACCTCGATACGCAGGGCTGGAACGTGCTGGCGACGCTGTCCCACAGCGAGAACAAGGCGCTGCGCGGCAACCAGCGCGATTTCGTCAACACCTTCCAGCCGAACCGCGGCGTGTCGGTCGATACGCGCGGTACGCCGAGCGGCAATATCTTCGCCACGACGCTGGCGCCAACGCTGCTCTCGCGTACCGGCACTGGCCCGACCCTGCCGGGCAGCAGCGTTGCCTACAACGGCATCAGCCTGCTCGACCTGCCAGGCGGCGCCGGGTGCGACAGCATCGACGGCATGGGCGCGTACGACGAAAAACTGTGGGACACGCCGGGCGCCGCCTATGGCTGCGCCTGGGATACGGGCCGCGCAGCGGTGCTGCAGCAGCCGGTCAAGAACACCAACGCGCTGGGCCGCGCCACCTTCCGCATCGGTGAGCACGAGCTGTTCGCCGAAGGCGTCGCGTCGCGCGTCGAAGTCTCCAAGCGCTTCTCGCCGAACCAGATTTCGCCATCGGCGTCGACCTTCGGTCCGAGCTCGTTCTACCCAAGCACGGGCGCGGCTTACAACGACGTCTACAACGCACTGGTCAAGACCTTCCCCGGCATCTCGGCCAACTACGGCTTGCCGATCGCGTACCGCTGGCGCTGCATGGAGTGCGGCAACCGCGAGATCACCACCGAGACCAAGGCCAGCCGCGTGCTGGTGGGCGCCGATGGGCCGCTGACCCTGTTCGGCAACCGCTACGATTACCGCGTCGGCCTGTCGCGCGCCTACAGCGAATCGGAATCGCTGCTGGGCACCGGCTACAACTACACGGTGGCGCTGCGCGATGTGCTCGGTTCGGGCATCGTCAACCCGTTCCTGCTGCCGGGCCAGACCCAGAGTCAGGCCGCGATCGACGCGATCCGCGCTACCTCGGCTGCCGGTGTCGTCATGTACGGCGGTAAAACGACGCTGACCCAGTTCGACGCCGCGCTGTCGGGCGAAATCTTCAAGCTGCCGGCCGGCGCCGTGATGATGGCGCTGGGCACCGACCTGCGCCGCGAAGAATACAAGTTCAATGGCGACCTGCGCGCCGTCAGTGCGCGCCCGGCGATCCTGAATGCGCCGTTCGATGACGTCAATGCGCTGCCGAAGGTGAGCCGCGACATCAAGGCCGTGTATGCCGAGATGCTGGTGCCGGTCACGCAGGCGCTGGAGCTGACGTTCGCCATCCGCCGCGACGATTACACGGGCTTTGGCGCGACGACCAATCCGAAGGTCTCGTTCCGCTACCAGCCGATCCCGCAACTGATGTTCCGCGGTTCGTACAACGAGGGCTTCCGCGCGCCGTCGTTCAACCAGCTGTTCAACGGCGTGACCGAGAGCCAGTATGTCGGCAAGGACCTGGCCGATCCGGCTACCTGCCCAAGCGGCCGTGTCGACACCGCAGTCGCCGGTTGCCAGGCCGTCAATCCGGTTGTTCTCACCGGCGGCAAGCCCACGCTGGGCCCGGAGACAGCCAAGCAGGCCAGCCTGGGCGTCGTGTTCGAGCCGGCCGGCGGCTTCTCGGCCAATGCCGACCTGTGGGAAATCCGCAAGGAAAACACGATCGACTCGTTCAACGCGGTGACCATGATCGCGAACTACAGCCTGTTCCAGGACCAGTTCATCCGCGACGCCGCCGGCAACCTGACCGAGATCGATCAGCGCTGGCTCAATGCGGGCGAACGCATCACGCGCGGCCTCGAAGTCGGCGCCCGCATGACCGGCAAGTTCAGCACCGGTTCGATCTGGGGCATCGGCATCGACGGTTCGCGCCTGCTCGAGAAGAAGTCGCGCGCCACGAAGAACGCCGAATTCGGCGAGAGCGAAATCGGCCGCTTCCTGTTCACCGGCGACCTGGGCCTGAAGTGGAAGCACAGCGCCTACGTGACCTACAAATACGGCAACTGGAGCGGCATGCTGCAGAATATCTTCCGCTCGGGTTACACCGACCAGGTGCTGCCAGGCGTGGCCAGCGGCCGCATCAAGCCGTCCGAGTACAACAGCAAGGTGGACGACTATTCGATCTTCCACCTGACCGCAAATTACACGGGCTTCAAGAACCTGACGCTCACCGCCGGCATCAAGAACATCCTGGACGAAGATCCACCGTTCGCGATCACCTACGACAGCAACACGGGCGCCGGCAGCAGCTGGGAGCCGCGTGTAGCCGACCCGCGCGGCCGTTCATTCACGATGATGGCAACCTACAAATTCTTCTGAGCGAAAAGCGGGGGTCAGGTCTGACATTCGGACACGAGCTCGACAATCGGGTAGTCAGCACCAGCTGGAACCGGGCCAAGCTAATACTGTGCAAGACACCATTGGAAGTGGCTAAGGCTGAGGTCGTGTCTGAATGTCAGACCTGACCCCAGCTGTGCCTTGGAAGTGGCTAAGGCTGAGGTCGTGTCTGAATGTCAGACCTGACCCCAGCTGTGCCCGGGCCTTTTTCATTCAGGATTGCCTACCGCGCATGAAGATCAACCGCCGCAGTTTTGGTGCCATCGCCGCTGCCATGTCCACTATCGCGTCCGGCGCTGCCGCTGCGCGCGTGCCTTCGCGTTCCATGCCCAAGCTGATCAAACCTCCACGCCTGCGCCGGGGCGACGTCGTCGGCCTGATCGCGCCAGGCGGCTACACGAACGATGCCGCCATCGAGAAAGCCGTGCGCAATATCGAGGGGCTGGGTTTCAGGGTTAAACCTGGCGCCTATCTGCGCGAGGTGTTCGGCAACTACGCGGGATCAAGCCAGCAGCGCCTGGCCGACCTGCATGCGATGTTCGCCGATCCCGAGGTCAAGGCGATCTGGCCGATCCGCGGTGGCTCGGGCTGTATCTCGCTGTTGTCCGGGCTGGATGTCGCGCTGATCCGCCGCAATCCGAAAGTCCTGATCGGGTATTCGGACATTACGGCGCTGCACCTGGCGATCTTCAAGCAGACCGGCCTCGTGACGTTCCATGGGCCAGTGGCCTCGTCGACGCTGACCGACTATGCGACGCAGCACATGATGGCAGTGCTGACCGAACCTCAGGCGACCTACACGATTGCGATGTCGCCTGAAAACGCCGAACGCGCCGCGCAGGCGCCGCACTTCGGCATCCATACCTTCACGCATGGCGTGGCCACGGGGCCGCTCATGGGCGGCAACCTGTCGATGGTCGCGGCGCTGGCCGGCACGCCGTATGCGGCCGATATCAAGAACAGTATCCTGTTCCTGGAAGACGTCAACGAGGCGCCGTACCGGATCGACCGCTGGATGACGCAATTGGACCTGGCCGGAGGCTTTGCCAATGCGGCGGCGCTGGTGGTGGGGATTTGCCAGAACTGCGGGCCGGAACACGAAGACGTATCGCTGACGCTCGAGCGCACGCTGGCATTGCACCTGCATCCGCTGGTCATTCCGGCAGTGAGCGGCTATTCCATTGGACATATCCGCAACCAGTTCACGCTGCCCATGGGTGTGCGGGCGAGGCTCGATACGCAGGCGCAGACGATCACGCTGCTGGAAGCGGCGGTGTCCTGAGAATGTTCTGGTAATGCTGTTGAGCGTGCGGGCTTGTGACAGGTGGGTTGAACGCGTGGGCGGGAAACCTACCCACCCTACCTCGGGTGTGGCGCAAGGCGCCGGCTCATCGTCACCGAGCCGTGCGACTCGCCATCGATCCGGTACAAGTCGTGCACCTCACCGGTGACGACGAACCCGGCGCGCTCGTACAGCCGGCGCGCCGCCAGATTGCCCGACAGGACATCCAGATCGACCCATTCGAGTGGCGGCGTGACGCTGGCCCATGCCAGCGCGTGCTCGACCAGCTGGCGGCCCAGTCCTGCCCCGCGGTGATCGCGGTGCACGCCCATGCCCAGCAGCGCGCGGTGGTAGGCCGCAATTTCAGGCCGCGCGCGCAGGTCGACGTGGCCGGCGATCGCGCCCCGGGCGTCGAGCGCGAGCCACATGCGGCGCCAGCGCGGCTGGCCGAACGGCACCGTAAAACTGGCGGCAAACGACGCCGCCTTGTCGGGTGGAAGGCGCGATTGCCCGCGCGAGATGGGCTGGAACAGCGGCACGGCGCCGCGGCCGTTTTCCTGCAACTGGTCGTCGAGGTACATGAACAGCTGCGGCAGCTGTTCCGGCACCAACGCCTGCAGGGTCAACGGCCCGTTCACAACGCGCGGGCGATCAGGATCTTCTGGATGTCGCTGGTGCCTTCGTAGATCTGGCACACGCGCACATCGCGGTAGATGCGCTCGACCGGGAAATCAGCCACGTAGCCGTAGCCGCCGAACACCTGCATCGCATCGGACACCACGCGCTCGGCCATTTCGGACGCGAACAGCTTGGCCATCGCGGCTTCCTTCAGGCAGGGCAGGCCGGCATCCTTCATCGACGCCGCATGCAGGATCAGCTGGCGCGCAGCCTCGATCTTCATGGCCATCTCGGCCAGGCGGAACTGCACCGCCTGGTGCTCGAAGATCGCCTTGCCGAAGCTCTCACGCTCCTTCGCATACGCCAGCGCGGCCTCGTATGCGGCGCGCGCCATGCCGACCGCCTGGGACGCGATGCCGATGCGCCCGCCCTCCAGGCCCGACAGCGCGATCTTGTAGCCCATGCCTTCTTCGCCGATCAGGTTCTCCAGCGGAATGCGGCAATTCTCGAACACGATCTGCGCCGTGTCCGACGAGTGCTGGCCCATCTTGTGTTCAACGCCGGCCACGATGTAGCCGGGCGTGTTGGTGGGCACCCAGAACGCGCTGATGCCCTTCTTGCCGGCCGCCTTGTCGGTGACGGCCATGACGATTGCCACGTCGCCGTACTTGCCGCTGGTGATGAACTGCTTGGTGCCGTTGATGACGTAATGCGCGCCATCGCGCACTGCGGTCGTGCGCAGCGCCGCAGCGTCGCTGCCGGTGTGCGGCTCGGTCAGCGCGAATGCGCCCAGCAGCTCACCCTGCGCCAGGGGCCGCAGCCACTGCTGTTTCTGCGCTTCGCTCGCATACATCATCGCGATGCTGCACACGGGGCAGTTGTTGACCGAGATGATGGTGGAGATGCCGCCATCACCGGCCGCGATTTCTTCGAGTACCAGCGCGAGCGCCACATAATCCAGGCCAGCGCCGCCATACTGCTCCGGCACCGCCACGCCGAAGGCCCCCAGCGCCGCCAGTTCGTCCAGCTCTTCGCGCGGGAAATGGTGCTCACGGTCCCAGCGCGCAGCGTTGGGGGCCAGGCGCTCCTGGGCAAAGCTGCGCAGGGCGTCGCGGATCATCTGGTGTTCGTCGGACAGGATCATGGGGTCTCGTTATCGTGTGTTACCAGGCGATCGGCTCGCCGTCGTGGTTCAGGAAACTGCCGTTGGCGCCCGCGTCCACCTTGTCCAGCGTGGCGCGCAGATCGCGTACGCTGTCCTGCACGGTGAGCGCTGCGCCGCTGCCACCCATGTCGGTCTGGACCCAGCCCGGATGGAAGGCGATGCAGGTCACGCCTTGCGCGCCGTAGGTGATCGCCGCATCCTTGAGCACCGAATTGAGCGCAGCCTTGCTGGCGCGGTACAGCGTGCCGTTGGCGCCCGAGCGCTCGCCGATGGAGCCCATGCGCGACGACAGCACTGCCAGCTTGCCCTTCGAGTCGGCCAGCAGGGGCGCGACCACCGGGATCAGGCGCATCGCCGAGAGCACATTGGTGTGCATGACGGTGTCGAACTCAGGGCCGGTCGGAAAGCTCCCCTGACTCGGGCCATACACGCCGGCCACCAGCCAGGCGCTGTCGATCTTTTCGTCGTCCAGGCGCCAGGCCAGCGCGGCGATCGATGCGGCATCGAGCACTTCGAGCTGGTGCGCTTCGGCGCCCAGCGCGACGAGGCCATCGCAGTCTTCCTGCTTGCGTGCGGTGGCGATGACGCGCCAGCCGTCCTGGCGATATTGGGCGGCCATTTCATGGCCAATGCCGCGCGAGGCGCCGACGATCAATACGGTGGGCATGCGGTACTCCTTGTGAAGGGTTGGTAACGATAGACCTTCAATAGTCGCATGCTTTGTTCATCGTTGCAGCGCATCGCGGGCGGGCTTACACCAGCTCGATCGCCATCGCCGTGGCCTCGCCGCCGCCGATGCACAGCGCCGCCACACCGCGCTTGCCTCCGGTGCGCTTGAGCGCGCCGAGCAGCGTGACGACGATGCGCGCGCCCGAGGCGCCGATCGGGTGGCCCAGCGCGCAGGCGCCGCCGTGCACATTGACCTTCTCGTGCGGGATGGCCAGGTCGCGCATCGCCGCCATCGGCACCGCAGCAAAGGCTTCGTTGATCTCGTACAGGTCGACGTCGCCCGCCGTCCAGCCGGTTTTTTTGAACAGCTTTTGCATCGCGCCGATCGGGGCGGTGGTAAACAGGTTCGGTTCCTGCGCATGCGTGGCGTGACCGAGCACGCGCGCGATCGGCGTCAGGCCCAGTTCTTTGGCGGTCGATTCGCGCATCATCACGAGAGCGGCGGCGCCGTCGTTGATCGACGACGACGAAGCGGCCGTGACGGTGCCATCCTTCTTGAACGCTGGCTTCAAAGACGGGATCTTGTCGACCTTGGCCTTGAGCGGGCCTTCGTCCTTGTCGATGACGGTGTCGCCAGCGCGGCTGGTGACGGTGACGGGCGCGATTTCCCAATCGAAGCCGCCGTCGGTAGCGGCCGCCTGCGCGCGCTTGACCGAGGCAATTGCGAAGTTGTCCTGCTCTTCGCGCGTGAAGCCGTAGCTCGCGACGCACTCTTCGGCGAAGGTGCCCATCGAGCGGCCTTCACCGGTTTTCTCGTTGCGCGAGTAGGCGTCTTCGAGGCCATCGAGCATCATGTGGTCGAACATCGGCGCGTGGCCGATGCGGTAGCCGCCGCGCGCCTTGGGGATCAGGTAGGGCGCGCCGGTCATCGATTCCATGCCGCCGGCGACGACGACGTCGGCGCTGCCGGCCACCAGCTGGTCGTGCGCGAAGATCGCCGCCTGCATCGCCGAGCCGCACATCTTGGAGAGCGTCACGGCGCCGGTGGACATCGGCAGGCCGGCCTTGATCAGCGCCTGGCGCGCCGGGGCCTGGCCCTGGCCCGCCATCAGGCAGTTGCCGAAGTAGACGTGTTCGACGGCGGCAGGATCGACGCCGGCGCGCTGCACGGCGGCCTGGATCGCGACGGCGCCCAGGTCACTGGCGGTTTTGCTGGAAAAATCGCCCTGGAAGGCGCCCATCGGGGTGCGCGCGGCGCCGACGATAACGACTGGATCGTTCATGGTGTGGGTCTCCGGATCTGAAGGGATTACATGGTCTCGCCGAACAGCTCGCGGCCGATCAGCATGCGGCGGATCTCGCTGGTGCCGGCGCCGATTTCGTACAGCTTGGCGTCGCGCCACAGGCGGCCGACCGGGTATTCATTGATGTAGCCGTTGCCGCCCAGCGTCTGGATCGCTTCGCCGGCCATCCACGTGGCTTTTTCGGCGCTGTACAGGATGGCGCCGGCGGCGTCCTTGCGCAGGGCGCGGATCTGCTCCGGGCCCGTGGCGCGGTCGCAGGCCTGGCCGACCGCGTACACATAGGCGCGGCAAGCCATCATGGTCGAGTACATGTCGGCGATCTTGCCCTGCATGAGCTGGAATTCGCCAATGGCCTGGCCGAACTGCTTGCGGTCGTGGATGTACGGCACCACCACGTCCATGCAGGCCGACATGATGCCCAGCGGGCCGCCTGACAGCACGGTGCGCTCGAAGTCCAGGCCCGACATCAGGACATTGACGCCCTTGCCGACGCCGCCCAGCACGTTCTCGACGGGTACCTCGCAATCCTGGAACACCAGTTCGCCCGTGTGCGAGCCGCGCATGCCCAGCTTGTCGAGCTTTTGCGCGATCGAGAAACCTTTGAAACCTTTTTCGATCAGGAAGGCGGTCATGCCGCGCGCGCCTGCTTCGGGATCGGTCTTGGCGTAGACGACCAGCGTCTCGGCATCGGGGCCGTTGGTAATCCACATCTTGGTGCCATTGAGCACGTAGCGGTCGCCCTTGAGTTCGGCGCGCAGGCGCATGCTGACCACGTCCGACCCGGCGTTCGGCTCTGACATCGCCAGTGCGCCGATGTGCTCGCCCGAAATCAGCTTGGGCAGGTAGTGCTGCTTTTGCGCTTCGGTGCCGTTGCGCTTGATCTGATTGACGCACAGGTTCGAGTGGGCGCCGTAGGACAGGCCGACCGAGGCCGAAGCACGCGAGATTTCTTCCATCGCCACGATGTGGGCCAGGTAGCCCATGTTTGCGCCGCCGTATTCCTCGCTCACTGTGATGCCCAGCAGGCCGAGTTCGCCCATCTTCTTCCACAAATCCATCGGGAACTGGTCGCTGCGGTCGATCTCGGCCGCGCGCGGCGCGATTTCGCTGGCGGCGAATTGCTGGACGGCTTCGCGCAGCGCGGCGATATCGTCGCCATGGTCAAAAGTCAGGCCTGGAAGGTGCAGCATGTCGTCCTCGCGGTGAACAGTGGTGAGTGATGAATTGAGAAAGGGTGCGCGACAATCATACTCGCGTGTTACGTTAACGTAAACGTCAAACAGCAGGCAAAAAAAAGGCGCCGACAATTGTCAGCGCCCGGTTCACCTGGACTCAGGCAGCGTCGCGGCCGGCTTCACCGTCGGCACGATTGCCGCCGAGCAGGCGACGGCATTCTTCTTCGTGGGCGACGATTTCTTCCAGCGCCATCTCGATATCGGCGCGCTGCTGTTCGAGCGTCACGCGCTGCTGGCCCAGCACGGCAAGGAAGCGGTCGATCTGCGCCTGCGTGTCTTTTGGCGACTCGTACATGTCGACGATGCTCTTGATCTCGGACAGCGTCAAACCCAGACGCTTGCCGCGCAGGGTCAGTTTCAGGCGGGTTCTGTCGCGTGGCGTGTACACACGGTTGCGGCCGCCCACGCCTTCGCGTTTCGGGCTGAGCAGGCCCTGGTCTTCATAGAAACGGATGGCCCGTGCAGTGATATCGAATTCGCGCGCCAGTTCGGCGATGGTATAGGTAGTCGGCATGAGGTTCTGTAGCGGTTGGGAAACGACCAAAAATCGCGTAAAATCGAAACAAGCAGTAACTTCCGTTAACGTAAATTGTCGTTGCGTCGTATTGTAGCGCGCCCGCCGTTCCGCCTGAAAAGGAAAGATTTGCATGAATGCGCTTGAGTCCCAACTGTCGTATGCGTTTGGTGAGACGATCCCTGCACCGGGGGCCGTGGTCGACATCGTCCCCGGCCTGCGCTGGGCCCGCATGCCGCTGCCATTTGCGCTGGACCACGTCAATCTGTGGCTGCTGCAGGACGACGTGGAAGAGGGCGGGGCGCTGCGCACTGGCTGGAGCCTGATCGACACCGGCGCCGGAACCGACGCTACCCGCGCCGCCTGGGAACAGCTGCTGGCCGACGGGCTGGCCGGGCAGCCGCTGGTACGGGTCATCGCCACGCACTGCCACCCCGATCATGTGGGACTCGCGGGCTGGCTGTGCGAGCGCTTCGCTGCGCCGTTCTGGACCACGACCGGCGAATTCGGTTTCATGCGCATGATGGCAGCGGCGCTGCCGGGTGTGGATGGCCCCTCCGCCATCCCGCATTTCGCGCGCCACGGCCTGCGCGACGCCGCGATGCTGGATCAGATGGGCAGCCGTCGCAACTACTATCCGTCACTGGTGCCGAGCGTGCCGCTGGCCTATACCCGGTTGCAAGACAAGCAAGATGTCACAGTTGGGGGGCAATTGTGGCGCGTGATCACCGGCTTCGGTCACTCGCCCGAACACGCCGCGTTGTACTGTGAGAGCCGCAACATCCTGGTGTCGGGCGACATGGTCTTGCCGCGTATTTCGACGAACGTCTCGGTGTTTGCCGTGGAGCCTGATGGCAACCCGTTGCAACTGTATCTGGACTCGCTGGGCAAGTTCGCCGACCTGCCCGACGATGTACTGGTGCTGCCATCCCACGGCAAGCCGTTTCGCGGGCTGCACACGCGCATCCGGCAGTTGCGCGAGCACCACGTGGAACGGCTGGCCGAGGTGCTCGCGGCCTGCGCCGTTCCCCGCTCGGCCGCCGAGATCGTGCCCATCATGTTCCGCCGCCCCCTTGATGCGCACCAGCTCAGTTTTGCACTGGGTGAAGCGCTCGCGCACTTGCACAAGCTCTGGTATGACGGTCAATTGACCCGGGCGACAAATGCCGATGGGGTGTTAGTTTTCACGCGAAATTAACATCCGATATGTCACCATCGGATACATTTTGAACAGGACAGGCATTCTCCAGGACTGTTCTAAGTAATGGTACGTAGTTGTTTCATTCCCGATCAGACGATTTTACATGCCAGGCATTCTTGTGAGGATTGCTGTGGGGAATACGGCAAATCGCATGTAAAAACTATTGAAAAACCACATGTTTGTTACTTTTTAGTTGTATAGTGTAAACATGAGGTTTCTCGTCTGGAAGAGCCTTCCTTTGTCCAACAACAAGTACCGCAATGAATTCAACCAACGAACGGGAGAGCTTCAGCGAACGCCTCCAGCATGCTCTGAAGAACGCTCACTACTCCCCTGACAGCCCTACGCGTCTGGCGCGAGAATTTAATATCCGCTTTGAAGGCCGCCCGATCACGGTCCATGCCGCCCGCAAGTGGCTGGTCGGTGAAGCCATTCCAACACAGGAAAAATTGCGCATGATCGCCCAGTGGCTGGGCGTGCCTGCCGACTGGTTGCGTTTTGGCGGCGCCGAGCAGGCTGCCGGCGAGGCTGGTGCTGCCAGCGCGCGCTTTGAATCGGCCGACGTCAAGCTGATCGCCGACCTGCAGCGCCTCGATGAGCACCACCGCCAGCTGGCGCGCGAATTCATTCGCATGCTGGTGCGTGTGAATCATACGAAGCCGGACGCGAAGTAAACGTCGATCGCAGTAGCGTTATTGCTGGTTTGCACTTTTGTCGTGCAGAACAGTACAAATGGGCTGGTCTGGTCCATAATCTGATCAGGTGGTAGCAGTTTCCGCCACCGTTTCAGGTTCACCCAGGAGCAGCTGACGCATGCGAAACAACTACGCCAATACCGCCCAGCTCAAGGATTTGATGACGGTGCCGCCGATGACGGCAGCGCGTCATGCTGAACTGATGCGAGAACGCAACGCCCGGCGGCGAATGCTCGAAGAAGCGCGTGACTTGAAAAAGTCCGAAGACAACCGTTACGACGACAAACGCTGAGACAACCCATGCCGGCGCAAGCCGGCATGCCGGTTCATCCTGCCATGTCGTTCTGTTCTGCTTTCATGCCGCCCCAGCGCGCGGCATGGGAATTTTCTATCCCCAGCAAGTCCACGACACGGTCCACCGTGTGCTCGACCATGTCCGCGATCGTCGCAGGCCGGTGGTAAAAACTCGGCAAGGGCGGGAAGATGATGCCGCCCATTTCGGTCACCGACGTCATATTGCGCAAGTGGGCCAGGTTGAACGGGGTCTCGCGCACCATCAGCACCAGGCGCCGGCGTTCCTTGAGGATGACGTCGGCAGCGCGGGTGACGAGGTTGTCCGAGAAACCGTGGGCCACGGCGGCCAGGGTTTTCATCGAGCAGGGCGCGACGACCATGGCGTCGACCTGGTACGACCCGCTGGCAATGGACGCGCCAATATCGCGGTTGCGGTGCACGACGTGGGCCAGCGCTTCGACGTCCCTGCGCTGCAGGCCGAGTTCCTGGTGCAGCGTCAGCGTGGCGGCGTCGGAAATGATCAGGTGGCTTTCGATACCTGGCGTTGCGTGCAGCCGCTTGAGCAGCTGCACGCCATAGGTTGCGCCGGTCGCGCCGGTGAGGGCGACAACAATGCGGCGCGGGCGCTCAGTCATGCAATCAGCCGTTTTTCAGCAGGGTCTGCAGTTCGCCCGATTCGTACATCTCGTTCATGATGTCGGTGCCGCCGATGAACTCGCCGTTCACGTACAGCTGCGGCACGGTTGGCCAGTTCGAGTAGTCCTTGATGCCCTGACGCACTTCAGCGTCGTCCAGCACGTTCACGGTGGCGACGTTGTCGACGCCACACGCTTTCAGCAGCTGGATGGCACGGCCGGAAAAGCCGCACTGCGGGAACTGGGCGGTGCCTTTCATGAACAGCACGACCGGGGTCGAGGTCACGGTGTCTTTGATCCAGGTTTGAACGTCGCTCATTTGATGTGTGCCTTTTGGAGAGGAATGGGTAGATGGCGCCATTCTATAAGAATTCGACGTGGACGGCATCGGTGACCATCACGGCGCTGCGGTATCATGCCCGGTTCAAGATGACGGGAAACACGATGAAGAACACGTTTGCTACCTTGCCCATCGCGGCCCTGTGGGTTTTTGCCGCGCTGCTGGGCTTGCCGGCACTGTATGACGGCGCCAATGCCTTGAGAAGCGGCCGCGCGGTCGACGTCTTCGTCCAGATCGGCCCGTTGATGATGGCGCTGTTCCTGGCCTGGTGCGCGCTGCAGCGGCGCGCCGGCAGGCTGGCGCTGCTGACCTCGCCACGCGTCACGCTGATCGGCTTCATCTGTTTTGGCGCCTTCGCCGGGTGCTTCCTGATCAAGCTCGTGCTGCGCAACACGACCCTGTTCGCCTGAGCCCCTGACCGCTGCGTCAAGGCATGCGTCAGTGCCTGCGCCCGGCATTGCGGTATGATCGCGCCGTTTGTCACCATCCACCGGAGCACCCGATGCAGCAACCCCGCCGCCGCGTACCATCGCCGAACGCGAACCTCGTGATCGCCGCCCTGCTGGGCATTCCCGGCATCCTGAATATCTACACGGGGTTCACGCGCCCGAGTCCGGGCGACATCCTGTCGGGACTCGCCGCGCTGATCTACGCGCTGCTGCTGGTGCGCGATGCAATGCACATCAAGAAGACGGGCGCGCCGGCGATCCCGCAGCACAAGATGCTGCTGATCGGGTTTGGCTGCCTGGGCGTGTACCTGATCGGCATCCTGATCAAGCACAGCTGAAGCAACGGCGTCAGGGCAGGCGCCGGCCGAGACAAACCGATGCCGCGCGGCCGACATACCGGCCGTAGGGCGCCACCTGCACATAACCGTGCCGTTCGTAGAACGCCACCGCGCGCGCATTCACGCGCCGCGTCGACAGCCACAACTGGCGGTAGCCGCATGCCGCGGCGTGCCGCTCGAGTTCTGCCAGCACGTGCGCGCCGGCCCCGCTGCCGGGCCGCGCATACATCCGCTTGAGTTCCCCGATATCGCCCGCGAGCGCGCGCACGGCGCCGCAGCCGACTGCGCTGCCATCGGCGTCGTAGGCCAGCACGAAGCAGACGCCCGCGCCCCGACAATCCTGTGGATCGAACGAGGCCGCGCCGGTTTCGCCCGTGATCGCCGCCAGCGCCGCATCGAGTTCTGCAACAACGCGCAGGGCATCGGCGTGGCCGGGATCGACGTGGGCGAGGCGCAGCATCGGCTGCCTGTTATTTGCGCAGCTTGGCAAACGCATCGGCCATCGCGCCGCCGGCCGGCGCCGCCGTGCGTTCCTGGCGCTGGTGCTGCTGCACGCGTCTGGCGTCGTTGCGGTCGGGGCGCTGTGCAGGCTGCGCGCCCGGCTGCGGCGCGCTGTCCGTCAGGCGCATCGTCAGCGCGATGCGCTTGCGCTTCGGGTCCACTTCCAGCACCTTGACCTTCACCACCTGGCCGGCCTTGACGACCGTGTGCGGGTCTTTGACGAACGTGTTCGACAGCGCCGAGATGTGCACCAGGCCGTCCTGGTGCACGCCGATGTCGACGAATGCGCCGAACGCGGCGACGTTGGTGACCACGCCTTCCAGGATCATGTCGGGGCGCAGGTCCGAGATCTGCTCGACGCCATCCTTGAAGGTGGCCGTGGTGAACTCGGGCCGTGGATCGCGGCCCGGTTTTTCCAGCTCTTTCAGGATGTCAGTGATGGTCGGCACGCCGAACTTGTCGTCCGCATACCTGGCCGGGTTCAGGCTTTTAATGAGCGCACCGTCGCCGATCACGGCTTTCATGTCGCGCTTGACGTCGAGCAGGATTTTTTCGACGAGCGGGTACGACTCCGGGTGCACGGCCGATGCATCCAGCGGGTTGGCGCTGTTCATCACGCGCAAAAAGCCCGCTGCCTGCTCGAAGGTTTTCTCGCCCAGGCGCGGCACTTTTTTCAGCGCCGCACGCGAGGCGAATGCACCATGCGTGTCGCGGTATGCCACGATGCCCTGCGCGACCGTGGACGACAGGCCGGACACGCGCGCCAGCAGCGGCGCCGACGCGGTGTTCACGTCCACGCCGA
This sequence comes from Oxalobacteraceae sp. CFBP 8761, assembly GCA_014841595.1. Classification (NCBI taxonomy): domain Bacteria; kingdom Pseudomonadati; phylum Pseudomonadota; class Betaproteobacteria; order Burkholderiales; family Oxalobacteraceae; species Oxalobacteraceae sp. CFBP 8761. Next base: position 185,268 of record JACYUE010000005.1, on the reverse strand, counting down.
CGGCATTCACGCAATCCTCGACCACGGCGTCGAGCGAGCGCGCCAGCTGGCTTTGCGACACGTCGTGCTGGTACTGGCCCACGCCGATCGACTTCGGATCGATCTTGACCAGTTCGGCCAGCGGGTCTTGCAGGCGGCGCGCGATCGAGACGGCGCCGCGCAGCGATACGTCCATGTCGGGCAGCTCGCGTGACGCGAATTCGGACGCCGAATAGACCGATGCGCCGGCTTCCGAGACGACGATTTTCGTCAGCTTCAGGTCGGGCTGCTGCTTGATCAGATCCTGCGCCAGCTTGTCGGTCTCGCGCGAGCCGGTGCCATTGCCGATCGAGACCAGCGACACATTGTGTTTCGCAGCCAGGAGACCCAGCGTGTGCAGCGCGCCATCCCAGTCGTTGCGCGGCTGGTGCGGGTAGACCGTGGCGGTATCGACCACCTTGCCGGTGGCGTCGACCACCGCGACCTTCACGCCGGTGCGCAGGCCAGGGTCCAGGCCCATCGTCGCGCGCGGACCGGCCGGCGCGGCCAGCAGCAGCGCCTTCAGGTTGCGCGCAAAGACGCCGATCGCATCGAGTTCGGCCTTGTCGCGCAGCGCGCCCATCAACTCGGTATCCAGGTGCATGAAGCTTTTCACGCGCCAGGTCCAGCGCGCCGTATCGAGCAGCCATTTGTCGGCCGGGCGGCCCTGCGCCTTGATGCCGAAGCGCGCCGCGATGCGGCCTTCGCACGGATTGAGCGGCGCGTCCCACTTCGGTTTTTCGGGCTCGGAATCCAGGCGCAGCGCCACGTCCAGCATGCCTTCGCGGCGGCCGCGCAGGAGCGCCAGTGCGCGGTGTGACGGTACCGCGGCCAGTGGCTCGCTGTAGTCGAAATAGTCGGCGAATTTTTCGCCTTCGTCCTGTTTGCCGGCGACGACCTTCGATTCGACGACGCCGTGTTCCTGCACGTACTCGCGCAGCGTCTGCAGCAGCGCGGCGTCTTCGGCGAAACGCTCCATCAGGATCTGGCGCGCGCCATCGAGCGCCGCTTTGGTATCAAGCACGCCGGGGTTGGCACCGCCGTCGGCATTGGTGAATGCATCGCGCAGATAGTCCTTCGCAATGGCCTCGGGATCCTGCTGCGGGTCGGCCAGCAGGGTCTCGGCAAGCGGGGCCAGGCCCGCCTCGATCGCGATCTGCGCCTTCGTGCGGCGCTTCTGCTTGTACGGCAGATACAGGTCTTCGAGACGCGTTTTATCTTCGGCCAGTGCGATCGATTCCAGCAGCGCCGGCGTCATCTTGTTCTGCTCCGTGATCGACGCGATGATCGATGCGCGCCGGTCTTCCAGCTCGCGCAGATAGCGCAGGCGCTCTTCGAGAAGGCGCAGCTGGATGTCGTCCAGGCCGCCGGTGGCTTCCTTGCGGTAGCGCGCGATGAACGGCACGGTGGCGCCTTCGTCGAGCAGGGCGATGGCGGCAGCCACCTGGGCTGGCCTGGCGGCGAGTTCTTTGGCGAGGCGTTGTTCGATGGAGGGCAGCATAGGCAGTGATGAAGCGAGGATCGTGGACCAAGCGGCCAATGATACGCAAACAGCGCCGATACGCCAGTCTTGACAGCGTCAGACGAACATGAGAGAACAGTCGGTTGGCAAAAGACACACGCGTTGCGTGCGCGCACCATTTGTCTGCAAGGTGCGATTCCGAACAAATCGGAAGTGTTCGTATGCGAGATAATAGTCGTTATTGCCGTTTTTAATACCCTGCCACGAGACCCAATGACAACAGTCGATTATCTTCGCGATAAAGCCAGCGACGCACCCGCAGCCCGCACGCCCGCACGTTCTCCGGCCTTGCCGGCGCCGGTCGTGAGCTGGTTGCAGCGGGTCGAGGCAGCGGCGCATCCGCAGCCGAAGCTGACCGACGAAGTGGTCGACCCCAAGGCCGCGCAGTACAAGTTCGTCTACGTGATGGCGCCCACCAGCGGCGGGCGCCACGTGGCGCTGTGCCTGTGCAAGGCGCGCCTGCGGCCGAACGGCGACGTCGCCGTGGCCAGTCCCGTCAGCGAAGTCTTTTCGCTCCTGTCGGCGCCGCCGGCGTATCTCGAAGGCGACGACATCGACTTGGTGCGCTTTTTCATCGCCATGCGCAGCGGGTCGGCGCAAGGCACCAGCGCCACTGAACCGAAAGGCAAGGTCGGCGCGATCCTGCTGCAGATGCTGCTCGAACAGGGCAAGCTGCTGTGGGCGAACTCATGGGCCGACATGGCCGGTGGTCTGGTCTACCCGCTGCAGGGCGGCCCGACCCGCCTGGCCAGCCTGGCATGGCGCGACGAAGGCCGCGTCGCAAAGCTCGGCTGGTCAGTCGAACCCGTGGGCGGCGCAGCCGCGCACAGCGCCGCCGACCAGATCGACTACATGCTGCCGACCGATCCGCCGTGGTACATCGACAATCTGTCGTGCGGGCCGCTCGAGCTCAATCGCGGCGGCATCGACATCTCGCTGGCCGAACTGCAGGCGCTGGTGGCGCAGGCGCCGACGCTCACCGGCACCGACAAGAAACGCGTCTCGCAACTGCTGCTCGCGCACGGCCTGCAGCAGCTGATGCCGCTGCCGCAGCCGCTCACGCAGCGCCTGCGCAATGACGTCAAACCGATCCCGCACCTGCTGCTCGATGCGGTGCAGCTGGCTGACGGCAGCGCCGCGCGCTGGCAGGACTTCGCCGTGCTGGCGTTTGATTACGACGGTCAGCGCGTCTCGTTCGACCCGTCCCAGCGCGTCGTGCGCCAGGTGGGCGACCTCACCGAAATCATCGAGCGCGACCCCAAGCTTGAAAGCGATGCGCTCGACAAGCTGGGCGAGATCGGTTTCCGCAAGCCGGCGACGGCGCCGCTGAACGTGATGGCCGGCGCGCTGCAGCTCGAGAGCCAGGCGCACTGGCTGCGCTTTGCCGAGCAGTCGGTCGATGCGCTGTCCGACGCTGGCTGGCACCTGCAAAAATCGCCCAAGTACCGCTATGACGTGGTGCCGGTCGAAGACTGGTACGCCGACATCGACGAACCAGCGGAAGCAGGCAATGCCTGGTTCGAACTGGAGCTGGGCATCGTGGTGGCCAAGAAGCGCGTGCCGCTGCTGCCGGTGCTGGTGCAGCTGATTCGCAGCGCGCCGCTCGAATTCGATCCGAGCGTGCTGGCCGCGCACGCCGAGTCCGACCAGATGCTGGCCGTGCTGCCCGATGGCGAGCGCGTGGCGCTGCCGTGGGGGCGCCTCAAGCCCATCCTGGCCACGCTGGGCGAGCTGTATTTCAATGACAAGATCAAGGCGCGCCTGCGCCTGTCGACGCTCGATGCAGCGCGGCTCGAAGAGCTGGCGCGCGGCGTCGAGCTGCAATGGACCGGCGGCGAGCGCCTGCGCGAGACCGGCCGCAAACTGAGCCAGTTCGGCGCCGTGAAAAAAGTCGAGGCGCCAGCCGGCTTGCAAGCCACCTTGCGCGACTACCAGCTCGATGGCCTGGCGTGGATGCAGTTCCTGCGCGAGTATGACCTGGGCGGCATCCTGGCCGACGATATGGGTCTGGGCAAGACGGTGCAGACGCTGGCGCACATCCTGGTCGAAAAAGAAGCGGGCCGCTTGACCAGCCCGGCGCTGGTGATCGCGCCAACGAGCCTGATGGCCAACTGGTTCGACGAAGCCGCGCGCTTTGCCCCGAGCCTCAAAGTGCTGCTCTTGCAGGGCAAGGAGCGCATGGAGTCGTTCGACCAGATCGACGGCGCCGACATCGTGCTGACCACCTACGCGCTGCTGCCGCGTGACGAGGAAGAACTGCGCAAGCACCACTATCACTTGGTGATCCTGGACGAATCGCACTACATCAAGAACACCCGCTCCAAGGCAGCGCAGACGGCCGGCTCGCTCGACGCCAGCCACCGCCTGTGCCTGTCCGGTACGCCGCTCGAGAATCACCTGGGCGAGCTGTGGTCGCAGTTCCACTTCCTGATTCCGGGCCTGCTGGGCGACGAGAAAACCTTCAATACCCAGTTCCGTCATCCGATCGAGCGCCAGGACGATCCGGTGCGCCGCACGCTGCTCAATCGCCGCATCCGGCCGTTCCTGCTGCGCCGCACGAAGGACAACGTGGCCAAAGAGCTGCCGCAAAAGACCGAAATGGTGCGTCGCATCGAGCTCTCCGGCCCGCAGCGCGACCTGTACGAAACGGTGCGCCTGGCGATGGACAAGAAAGTGCGCGACGAGATCGACCGCAAGGGCGTGGCGCGCAGCCAGATCGTGATCCTCGAGGCGCTGCTCAAGCTGCGCCAGGTGTGCTGCGATCCGCGCCTGGTCAAGTCGATGCCATCCAAAAAGAACACGGCGGCGGTGTCGGCCAAACTGACCGACCTGATGCAGATGGTCGAAGACCTGCTGGGCGAAGGCCGCAAGATTCTCGTCTTCTCGCAGTTCACCAGCATGCTGGCGCTGATCGAAGAAGAACTCACGCTGCGCAAGATCCCGTATGCGCTGCTCACCGGCGAGACGCGCGACCGCTCGGCGCAAGTGGCGGCATTCCAGCAGGGCGCAGTGCCGATCTTTTTGATCAGCCTGAAAGCGGGCGGCGTCGGGTTGAACCTGACGGCGGCCGATACCGTGATCCACTACGATCCGTGGTGGAATCCGGCGGCCGAGAATCAGGCAACCGACCGCGCCTGGCGCATCGGACAGGACAAGCCGGTGTTCGTCTACAAACTGATTGCCAAGGGCACGCTGGAAGAAAAGATCCAGCTGCTGCAGCAGAAGAAGTCGGAGCTGGCGCACTCGATCCTGTCCGAAGGCGAGTCGCAGAAGATGGCGCTGACGCAGGAAGACCTGCAGGCGATCTTCGCACCGCTGGCAGAGTAATCGATTCGGGAGGGCTAGTAAGCGCCGCGCAAGCTGGCGCTGGTATATATATAGAAAAATGGCGGGCTCGCGAGCCCGCCATTGTTGTATCGACCAAAGTTTTACGCGTAATACGCTTCGACCTTGCCTTTCAGCTTGATCAGCATCGGGCGGCCTTTGCGGTCGAGGGTCTTGCCGGCGGCGACCTTGATCCAGCCTTCGCTGATGCAATACTCTTCGACGTCGGTACGGTCCTTGTCGTTGAAGCGGATGCCGACGTCGTGCTGGAAGACGTCACGGTTGTGAAATGGGCTGCTCGGATCGATCGAGAGCCGGTCTGGGAGCGGGGGGCGGGTAGCGGTATCGTTCATAGTGGTGAAATTATCGCCCAAACCCTGCCGGTATGGCGCAATTGTTTCGTTTGCCACGTGGATTCCATGCTGGATTGCCTTCTTTCATTCCCTCATGAAACCATATTTTGCATTTTGCAAAGCAATATGTCACAGACAAGTGATGGTCGCGGTATACTAGCTGGTCGATACATTGCCCGTAACTGTTGGTGAAGAAAGAGGTCCAATGAAGTCCAGTCCGATTGCCGCCACCGCGTCTGCCATTCCGGTTCCCGCCGGCGATGCCGAGATGCTCACCGGCCGGCAACTGCGCACGATCGCCGAACTGGGAGACGACGTGGCCTTTGCCATTGCACTGCCTGTGGGGAGCGTGCGTTATCTGAGTCCGGCATTTGCGGCCCTGAGCGGCTATGACGCCGCCACGCTGCAGAACGCGCTCGATGGCGACAGCGCCTCGCCGCTGGCGCCGCTGGCAGCGTGGTTGCGCGCGATGGCCACTGGCAAGCCGGGGGTGCGCAACCGGCGCGAATTCGACTTGTTCGATGCCGAGCGGCGCCCGCTGGCGCTGGAAGCCCTGGCCATCGTGCCGGCCGATGACAAATCGGCCCTGGTCGGCCTGCTGCGCGACCTGTCGGCGCGACGCGGCCACGACAGCGAATACAAACGGTTTGCCAGCATGCTCAATCACGAGTTCCGTACGCCGCTGGCGACGATCGATGGCGCAATCCAGCGGCTGGAAGCCACATCCACGCATGCCGAGGAATCGGTGCGCGTTCGCTATCGCAAGATCGGCGCCGCGGTCGACCGCCTGATCGGGATGCTCGATGAATACCTGTCGCCGGATCGCATGGCCACGCTCGGGCGCACCCGCCAGCCCAACACCATCACCGTCGGGGAACTGGTCGAGACGGGTGCTGCCCAGATCCGCAGCGCCGGGCGCGCTGCCGTACTGCAGCTTGACGATGTCGCCTCGATCCTGCGCGGCGAACCGGAAGGCCTGCGGCTGGCGCTGAAGGTCATGATCGACAATGCGCTCGCGTTTTCGCCGCCCGCTGCCGATGTGACGGTGCGCGTGCGGCGCAGCGGTGGCGGCGTCGAGATCGCCGTACTGGATGGCGGTGCCGGCGTGCCACCGGACGATGCGTCGCGCGTTTTCGACAAAGGGTATCGCGGCCGCAACGCCGCTGGCCTGCCAGGCAGCGGTCTGGGGCTGTATATGGCGCGCTCGATCATCGAAGTCCATGGTGGCGTGCTGAGTCTGGCACCAGGGCAACAGGGCGCCGGCGCCGAGTTCCGGCTCTGGATGCCGGCGCTGGTCTTATAGAGGTTATAGAGGAATAACTCCTTGCTTCAGGTAGCCTCAGCAGTGATAATCGGGACCGCGCTTCGGCGTGGATAACGCTACCATCGGTATCAACGACGGGCAGGTGACTAATATGGCAAGGGCATGACGCAGATACTGATTGTTGAAGACAATGGCGAATACGCCGACGACATGGCCGAGTTCCTGAAGGAGCTGGACCACGACGTCACGATCGCCCGGACCGCCAGCGAAATGTGGGCGGCGCTGACGCGCACGCCGGCTGCGGTCGTGGTGCTCGACCTCGGGCTGCCAGACGAAGATGGCTTCAATGTCATCCCGCGCATGCGCCAGCTGTACCCGGAAATCGGGTTACTGGTACTCACAGGCCGGGTGGCGTTCGACCACCGCATCCTGGGCCTTCGCCTGGGCGCCGACCATTACCTGACCAAGCCGATCAAGTTCCCGGAACTGGCCGCGCACATCGAGGCACTGGACCGCCGGGTACGCCCGCAGGATCCGGCGCCCGCCCCGAGCAAGTGGATGCTGCGCGTGAGCGCGCGCCAGCTCGAGCTGATGGGCAAGGTGGTCGACCTGACCGAAAAAGAGTGCAACTTCCTGCACCTGTTGACGATCAACACGCGCCCGGTGCCGCGCCACGTGATCGTCGCCGGCATGGGGGGCGACGACCCCGACGCCAGCCGCCGCGTCGACATGCTGGTCTACCGCCTGCGCAAGAAAGCCCGCTCCGGCCTCGGCCAGGATCTCCCCCTGCGCAGCGCCTACGGCGAAGGCTACAGCCTCTCCGCCGGCTTCACCCTCTCCTGACCCGCCTCAACCCTCTCCCAATGAGGGTCAGAGTCGAATTATTGGCCAATTTCCACTCAGACAATTAGGGTCAGAGTCGAATTATTGGCCAATTTTCTTTGGGAAATTGGCTGGATTACACAATTGCGGCTGAAAAGTCGGGCGATAAATTGCGTCTGTACTTATTCTCAAATAATTGGGGACAGAGTCGGCAGTATTTCGCGAGCTCTTGCGTTTAATTAGGGACAGAGTCATTTTCCATTGTAGAATTCGGATTCCTCACGCACATCCGACGCCATGGCACGCCAACCTCGACTCATCGTTCCCGAGCAACCGCACCACGTAATTCAGCGCGGCAATAACCGCCAGATCATTTACAGGGACGAGGCGGACTACCAGCGATTTCTCGTCTGGCTCAAGGAAGGCGCGCGGTTTTATGACGTGGCAATCCATTCATACGTCTTGATGCCGAACCATGTTCACCTGCTGGCAACACCGAGCGACGCCACCGGCCTGGCACTGATGATGCAGAAGGTTGGCCGACTCTATGTTCCATGGTTTAACCACAAGTACGAGCGCAGCGGTGGCTTGTTCGAGGGACGTTTCCGCACCTCGCTGATCGACTCGGACCGGTATTTCATGACCTGCAGCCGCTACATCGAGCTCAATCCGGTGCGCGCGCAACTTTCCGTCAGCCCCGGCGACTATCCATGGTCGAGCTATGCCCACCATGCCGGTGCGCGTCTGGATACGCTCGTCAGCGACCACAGCCTGTTCTGGGCATTGGGCAACACGCCATTCCAGCGCGAGGCCGCGTATATCGACATGGTGCAGCAAGGCTTGTCATCCGAGGAGGTAGATTTCATCACCACCTCGATTCTGCGAAACAAGCCATTGGGATCGGACTCGTTCAAAAGCCAGCTCGAGCAAAAAACACAACGCCAGATCTTGCCAGCCAAGCGTGGCCGACCTTTTAATCCACCGCTTCCACCGTTCGCACAAGCCTGAAACAGCGCAATTCCCGACACAACGGCACGGTTATTCGTGCCGTTTTTTATTGCGAAAACCTATTTAAAATCAATAGCTTAGGTTGCAGCGACGAGCACCCCTACAAACTAGAATGACTCTGTCCCCAATTATCGTCTTTCTCAAAAAGTTGTCAAACAATTCGACTCTGACCCTAATTATTGAGGTTGACGGGGGATTTTGCATTGCACTATTCTCGGCATTCGATCCCGTAAAGATGTGGAGAATGTCGCATGATTGCCCAAGGTTTGTATGATCCCGCCAATGAACACGATGCTTGCGGTGTTGGCTTCATCGCCCATATCAAGGGCAACAAGAGTCATTCCATTGTTGAACAGGGTCTGTTGATTCTGAAGAACCTCGACCACCGGGGCGCTGTGGGCGCCGATGCGCTGATGGGCGACGGGGCGGGGATTCTGATCCAGATCCCGGACCAGTACTACCGCGACGAGATGGCGCGTCAGGGCGTCGAGTTGCCGCCGCCTGGCGAGTACGGCGTCGGCATGGTGTTCTTGCCGAAAGAGCATGCGTCGCGCATCGCCTGCGAGCAGGAGATTGAACGCGCCGTGCGCATCGAAGGCCAGGTCGTTCTTGGCTGGCGCAACGTGCCGGTCGATGCAACGATGCCGATGTCGCCGTTCGTGCGCGCCAAGGAGCCGGTGATCCGCCAGATCTTCATCGGCCGCGGCCCGGACATCATGGTCACCGATGCACTCGAACGCAAGCTGTACGTCATCCGCAAATCGTCCGGCCACGCGATCCAGGCCCTCAAACTCCTGCACGGCAAGGAATTCTTCGTGCCGTCGATGTCGGCGCGCACCGTCGTCTATAAAGGTCTGCTGCTGGCCGACCAGGTAGGCGTGTTCTACAAGGATCTGCAGGATCCGCGCTGCATCTCGGCCCTGGCCCTGGTCCACCAGCGCTTCTCGACCAACACCTTCCCCGAGTGGCCGCTGGCCCACCCGTACCGCCTGATCGCCCACAACGGCGAGATCAATACCGTCAAGGGCAACTTCAACTGGACCCGCGCGCGCGAAGGCATCCTCAAGTCGGCTGTCCTGGGCGACGATCTGAACAAGCTGTTCCCGCTGATCTATGAAGGCCAGTCGGATACCGCCTGCTTCGACAACGCGCTCGAACTGCTGATCATGGCCGGCTACCCGATCGCCCAGGCGATGATGATGATGATCCCGGAAGCCTGGGAAAATCACGCGTCGATGGACGACAACCGCCGCGCCTTCTACGAATACCACGCCGCGATGATGGAGCCGTGGGACGGCCCGGCCGCGATGGCCTTCACCGATGGCCGCCACATCGGCGGTACGCTCGACCGCAACGGCCTGCGCCCGGCGCGCTACGTCATTACCGAGGACGACCTGGTCGTCATGGCGTCCGAATCGGGCGTGCTGCCGATTCCCGAATCGCGCATCGTCAAGAAGTGGCGCCTCCAGCCGGGCAAGATGTTCCTGATCGACCTCGAAGCGGGTCGCATCATCGACGACAAGGAACTGAAGGACACCTACGCCAACGCCAAGCCGTACAAGGCGTGGATCAAGTCGGTGCGCATCAAACTCAATGAAATCAAGCTGACCGAGTCGCAGCTGGCCGCCGGCCGCGCGAAGGATGCGCAGGGCGAAAAGCCGGCGCTCACGCTGCTCGACCGCCAGCAGGCGTTCGGCTACACGCAGGAAGACCTGAAGTTCCTGATGGCGCCGATGGCCGTGCTGGGCGAAGAAGCCACCGGCTCGATGGGCAACGACTCGCCGCTGGCCGTCACGTCCAACAAACTCAAGCCGCTGTATAACTACTTCAAGCAGCTGTTCGCGCAAGTGACCAATCCGCCGATCGATCCGATCCGCGAAAGCATGGTCATGTCGCTGGTCTCGTTCATTGGCCCCAAGCCGAACATCCTCGACACCAACAACGTCAACCCGCCGATGCGCCTCGAGGTCGCGCAGCCGATCCTGAACTTCGACGACATGGCGCGCCTGCGCAATATCGGCCAGCATACCGGCGGCAAGTTCAAGGCCTATGAGCTGAACATCTGCTACCCGGTCGCCTGGGGCAAGGAAGGCATCGAAGCGTCGCTGGCCTCGCTGTGCGCCGAAGCGGTCGATGCGGTCAAGTCGGGCCACAACATCCTGATCGTGTCGGATCGCCGCATGTCGCCCGACCTGGTCGCGATTCCTGCGCTGCTGGCCACTTCCAGCGTGCACCAGCACCTGGTGGCGCGCGGCCTGCGCGCCTCCGCCGGCCTCGTGATCGAAACCGGCTCGGCGCGCGAGACGCACCACTTTGCGCTGCTGGCCGGCTACGGCGCCGAAGCCGTACACCCGTACCTGGCCCTCGAAACGCTGGCCGAATTGGCGCATGGCATGCCGCAGGAACTGTCGGCCGAGACGGTCAGCTACAACTACATCAAGGCTGTCGGCAAGGGCCTGATGAAGGTGATGTCCAAAATGGGCATCTCCACCTACATGTCGTACTGCGGCGCGCAGATCTTCGAGGCCGTGGGCCTGAACAAGTCGCTGGTCGACAAGTACTTCAAGGGCACCTCGTCGAATATCGAAGGCATTGGCCTGTTCGAAGTGGCCGAAGAAGCGCTGCTCCTGCACGCGCTGGCCTTCGGCGCCGATCCGGTGCTGGCCAATGCGCTGGACGTCGGCGGCGAGTACGCCTTCCGCGTGCGCGGCGAAGACCACCTGTGGACGCCGGACACGATCGCCAAGCTGCAGCACGCGACGCGCGCCAACAACTTCTCGACCTATAAGGAATACGCGCAGCTGATCAACGACCAGACGCGCCGTCACCTGACGCTGCGCGGCCTGTTCGAATTCAAGATCGACCGCGACAAGGCGATCCCGATCGAAGAAGTCGAATCCGCCAAGGACATCGTCAAGCGCTTTGCCACCGGCGCCATGTCGCTCGGCTCGATCAGCACCGAAGCCCACGCCACGCTGGCCATCGCGATGAACCGCATCGGCGGCAAGAGCAACACGGGCGAGGGCGGCGAAGATCCGGCGCGCTACATGAACGAATTCAAGGGCATTGCGATCAAGAAGGGCGAGTCGCTGGCGTCGCGCCTGGGCGATGGCCGTGTCGTGGTCGACATCCCGCTCGAAGACGGCGACTCGCTGCGCTCCAAAATCAAGCAGGTGGCGTCGGGCCGCTTTGGCGTCACCGCCGAATACCTGAACTCGGCCGATCAGATCCAGATCAAGATGGCGCAGGGCGCCAAGCCGGGCGAAGGCGGCCAGCTGCCGGGCCATAAGGTGTCCGAGTACATCGCGTCCCTGCGCTTCTCGGTGCCGGGTGTCGGCCTGATTTCGCCGCCGCCGCACCACGACATCTATTCGATCGAAGACCTGGCCCAGCTGATTCACGACCTCAAAAACGTGAACCCGCGCGCCTCGATCTCGGTCAAGCTGGTCTCGGAAGTGGGCATCGGCACGGTCGCTGCCGGCGTCTCGAAAGCCAAGGCGGATCACATCGTCGTCGCCGGCCACGATGGCGGCACGGGCGCTTCGCCCCTGTCGTCGGTCAAACACGCCGGCACGCCGTGGGAACTGGGCCTGGCCGAGACCCAGCAGACGCTGGTGCTCAATGGCCTGCGTAGCCGCATCCGCCTGCAAGCGGACGGCCAGATGCGCACCGGCCGCGACGTCGTCATTGCGGCGATGCTGGGTGCCGACGAAGTGGGCTTTGCCACCGCGCCGCTGGTGGTCGAAGGTTGCATCATGATGCGCAAGTGCCACCTGAATACCTGCCCGGTGGGCGTGGCCACGCAAGACCCGGTGCTGCGCGCGAAATTCCAGGGCAAACCAGAGCACGTGGTGAACTACTTCTTCTTCGTCGCCGAAGAAGCCCGTCAGATCATGGCGCAGCTGGGCATCCGCACCTATGACGAACTGATTGGCCGCGCCGACCTGCTCGACAAATCCAGGGCGATCGGCCACTGGAAGGCGCAGGGCCTGGACTTCTCGAACATCTTCTACCAGCCGAAAGTCGAGAGCCAGCGCGCCCTGTTCCACACCGAAGGCCAGGACCATGGCCTGGATAAAGCGCTCGATCACAAGCTGATCGCGCAAGCCAAGGCGGCACTGGAAAAGGGCGAGCGCGTCTCGTTCATCTCGCCGGTCAAGAACCTGAACCGCACCGTCGGCGCCATGCTGTCGGGCGAAGTCGCCACGCGCTACGGCCATGCCGGCCTGCCGGACGACACGATCCACATCCAGCTGCAAGGCACGGCGGGCCAGTCCGCTGCTGCCTTCCTGGCCGGCGGCATCACGATGGACCTGGTTGGCGAAGGCAACGATTACGTCGGCAAGGGCCTGTCGGGCGGACGCATCATCGTGCGGCCGAACACCGAGTTCCGTGGCTGGGCGGTCGACAACATCATCGTCGGTAACACCGTGCTGTATGGCGCGATCTCGGGCGAAGCCTTTTTCAACGGCGTGGCCGGCGAGCGCTTCGCGGTGCGTAATTCAGGCGCCACGGCCGTCGTCGAAGGCTGCGGTGACCACGGTTGCGAATACATGACCGGCGGGACGGTGGCGGTGCTGGGCGACACCGGCCGCAACTTCGCCGCCGGCATGTCGGGCGGTGTGGCCTTCGTGTACGACCCGAAGGGCGAATTTGAAGCGCGCTGCAACACGACGATGGTCAACCTCGAGCGCGTGCTGGCGTCGAAAGACCAGACCGACCCGGCAGCCTGGCACAGCCAGTCGCGCACCAGCGAGCGCGAGTCGGACGAAGCGATCCTGCGCCGCCTGATCGAGCGCCACTTCAAGTACACCGGCAGCACGCGTGCGCGCAACCTGCTCGACGACTGGGCCAACAGCCGCAGCAAGTTCGTCAAGGTGTTCCCGACCGACTACAAGCGCGCGCTCGAAGAGATGCACTTCTCGAGCATGGAAGAAGCGAACGACAAGATCGATCAGGCCGCGTAAGCAGCCGCGGACCAACGACCAAGGAAAATATTGTGGGCAAAATTACCGGTTTCATGGAATTCGAACGGCAGGAAGAGGATCATCTCGAACCGGTCGCGCGTCTGAAGAACTACAAGGAATTCGTCATCACGCTGACCGACGCGCAGGCGAAAGTGCAGGGCGCGCGCTGCATGGATTGCGGCATCCCGTTCTGTAATACGGGCTGCCCGGTCAACAACATCATCCCGGACTGGAACGACCTGGTCTTCCATGGCGATTACCGCCACGCGCTGGAAAACCTGCACTCGACGAACAACTTCCCCGAGTTCACCGGTCGCATCTGCCCGGCGCCGTGCGAGTCGGCCTGCACGCTCGGGATCAACGACGACCCGGTCGGCATCAAGTCGATCGAGCGCAAGATCATCGATACGGGCTGGGAGCACGGCTGGGTGGTGCCGCAGCCGCCCGAACAGCGCACGGGCCGCAAGGTCGCCGTCGTCGGTTCCGGGCCTGCCGGCCTGGCCGCGGCCCAGCAACTGGCGCGCGTCGGCCACGATGTGACGGTGTTTGAAAAGAGCGATCGCCTGGGCGGCCTGCTGCGCTACGGGATCCCCGACTTCAAGATGGAGAAGGACCTGATCGACCGCCGCGTCGAACAGATGCAGGCCGAGGGTGTCACGTTCCGTACCGGCGTCCTGATCGGCAAGGACTTCCCGGCCAGTGTGAGCAATATGGCGCGCGACACCATCTTCCCGGAAGACCTGGAAAAAGAATTCGACGCCGTCATCATGGCCGGCGGCGCCGAGCAGCCACGCGACCTGCCGGTGCCGGGCCGCCAGCTCAAGGGCGTGCACTTCGCGATGGACTTCCTGCCGCAACAAAACCGCGTCAATGCCGGCGACAAGCTGAAGGACCAGCTGAAAGCCACCGGCAAGCACGTGATCGTCATCGGCGGCGGCGACACCGGCTCGGACTGCGTCGGCACCTCCAATCGCCACGGCGCGGCGTCGGTGACGCAATTCGAACTGCTGCCACAACCACCGGAGCACGAAAACAAGCCACTGGTCTGGCCTTACTGGCCGACGCGCCTGCGCACCTCGTCGTCGCACGAAGAAGGTTGTGAGCGCGACTGGGCGGTGGCGACCAAGCGCCTGGAAGGCAAGGGCGGCAAAGTCGAGAAGCTGATCGCCTGCCGCGTCGAATGGAAGGACGGCAAGATGACGGAAGTGCCGGATTCGGAATTCGAACTGAAAGCCGACCTGGTGCTGCTGGCGATGGGCTTTGTTTCGCCGGTGCAGCAGGTGCTCGATGCGTTCGGCGTGCAGAAAGACCCGCGCGGCAATGCCCGCGCCACCACCGAGGGGGACCTGGCTTACCAGACGTCGAACCCGAAAGTATTTACGGCGGGCGACATGCGGCGTGGCCAGTCGCTGGTGGTGTGGGCGATCCGCGAAGGCCGTCAATGCGCGCGCGCGGTCGATGAGTTCCTGATGGGCTCGTCTGTCTTGCCGCGCTAAGACATAGGTTGAATGGCGGTCGTGCAATGCGACCGCCATGTTCGCCAGCTTGCAAATAGCCTGGCGACAAATGCATGACAAACTATTTATAAACTGTCACTTGCTAATTCGCAAAGCCAGCCCCAATTGATGCTGCGATGCAAAATAGCCTGGCACGCTGTTGCCAGATGAAGCGGGCTGCATCGTACGGTTTATGTAAATATGTTTCAATTATATTGATTCCTAACAAGGAATCGCAATATTGTCATGTATGCATAATCCAATGAAAACAATTGCTTACAACGTTAAATAGCTGACTGAACAGTTATTAGTGTTGTAATGTCACGTCGCCAGCCGGGGGTAAAATCGGGTCCCTCAAGCGGGTAAATAGCTTTCTGCACTACAATACCGGATTCTCTAACCTCAAATGATGCTGTGTCGAACCTAGTCGAAATCCGCGATCTGCATTTTGCTTACGGTGAGCGTTCCATTCTGTCGAATCTGCGCATGGATTTCCCACGTGGCAAGCTCATTGCTGTCATGGGCGGGTCCGGTTGCGGCAAGACGACGGTGTTGCGCCTCATCGGTGGCCAGATTCGCCCCCAGCGTGGCGAAGTCCGCATTGGCGGCGAAGTCGTGCACAGCCTCGATACGCAGGGGCTGTACCGCCTGCGCCGGCGCATGGGCATGCTGTTCCAGTTTGGCGCACTGTTTACCGACCTGTCGGTGTTCGATAACGTGGCGTTTCCGCTGCGCGAGCACACCGACCTGCCCGAAGAACTCATCCGCGACCTCGTGCTCATGAAGCTCAACGCCGTGGGCCTGCGCAATGCGCACCGCCTCAAGCCGGCCGAGATTTCGGGCGGCATGGCGCGTCGCGTGGCCGTGGCGCGCGCGGTGGCGCTCGACCCTGAACTGATCATGTACGACGAGCCGTTCGCCGGCCTTGACCCGATCTCGATGGGCGTGACCGCCAATCTGATCCGCAACCTGAACGACGCCCTCGGCTCGACCTCGATCCTCGTCTCGCACGATGTGAAAGAGTGCTTCGCGATTGCCGATTACGTCTACTTCATGTCCGCTGGCAAGATCGTTGCAGAAGGCACGCCGACCGAACTGCGCGTGTCGACCGACCCGTACGTGCGCCAGTTCGTCAACGCCGAACCGGACGGTCCGGTGCCGTTCCATTATCCCGGCAAGACGCTGGCCGACGACCTGGGCCTGGGAGCGCGCACATGATCGCCCGTTTCCTCGGTTACATCGGTTGTACCGTGCGCGAAGGGCTGGCCGGTCTCGGCTTTGCCATCCGCTCGTTCCTCAGCATCCTGCGCGTGTCGCCAGGCGCATTCCGCCGCCCGGGTTTGATTTCCGAGCAGATCCACTTCATCGGTAACTACTCGCTGGTGATCATTGCCGTGTCCGGCCTGTTCGTCGGCATGGTGCTGGGCCTGCAGGGCTATTACACGCTGAACCAGTACGGCGCCGAGCAGATGCTGGGCCAGGTCGTTGCGCTGTCGCTCGTGCGCGAACTGGGTCCGGTCGTCACCGCGCTGCTGTTTGCTGGCCGCGCCGGTACGTCGCTGACGGCGCAGATCGGCCTCATGAAAGCAGGCGAGCAATTGTCGGCCATGGAAATGATGGCGATTAATCCGGTCCAACGGGTGCTGGCGCCGCGTTTTTGGGCAGGCGTGATCGCCATGCCAGTGCTGGCGACGGTGTTTTCGGCCGTTGGCGTGATGGGCGGCTACCTTGTCGGCGTGAAATTGATTGGCGTGGACGAAGGTTCTTTCTGGGCCCAGATGCAATCTGGCGTCGATGTGCGCGCTGACGTACTGAACGGCGTGATTAAAAGCTTTATCTTTGGCATCGCCGTGACCTTTACTGCCCTGTTCCAGGGGTACCAGGCCCAGCCGACGCCGGAAGACGTCTCGCGTGCGACCACGCGTACTGTCGTGATTGCATCGCTGCTGGTCTGGGGGCTGAACTTCGTCATGACCGCCCTGATGTTCAATAAATAACTAACACGGTTTTAGGGTAATAAAATGCATCGCAAAACTATCGACGTCTGGGTTGGCCTGTTCGTGCTGCTGGGCTTGGCTGCACTGCTGTTCCTGGCTTTCCAGGCCGGCAATTTGAAGTCCATGTCGTTCGGGCAGACGTATTCCGTCAGCGGCCGCTTTGACAATATCGGCGGCCTCAAGCCGCAGGCACCCGTCAAGAGCGCCGGTGTGGTGGTCGGCCGCGTGGGCGAGATTGCCTTTGATGACAAGAGTTTCCAGGCATCTGTGCGCCTCGATTTGGACACCGACTATAAATTCCCAAAAGATAGTTCGTTGAAGATCCTGACCGCGGGCCTGCTTGGCGAGCAATACATCGGCATTGAAGCCGGTGGCGACACGAACAATCTGGCCGAGGGTGATCGCATCATTCGCACCCAGTCGGCGACAGTCCTCGAAGACTTGATCAATCAATTTATCTACAGCAAGGCTGCTGATGGAAAGGAAGGTAGTTAATGAACTACACCAACTCGCTTTCGCACGTGCGTCTCTGTGCCGCCGCCGCTGCTGTCCTGGTCCTGACCGGTTGCGCGACGACCGCGAACAATCCGCAGGATCCGCTCGAAGGCTATAACCGCGCCGTCTATTCGTTCAACGATGCCGTTGACCGCACCGTGCTCAAGCCCACCGCGACCGCCTACAAGAAGGTCGTACCGGGCTTTGCCCAAACGGGCGTGAACAATTTCTTTGGCAACCTGTCGGATGCCTGGAGCTCGATCAATAACTTCCTGCAGGGCAAGGGCGAAGCCGGCGCGACCGATTTCGGCCGCGTGGCGGTCAATTCGACCTTCGGCATTTTCGGTCTGCTGGACATCGCATCCGAAGCCGGCATGCAGAAGCACAACGAAGATTTCGGCCAGACGCTGGGCAAATGGGGCGTACCGAGCGGTCCGTACTTGATGTTGCCGCTGCTGGGCCCATCTACGGTGCGTGACACCGCAGCGCTGCCGGCCGACAGTGCCGGCAACATCTGGCGCTACAAGACGCCGGTCAACTGGCGCAATGTCGGCACCGGTGTCAACCTGATCGACAAGCGCGCCACGCTGCTCGACGCCTCGGGCCTGATGGAAGACGCCGCACTGGACCGCTATGAGTTCCTGCGCGACGGCTATCTGCAGCGCCGCCAGAGCCAGGTCTACGACGGCAATGTGCCGCGCCAGGCCGATGACGTCGCCGAGCCAGCACCTTCCGAAACGAAGTAAGTTGAAAGGAATACGATGAAGCCATTCATGCACCTGATCGCCGCCGCCGCAGTCACCGCTGCCTTTTCCACGAGCGTGATCGCTCAGCCAGCCGCCAGCGCCGAAGCGCCGGACGTGCTGGTCAAGCGCATCAGCGCCGAAGTGATCGACAGCGTCAAGAACGACACGGCGATCCAGTCGGGCGACCGCAGCAAGATCATGGGTCTGGTCAATACCAAGATCCTGCCGTATGTCGATGCCGAGAAAATGACCCAGCAAGCCGCTGGCCGTCACTGGCGCACCGCCACGCCGGATCAGCAAAAACGCCTGACCACCGAGTTCCGTAATCTGCTGGTCTACACGTACTCCGGTGCGCTGTCGACCATCAAGAACGAAACCGTCGAGTTCAAGCCGATGCGCGCAGCCGCCACCGATACCGATGTCGAAGTGCGCTCGCAGGTCAACGTTGCGCGCGGTGAGCCGATCACGCTGAACTACCGCCTGGCCAAGAACGGCAACGGCTGGAAGATCTATGACGTGAACATCCTGGGCGCCTGGCTGGTCGAGACCTACAAGAGCACCTTCAACAGCGAGATCAGCAAGAGCGGCGTCGATGGCCTGATCAAGCGCCTGGCCGACCGCAATGCGCAACTGGCGTCCAAGCCGCTGGCAGCGCCGGGCAAGTAATGGCTGAGGCAAATCCCATGCTGACGATCGACGCCATGACCTTCGACAGCGCCCGCCTGGCGCTGGCGCAGGGTGAGGCAGCGATCGGTCTTGGTGAGACCGTGTTCGACCTGGCCGGCGTGAAGTCGGCCGATTCGTCGGGTGTGGCCCTGCTGCTGGCCTGGCAGCGCCGTGCGCTGAGCGCCGGGCACCGGCTCACGTTCATCAACGTGCCGGACAACGTGCGCAAGCTGGCGGCCCTGTACGGGGTCGACACGCTGGTCGCACCAGCATGAATACGGGCAGCTTCGGCTGCCCGTTTTTTTTCTTCCGCGTTTCACATCTGCTCCTACGGCGTCCGCCGGGTTTCTCCGCCTGGCCCGCTTGACATGGCAATTTCACCTATAATGGACTGTTTCCCTGCACGGTCCTGGTGCGTTCCCCAGCCGGCCTCCGTTTTGTTTTGACTATCGCGCGTCGCGCCTCCCATTTCGCATGACTGCAATCCAGATTGACCGTGTCGAGAAGAGCTACAAAGGCTTCAAGGCGCTCAAGGGCGTGTCCCTTTCCATCGAAGAGGGCGAGTTCTTTGGCCTGCTGGGCCCGAATGGCGCCGGCAAGACCACCCTCATTTCCACCATCGCGGGCCTGATCCGGCCCGACGCCGGCAGCGTGAAAATCCACGGCCACGATGTCGTCACCGATTTTCGCGAAGCGCGCAAGCGCCTGGGCGTCGTGCCGCAGGAGCTGGTGTTCGATCCGTTCTTCACGGTGCGCGAAACGCTGCGCCTGCAGTCGGGCTACTTCGACATCCGCAACAACGATGGCTGGATCGATGAAGTGATGCACAACCTCGACCTGACCGACAAGGCCGACGTGAACATGCGCGCGCTGTCGGGCGGCATGAAGCGGCGCGTGCTGGTGGCGCAGGCCCTCGTGCACCGTCCGCCGGTGATCGTACTGGACGAACCGACCGCCGGCGTCGACGTCGAACTGCGCCAGACGCTGTGGAAGTTCATCGCGCGCCTGAACCGCGAAGGCGGCCACACGGTGGTGCTCACCACCCACTATCTCGAAGAAGCGCAGGCCATGTGCCAGCGCGTGGCGATGCTCAAGCAGGGCAATGTGGTGGCGCTCGACACGATGAGCACTCTGCTGCGCCGCGTCTCGGGCTCGCAGCTGGTCGTGCATCTGAAGTCCGGCGCACTGCCGGCCGAACTGCGCCCGCTCGTGTCGCACGACGAACCTGCCAACAACAACAAATACACGCTGCGCGTGAACGACTACGCCGACGTCGAACCGATCCTGGCGCGCCTGCGCGAAGCGGGCGCCGTGATCGACGAGATGCAGCTGCAGCAGGCCGACCTGGAAGACATCTTCATCCAGATCATGGAAGAGGGTAAGCAATGAATCTGTTCTCCATCGGGTTCCGCACCCTGTTCTACAAAGAGTCGCTGCGCTTCTGGAAGGTGGCCACGCAGACCGTCGCCGCGCCGGTCGTCACCGCCATGCTGTACCTCGTCATCTTCGGCCACGTGCTCGACGGCCGGGTCGAGATGCTCGAAGGCGTGGCCTACACGTCGTTCCTGATTCCCGGCCTGGTCATGATGAGCGTGCTGCAAAACGCGTTCGCCAATTCGTCGTCGTCGCTGATCCAGTCCAAGATCAGTGGCAACCTGGTCTTCATTCTGCTCGCGCCGCTGTCGCACGCCGAGATCCTGGCGGCGTATGTCGGCGCGGCGGTGCTGCGCGGGATCGCCGTTGGCGCCGGCGTGTTTGCGATTACCGCCTGGTTCGCGCACCTGACGTTTGTCGCGCCCGTGTGGATCGTCGTGTTCGCGATCCTGGGCGCGGCCATTCTCGGCACGATGGGCGTCATCGCCGGCATCTGGGCCGAAAAATTCGACCAGCTGGCCGCGTTCCAGAACTTCCTGATCATGCCGGCCACGTTCCTGGCCGGGGTGTTCTATTCGGTACAAAAACTGCCGCCATTCTGGCTGGCCGTCTCGCATTTCAACCCGTTCTTTTATATGATTGACGGGTTCCGTTACGGGTTCTTCGGCCAGTCCGACGTGTCGCCGTGGACCAGCCTGACCATCGTGTCCGTGTTCTTCGCGGTGCTGACGGCCATGGCGATCAACCTGCTCAAGCGCGGCTACAAGCTGCGCCACTAAAAATTTTTGGAGTTATCGTGGCCACCACACCCGAACTGATACACGGCTATCTCAGCGCCGGCCTTGAATGCACCCACCTGACCGTCAATGGCGACGGCCAGCACTTCGAGGCGGTGATCGTCTCGCCGGCGTTTGTCGGCAAGCGCTCGATCCAGCGCCACCAGATCGTGTACGCCGCGCTGGGCGACCGCATGCGCGAGGAAATCCACGCGCTGTCGATGAAAACACTGACCCCTGAAGAATTCAAAGGCTAATCATGGACAAGCTCCAGATCGTCGGCGGCAAACGCCTGCAAGGTGACATCGCGATTTCCGGCGCCAAGAATGCGGCGCTGCCCATCCTGTGCGCTGGCCTGCTCACCGCAGGTGACCTGCACCTGTCCAACGTGCCGCGCCTGCATGACGTGCGCACGATGCTCAAGCTGCTGGAAACCACGGGCCTGAAAATCGATCTGGACGACGAACACGTCACCATGAACGGCAGCGCGATCGACAATCTGGTCGCGCCGTACGAACTGGTGAAAACCATGCGCGCCTCGATCCTGGTGCTGGGCCCTCTGCTGGCGCGCTTCGGCGAAGCCAAGGTCTCGCTGCCGGGCGGCTGCGCCATCGGCTCGCGCCCGGTCGATCAGCACATCCAGGGCCTGCGCGCGATGGGCGCCGAGATCACGATCGAAGGCGGCTACATCCACGCCAGGGCCACGAAGCTCAAGGGCGCGCGCATCCGCACCGACATGATCACCGTGACCGGCACCGAGAATCTGCTCATGGCCGCAACGCTGGCCGACGGCGAGACGGTGCTCGAAAACGCCGCGCGCGAGCCGGAAGTGACCGACCTGGCCAACCTGCTGGTGGCCATGGGCGCCAAGATCGAGGGCATCGGCACCGACCGCCTGGTGATCCAGGGCGTGCCGGAACTGCATGGCGCCAGCCACGCCGTCATCTCGGACCGTATCGAAGCGGCGACCTTCCTGTGCGCCGTCGCGGCCACCGGCGGCGATATCCAGCTGACCAACACCCGCACCGACATCTTCGACGTGGCGCTCGACAAACTGCGCGAAATCGGCCTGCAACTGACCGTCGGCGCGGATACCATCCGCGCGAAGATGGATGGTCGCCCGCAGCCGGTGTCGTTCCGCACGACCGAGTATCCGGGCTTCCCGACCGACATGCAGGCGCAGTTCATGGCTGTGAACACGATCGCCGGCGGCGCCTCGCGCGTGACCGAGACGATCTTCGAGAACCGCTTCATGCACGTGCAAGAGATGAACCGCCTGGGCGCGCAGATCACGACCGACGGCAATACCGCGTTCATCGACGGCGTCACGCGCCTGATCGGTGCACCGGTCATGGCAACCGACCTGCGCGCCTCGGCTTCGCTCGTCATTGCCGGCATGGCCGCCGAAGGCACCACGCTGATCGACCGCATCTACCACCTCGATCGCGGCTACGACCGCATGGAAGTGAAGCTGTCGGCGGTGGGCGCCGATATCGTCCGCATCAAGTAATCACATCGAATCACCATGACTTTTACCAGCAATACGGACGAGACCCAGCTGATCCTGGCGCTGTCCAAGGGCCGCATCTTCGAAGACACCCTGCCGCTGTTGTCGGCGGCCGGGATCGAGGTGCTGGAAAACCCCGAGACCTCGCGCAAGCTGATCCTGCCGACCAATGACCCGGGCGTGCGCGTGCTGATCGTGCGCGCCTCCGACGTGCCGACCTACGTCCAGTACGGCGCCGCCGATTTCGGCGTGGCCGGCAAGGACGTGCTGCTCGAGCATGGCGGCGAAGGGCTGTACCAGCCGATCGACCTGCGTATCGCCGAATGCCGCATGTCGGTGGCCGTCAACGCGGGCTTCGACTACGACAGCGCGGTGCGCCAGGGCGCACGCCTGCGCGTGGCGACCAAGTTCGTCAATACGGCGCGCGAGCACTTTGCCCGCAAGGGCGTGCACGTCGACCTGATCAAGCTGTATGGCTCGATGGAACTGGCGCCGCTGGTGGGCCTGTCCGACGCCATCGTCGACGTGGTCTCGACCGGCGGCACGCTGCGCGCCAACAACTTGGTCGAAGTCGAAAAAATCATGGACATCTCCTCGCGCCTGGTGGTCAACCAGGCTGCGCTCAAGCTCAAGCGCGAGCGCCTGCAACCGATCCTGGACGCGTTCGAACGCGCCTCCAAAGCAAAAGGCTAGACGCAAAATGGCAGTACAAATCCGCAAGCTCGATTCGACCGCACCCGACTTCGCCACCACGCTGAGCGCGCTGCTCGCGTTTGAAGCCGAAACCGACGATGCCATCGAACTAGCCGTGGCCGGCATCCTGCGCGATGTAAAAGCGCGGGGCGACGCCGCCGTGCTGGAATACACGAACAAATTCGACCGCATCCCGAACGGCGGCGCGACCTCGATGGCGCAGTTCGACATTGGCCAGGCCGAGCTCGAAGCAGCGCTGGCTGCGCTGCCCGACGACCAGCGCGCTGCGCTGCAGGTAGCGGCCGACCGCGTGCGCGTGTACCACGAGCGCCAGAAGGAATCGTCGACGGGCTTCACCTTCACCGAGCCTGACGGCACAGTGCTGGGCCAGCGCGTGACGCCCCTGGACCGGGTCGGCATCTATGTCCCGGGCGGCAAGGCGGCGTATCCGTCGTCGGTCCTGATGAACGCGATTCCAGCCCACGTGGCGGGCGTCAAGGAAATCATCATGGTCGTGCCGACCCCGGACGGCGTGAAGAACCAGATGGTGCTGGCCGCGGCGGCAATCGCCGGCGTCACGCGCGTGAT
Source organism: Oxalobacteraceae sp. CFBP 8761 (assembly GCA_014841595.1). Classification (NCBI taxonomy): domain Bacteria; kingdom Pseudomonadati; phylum Pseudomonadota; class Betaproteobacteria; order Burkholderiales; family Oxalobacteraceae; species Oxalobacteraceae sp. CFBP 8761. The sequence goes on along the minus strand of JACYUE010000005.1, from coordinate 161,652 downwards.
CACCATTGGCGGCGCGCAGGCCGTCGGCGCGCTGGCGTATGGCACCGAGACCATCCAGGCCGTCGACAAGATCGTCGGCCCTGGCAACGCGTATGTCGCCGCCGCCAAGCGCCGCGTGTTCGGCACGGTCGGCATCGACATGATCGCGGGCCCGTCCGAAATCCTCGTGCTGTGCGATGGCACCACCGATCCGGACTGGGTCGCGATGGACCTGTTTTCGCAGGCCGAACACGACGAACTGGCGCAAGCCATTTTGCTGTGCCCTGACGCCGACTACATCGCGCAGGTCGAAGCCAGCATCCACAAGCTGCTGCCAACGATGCCGCGCGCGGCCACCATCACCACGTCGCTGGGCGACCGTGGCGCGTTGATCAAGGTGCGCAGTATGGACGAAGCGTGCGAGATCGCCAGCAGCATCGCGGCCGAACACCTCGAGATCTCGGCCGAGAACCCGCAGGAATGGGCCGATAAAATCCGCCACGCTGGCGCGATGTTCCTGGGCCGCTACTCGTCCGAGTCGTTGGGCGACTATTGCTGCGGCCCGAACCACGTGCTGCCGACCTCGCGCACGGCGCGCTTCTCGTCGCCGCTGGGCGTGTACGATTTCCAGAAACGCTCGTCGATCATCCAGGTCAGCGCAGCGGGTGCGCAAACGCTGGGCAAGGTCGCGGCCACGCTGGCGTATGGCGAAGGCCTGCAGGCGCACGCGCGCAGCGCGGAACTACGGCTCGATCCAGTCCCACCCCAGGCATCATGAGCGACTGGGTCAACCAGGTATTCTGCGAGGATGCGCTGTCAGGATTGGCGCGCATCCCGGACGGGTCCATCGATCTGATCCTGACTGACCCGCCGTACAACCTGGGCAAGGACTACGGCAACGCGTCGGACCAGCAAAGCGTCGAGGCCTACCTGGCCTGGACCGAGCAGTGGATCGACGCGGCGGTGCCGAAGCTCAAGCCCAACGGCAGCCTGTACATTTTTCTGACGTGGCGCTTCACGCCCGAGATCTTCGTGATGCTGAAAAAACGCATGACGATGATGAACGAGATCATCTGGGACCGCCGCGTGCCGTCGATGGGCGGCAGCGTGCGCAGCTTCTCGTCGGTGCACGACACGATCGGCTTTTTCGCCAATCGCAAGGACTACTACTTCGACCTGGACGCCGTGCGCATCCCGTATGACGCCGCGACCAAGAAGGCCCGCTCGCGCTCGATCTTCATCGGCGCCAAGTGGCTCGAAGTGGGCTACAACCCGAAGGACGTCTGGAGCGTGTCGCGCCTGCACCGCGAGCATCCGGAGCGCGCCGACCACCCGACGCAAAAGCCCCTCGAGATCATCGAGCGCATGGTCAAGGCCTCGTGCCCGCCGGGCGGCATCGTGCTCGACCCGTTCATGGGCAGCGGCACGACGGCCATCGCCGCCAAGCGCCTGGGGCGCCAGTTCACCGGCTTCGAACTCAATCCCGCGTATTGCGCCATCATCCACGAGCGCCTGGCGGCGCCCGACGTACCGCTGACCGGGGCAAAAAAACGCAAGGCGGCCAAGGCCGCCATGGCCACACTCTCCACGGAAGAAACTTCATGACCGACATCGCCAAACTGATCGAGAACACCATCCGCGCCGACGTGCGCGCCGTGGGGGGGTACCACGTGCCGGACTCGATCGGCTACGTCAAGCTCGATGCGATGGAAAACCCGTACCAGCTGCCGGACGAGCTGCGCACGCAACTCGGCGCGCGCCTGGCCGACGCGGCGCTGAACCGTTATCCGGTGCCGTCGTACCGCACGCTGAAGGACGCCATCTGCGCCAAGCTGGGCATCCCGGCCGGCTACGACGTCCTGCTCGGCAATGGCTCGGATGAGCTGATCACGATCCTGGCGACCACCATCGCGCGTCAGGAACGCGACGGTTCGAAGCGTGCCGTGGTCATGGCGCCGGTGCCGGCGTTCGTGATGTTTTCGCGTTCGGCGCAGTTTGCCGGCGCCGATTTTGTCGGCGTGCCGATCAAGCCCGACTTTTCGCTGGACCTGCCGGCCATGCTGGCGGCCATCGACGAGCACAAGCCGTCGCTGGTCTTCCTCGCGTACCCGAACAACCCGACCGGCAACCTGTACGACGCGGCAGACATGGAAGCGATCATCACGGCGCTCGGTGAGCATGGCGTGGTCGTGGTCGACGAAGCCTACCAGCCGTTCGCCAAGGTCAGCTTCATGGACCGCCTGCCGCAGCACCCGAACCTGGTCGTGATGCGCACGCTGTCAAAGCTCGGCCTGGCCGGCATCCGCCTCGGCTACATGACGGCGGCAGCGCCGCTGCTGGCCGAATTCGAGAAGGTGCGTCCACCGTACAACGTGAATATCCTGACCCAGGTGGCGGCCGAATTCGCCCTCGAGCATCTGGATGTGCTGGACCGCCAGGCCGAGCTGCTCAACGTCGAGCGTACCCGTCTGGCCACGGAACTGGCTGGCCTGCCGGGCGTGGAAGTGTTCCCGTCGGCCGCCAATTTCATCGCGCTGCGCGTGCCCGATGCCGAGCGCGCCTGCAAGCTTCTCCACGGCGAGAAGGTCCTGATCAAAAATTTGAGTAAAATGCATACATTGCTGGCCAACTGCATCCGCGTCACGGTCAGCACGCCGCAAGAAAACGACCAGTTCCTGACCGCCCTGAAGGCTTCCCTGTAGTAGCGTCCCGTAGTTACGTACCTTGAAAAGCGCCCGAGCAATGACCCGTACCGCCGACATTACCCGCAATACCAACGAAACGCAGATCCGCGTCTCGATCAACCTGGACGGCACCGGCCGCCAGAAGCTCAACACGGGCGTGCCGTTCCTCGACCACATGCTCGACCAGATCGCACGTCACGGCATGTTCGACCTCGAAGTCGAGGCCGTGGGCGACCTGCACATCGACGCGCACCACACGGTCGAAGACACCGGCATCACGCTCGGCATGGCCGTGGCCAAGGCCATTGGCGACCGCAAGGGCATCCGCCGCTATGGCCACGCCTACGTGCCGCTGGACGAAGCGCTGTCGCGCGTCGTGATCGACTTCTCGGGCCGCCCGGGTCTGGAAATGCACATCCCGTTCACGCGCGCCATGATCGGCACCTTCGACGTCGACCTGACCGGCGAATTCTTCCGCGGTTTCGTCAACCACGCCGGCGTGACCCTGCACATCGATAACCTGCGCGGCGTGAACGCGCACCACCAGTGCGAAACCGTGTTCAAGGCATTTGGCCGCGCGCTGCGCATGGCCAGCGAGCTCGACGAACGCGCCGCCGGCATCATCCCGTCGACCAAGGGCAGCCTGTAAGGCGTGACGCGACATGGCCAATAAAATTGTTGTGGTCGACGGACTGGGCAACCTGCGCTCGGTGGTCCAGGCGCTGCGCGCCGCCGCGCCAGAAGCCGACGTGCTCGTTTCCAGCTCGGCCGCCGACCTCGATGCGGCCGACCGCATCGTACTGCCGGGGCAGGGCGCCATGCGCGACTGCATGAGCAGCCTGCGTGAATCGGGTCTGGAGGATGCACTGCTGCGCGCCGCCAGGACGCGCCCGATCATGGGCGTGTGCGTGGGCGAGCAGATGCTGTTCGACGCCAGCGAAGAAAACGGCGGCACGCCGGGCCTGGGCCTGTTGCCGGGCAAGGTCGTTCGCTTCCAGTTGGATGGGAAGCTGCAGAACGACGGTTCGCGCTTCAAGGTCCCGCAAATGGGCTGGAACCGCGTGCGCCAGTCGCGCGCCCACCCGCTGTGGGACGGCGTCGACGACAACAGCTACTTCTATTTCGTGCACAGTTATTACGCAGCGCCCGAAAACGCGCATGATGTGATCGGCGAAGCCGATTACGGCGGCCCGTTCTGCTGCGCTGTCGGCCGCGATAATATCGTCGCCACCCAGTTCCACCCGGAGAAAAGTGCGGCAGCAGGCTTGCGCCTGTACCGTAATTTCATTCACTGGAATCCTTGACGCATTTGCGTTAAATTCGTTCTGTTCAACCCCCCGTTAACTCTACCGACAACGACCATGCTGCTGATCCCCGCCATCGACCTGAAAGACGGTCACTGCGTTCGCCTCCAACAAGGCGATATGGAACTCGCCACCGTGTTTTCCGAAGATCCTGCCGAAATGGCGCTGCATTGGCTCAAGCAAGGCGCGCGGCGCCTGCACCTGGTCGACCTGAACGGCGCATTCGCGGGCAAACCAAAGAACGAATCGGCCATCAAGTCGATCCTGCAGATCGTGCAGGAATACGCTGAAGACAACGGCATCGACGAGATCCCGGTCCAGCTGGGCGGCGGCATCCGCGACCTCGACACGATCGAGCGCTACCTGGATGACGGCATCAGCTACATCATCGTCGGCACCGCCGCCGTGAAAAACCCGGGCTTCCTGCACGACGCCTGCGGCGCTTTCCCTGGCCACATCATCGTGGGTCTGGACGCGCGCGACGGCAAGGTCGCCACCGACGGCTGGAGCAAAATGTCGGGCCACGAAGTGATCGACCTGGCCAAGAAATTCGAAGGCTACGGCGTTGAATCGATCGTCTACACCGACATCGGCCGCGACGGCATGATGGGCGGCGTGAACATCGACGCGACCGTCAAGCTGGCGCGCGCGGTGAAGATCCCCGTGATCGCTTCGGGCGGCGTGCACGTGCTGGCCGACGTGGAAGCGCTGTGCGCGGTGCAGGACGAAGGCATCGAGGGCGTGATCTGCGGCCGCTCGATCTACGAAGGCACGCTCGACCTGGCCTCGGCCCAGGATCGCGCCGATGAACTGACCGAAGGCGCTGGCGCCTGATTCCATGCTCGCAAAACGCATCATCCCCTGCCTGGACGTCACCGGCGGCCGGGTCGTCAAGGGCGTCAACTTCAACGAGTTGCGCGACGCCGGCGACCCGGTCGAAATCGCGCGCCGCTATGACGCGCAAGGCGCCGACGAAATCACTTTCCTCGACATTACCGCCTCGAGCGATGGCCGCGACCTGATCCTGCCGATCATCGAAGCCGTCGCCTCGACCGTGTTCATTCCCCTCACCGTCGGTGGCGGCGTGCGCAAGGTCGAAGACGTGCGCCGGCTGCTCAATGCCGGCGCCGACAAGGTCAGCATGAACACGTCGGCCGTCACCAACCCGCAACTGGTGTTCGACTGCGCCCACAAGCACGGTTCGCAGTGCATCGTGGTGGCGATCGACGCCAAGCAGATCGCACCCGGCCGCTGGGAAGTCTTCACCCACGGCGGGCGCAATGCGACGGGGCTGGATGCTGTCGAATGGGCACGCAAGATGGAAAGCCTGGGCGCCGGCGAGCTGCTGCTCACGTCGATGGACCGCGACGGCACCAAGTCGGGCTTCGATCTGGGTTTGACGCGCGCCGTGTCCGACGCCGTGGGCATCCCCGTGATTGCCTCGGGCGGCGTCGGTGGCCTGGAAGACCTGGCCAACGGCATCCTGCAGGGCCACGCCGACGCGGTGCTGGCGGCCAGCATTTTCCACTATGGGCAGCACACGGTCGGGGAAGCCAAGCGCTTCATGCATGACCGCGGTATCCCGATGCGCCTGGAGTAACACAATGACAACGAATGCCAAATGGCTCAACAAGGTACGCTGGGATGAACAGGGCCTGGTGCCCGTCATCGCACAAGAGGCGACCAGCGGCGACGTGCTGATGTTCGCCTGGATGAACCGCGAAGCGCTGACCCGCACCGTCGAATCGGGCGAAGCGGTGTACTGGAGCCGCTCGCGCAAGAAGCTGTGGCACAAGGGTGAAGAGTCAGGCCACATCCAGAAGGTGAGCGAGATCCGCCTGGACTGCGACGAAGACGTCGTCCTGCTCAAGATCGAGCAGATCGGCGGGATTGCCTGCCATACCGGACGCCACTCGTGCTTCTTCCAGAAATACGACAACGGCGACTGGCACAGCGTCGAGCCGGTGCTGCAGGATCCCGACACGATTTATTCAAAAGACAAGAAGACCCCATGAGCGTTACCCTGGCCCGCGTCGCGGCCGTGATCGAATCGCGCAAACCCGCCAATGGCGGCGACCCGGCCGCATCGTATGTCGCCAAGCTGTTCACCAAGGGCGACGACGCCATCCTGAAAAAGATCGGCGAGGAAGCCACCGAACTGGTGATGGCCGCCAAGGACGCCCGCGTCGATGGCGATGCCGCCAAGGTGCTGTATGAATGCGCCGACCTGTGGTTCCACTCGCTGGTGCTGCTGGCCAGGTTCGACCTCACGCCGCAGCAGGTGCTCGACGAGCTGGCGCGGCGCGAAGGCGTGTCGGGGCTGGACGAGAAAGCCGCGCGCACCGACGCCTGAGCCTGCACGCCGGCCCGCGTGCATGGCTGGCGTGCCAACCGATCGAACCGGTGTCATAATCAGTCCCTCATCGTCATGCCGATGTCATGGAGCCTTGGTAGGATGCCCGTGCTCGCTTGCGTGTCATGCAATGTAATCATCTGGAGACCGAATGGATAACTGCATTTTTTGCAAGATCGTTGCCAGGCAGATTCCGGCTGCCATCGTCTATGAAGATGATGACGTGCTGGCGTTCAAGGACATCAATCCGGCAGCGCCCGTGCACTTGCTGGTGATTCCGAAGGTGCACGTGGCCACGTTGTCCGATTGCACCGACGAGCATGCGGCGTTGCTGGGCAAGATGCTGGCGCTGGCGCCGAAACTTGCCGAGCAAAATGGTATTGCGGTCAAGATGGACGCCGCTGGCAAGCCTGTTGGCGGCTTCAAGACGCTGATCAATGCCGGTCCGGATGGCGGGCAAGAGGTGTATCACCTGCATCTGCACATGTACGGCGGGCCGCGTCCATGGCGCGGGCTGGGGCTGTAAGATGCGTCTAAGTTTGGCCTAAGTTCGATTGGGAGCAATGGGCTCCCGCATCGCATATACTCGGTGTATATGCAGTTTGCGCATCACTAATTTTTCAGGCGCCAGGCGCCATCAGGAGAACAACATGGGTGGATTGAGTATTTGGCACTGGGTCATCGTGCTGGTGGTCGTGATGCTGATTTTCGGCACCAAGAAGATCAGCAATATGGGTTCCGATCTGGGCAAGGCCGTCAAGGGCTTCAAGGATGGCGTCAAGGGTGACGAAGAGCGCGCTGCCGAAGCAGAAGCCGCCCGTGTCCAGGCAACGCAGCAGGTGGCCGACAAGTCGACCATCGACGTGGAAGCCCGCGACAAGACCCGCCTGTAATCCGGCGTCCTCATGATCGATCTTGGACTGTCGAAAATCGCGATCATCGGCGTTGTCGCGCTGATCGTGATCGGGCCGCAAAAGCTGCCCAAGGTGGCGCGCATGGCTGGCACGCTCTATGGGCGTGCCCAGCGTTACCTGCATGACATCAAGTCCGAGGTCAGCCGTGAAATCGAACTCGACGAACTGCGCAACCTGCACAAGGAAGTGCAGGACCGCGCGCAGTCGTTCAAGAACGACGTCGAATCGGCAACGAGCGAATTCGGTTCGTCCGTGACCAGCCACGTCGATGAAGTCGAGGCATTGTGGGACGAGCGCGGCTCGGATGCGACTGCGCACGTGATCATGCCTACCGTGGCCGACATCGACCGCAAGGCCAAGGACTTTCGCCGCAAGAAGCTGGTGCGCACTTCGAGCGTGCCGGCCTGGTACAAGAACCGCCATGGCACCAAGCGCCATGTGATGTCGGGCGCGGCCCGCGTGCGCAAGTACCGTCCCGGTGCCGGCGCGAACTCCACTTCCTCTTTTTTCTGATCGCCTAGCTGATGACTGACCAAGCCGCCGGCGAAGATACCTTCATCTCGCACCTTGTCGAGCTGCGTGACCGCCTGGTCAAGGCCTCGATCGGCATTGCGATCGTGTGCGCCGCACTGATGGCGTGGCCTGGCCCGTCGCACATCTATGACCTGATCGCCGCGCCAATGATCGCGTCGCTGCCGCCAGGCTCGACCATGATCGCCACCGGCGTGATTTCGCCGTTTCTCGTGCCGATGAAGGTCACGCTGCTGCTGTCCTTCATCCTGGCGCTGCCCTGGGTGTTCTACCAGGCCTGGGCCTTCATTGCGCCCGGCCTGTACGCCCACGAAAAGCGCCTCGTGATGCCGCTCGTGATTTCGTCGTCGCTGCTGTTCATCGGCGGCGTGGCGTTCTGTTACTTCTTCGTGTTTGGCCGCGTGTTCCACTTCATCAGCGCGTTTGCGCCGACGTCGATTGCCGTCACACCGGATATTGAAAACTACCTCGATTTCGTGATGTCGATGTGCCTGGCGTTCGGCGCCTCGTTCGAAGTGCCGGTGGTCGTCGTGATCCTGGTGCGCATGGGCATCGTGCCGATCGAGAAGCTGCGCGAAGTGCGCTCGTATGTCATCGTCGGCGCGTTCGTCATCTCGGCGATCGTGACGCCGCCGGACGTGGTCAGCCAGCTGGCGCTGGCCATCCCGATGTGCCTGCTCTATGAGCTGGGCCTGATGGTGGCACCGATGTTCGCCCGCGCCACGCGCGCACCCGAAGAAACGGCGTAACAAACGCCCGTTCCGATCCGGGGGGCGGCACCTTGAGGTGCCGCCCCCTTCGTACTTTTACTGCATCAGTTCCGAAATCATCTTGACCGGCGCATTGCCGTAGCTCAAGAACTGATCGTGGAACGCCTTCAGGTTGAAACGCTCGCCCAGTTGCGCCTTGCGACGCTCGCGCAGTTCCATGATCTGCTCGTAGCCGCTGTAGTAGCTGGTCAGCTGGACCGATGTCAGCGTGGCGCGGCGCCATTTTTCATCGGCTTCCTGGCGCGTCTGGAAGGCCTGGCGCGTCAGCAGGTCGATCGCCTGCGCCTGGTTCATGCCGTTCACGTGCACGCTGTAGTCGAGGATCGTGTTGGTCACGCTGCGCAGGTTCCACTTCGAGTACATCAGCCACATCTCGGGCGCGTTGTCGCCATAGCCCGATTCGAGCATCATGCGCTCGCCGTAGACCGCCCAGCCTTCGACCATTGCGCCATTGCCGAACAGTGACTTGATCAGCGACGGCGAGCGGTTCGCGTGCACCAGCTGCGCATAGTGGCCCGGAATCGCTTCGTGGATGTTCAGGATCTGCAGGATCCATTCGTTGTACTCGCGCAGGCTGCTCTCGGCCTGGGCATCTGTCAGGCTGTCCATCGGCGTGACGTTGTAGTACGTCTTGTCCTTCGAGCGGTACGGGCCCGGTGCATCGATGCTCGCGCCGGCCACGCCACGCTGGTACATCGGCGTTTCGCGCACTTCGAGGGGTTTGCTCGGGTCGAGCGTCAGCAGGTCATGCTTGATGACCCAGTCCTGCAGCAGTGGAATCTGGCGCCGGATCTCGGTAAAGAAGTCCTGGCGCTTGACGTGCCGGGCGGACAGCTTGTCGATCATCATGCCGATCTTCTGGAAGCGCTCCGCTGGCTTGGTCACGCCGGCCATGTAGCGCGGCCAGAGTTCATCCGAGATCTTGTCCATGTGCGTGAGCAGCTCTTCGCGCGTGGCAAGGGCCTTGCGGTAGGTCTGCTCGGCGCTGCTGGACGACTGGATGTCGAGCGCGAACTTCTGCTCGTACAGCGCCTTGCCGATGCGGAACGGTCGGGCCTGGCCATTGGCAGCCTGGCGCTTTTCCATGTCGGTCAAGAAGTCGACGTAGCCCAGCACCGCGGTGCCGGCGTTGGCGATGCGCTGCGCGAAGATGGTCTTTTCCTGCGTGGTCAGGATCGATTCCTGGGCCGCCTTGCCCAGGTCGGCCAGCACCGCCAGTGTGCCCGGCGCCTGGCTGATCGCCAGCTGGGTATGCTCGCGGGTCGGCGTCTTGATCGACGCCTGCGCGGCCGCGTAATAGGCCGGCACGTCGGTCAGGCGCTTGAGGATCGTGCGCAGGCGCTGCGGCTTGGCCGCGTACTCGGTATTGAGGATCAGGTCGAGCGGCGCGGCGATGTTGTAGGCCGACGGGTTCCACTCGAACTCGCGCCAGGTGGTCAACGCCCAGCGGTCCTTTTCCAGCTTGTTGAGCAACAGCACCAGGTCGGTGCGGTAGCGCGGCGAGAGCTGCTTCGGATCGAGCTTGCCGAATTTTTCCAGCCACTCGTTGGCAAAGGCCAGCTTGCTGGCGCGGGTGGCAGGATCGGGCAGCGTCAGGTTGGCGGCCTGGTCGAACTTGCCGACATAGATGCCGCCTTCCGGGTCGACGCGCCACAGCGCGGTCAGGTACTGCATGCTCAGCGTGGCCATGCGGCGATCGAGGCGGCCTTCGCTGGCCTTCGCCGGCGCGGCGCTGTCACTGGCGCTTGCACTCTTGCTGGCAACAGCGGCAGTCGCACCAATGGCGGCGGCGCCGACGACGGCCTTCTTGGCCTTGGTCGACTTCTTGACGACCTTGGTCGATTTGGCCTTGCTCTTGGCTGGCTTGGCAGCGACGGCGCTGGCCGGCGCCAGTGCGAAGCAGGCCAGCACGGCTGCCAGCGCGATTTTCGTTTTTATCATCGTATTCGGCCCTGTAACAAGTGTGAATTCGTGATCCGCAACGGCGCGAATCGCGTGCAGGTTAGCACCAAACCCGCCGTTTGCGGACGGATGAAACATTCCGACACGAACGGGACAAAGTGCAATATTACTGTTCTATCAAGGCAGCGCTATCTGCCCAGTCCCGTGCGCAGCATGTCGAGCATATCCGCTGGTGACATGCGCGCGGCCATCTCGGTGCCTTCGAGCAGGCTGTCGGCCAGGTCGCGCTTGTGGCGGTGCAGGTCGACGATGCCTTCTTCGATCGTGCCGCGCGCGACCAGCCGGTAGATCGTCACCGGGCGCTGCTGCCCCATCCGGTGCGCGCGGTCCGAGGCCTGGTCTTCCACCGCCGGGTTCCACCACGGGTCCATGTGGATCACGTAGTCGGCCGCCGTCAGGTTGATGCCCACGCCGCCCGCCTTCAGGCTGATCAGGAACATGTCGCCATCGCCCGCCTGGAACGCGTCGACCCGCTTCTTGCGTTCCTGCATCGGCGTGGACCCGTCGAGGTACTGGTAGCGCACGCCCTGCGCGTCGAGGTGCTGGCGGATCAGGCTCAGGTGATCGACGAACTGGCTGAACACCAGCACCTTGTGGCGGTTTTCGATCAGGTCGGCCGTGAGGCGCGCGAATGCAGCCAGCTTGCTGCTGATGATGCCGGCGCCGGGCGCGACCAGCTCGGGATTGCAGCAGGCACGGCGCAGCCGCATCATCTCGGCCAGGATCTCGATCGACTTCTGGCCTTCTGGCGCTTCCAGTGCAGCCAGCTTGTCGAGCGCCTGGCGCCGCAGCGATTCGTACAGCGCGCTTTCCTCGGCGCTCAGTTCGACCGGGATCACGATCTCGGTGCGCGGCGGCAGTTCGGCCAGCACCTGCGCCTTGGTACGGCGCAGGATGAACGGCGCGGTCAGGCGCCGCAGGCGCGCGCGGGCGGCGACTTCGGCCCGCCGGTCCTTCACTTTCTCGGACTGGGCTTTTTCAATGGGGCCGGCAAAGCGCAGCTGGAACTGCTCGGCGCTGCCCAACAAACCCGGATTGATGAAGCGGAACAGGTTCCACAACTCGCCCAGGTGGTTTTCCAGCGGCGTGCCGGTGGCGGCCATCCGGAAGTCGCCCTGCAGCGCCATCACGGCCTGCGAGCGCTTGGTGTGCATGTTCTTGATCGCCTGTGCCTCGTCCAGCACGATGCTGTGCCAGCGGCGGCCCTTGAAGCGCGCTGCCTCCTGCTGCAGCAGGCCGTAGCTGACGATGACGACGTCGAACGGCCCGGCATCGTCCACGGTTGCGGCGCGCTCGCCCGGGCCGAACAGTTTCAGGTTCAGGGTCGGCGCAAAGCGCGCCGCTTCGTCGATCCAGTTCAGGCAGACGGTCGTCGGCGCGACCACCAGCGCGGGGCCGTCCTTGGCGCGCGTGAGCAGCAGCGCCAGCGCCTGCAGCGTTTTACCCAGGCCCATATCGTCGGCGAGGCAAGCGCCCACCCCCCAGTGGGCCAGGCGCGCCAGCCACTCGAAGCCGTCGACTTGATAGTCGCGCAACTCGGCCTGCAAGGTCGAGGGCAGCGTGGGCGTGAAGGCGGCGCTATCGGCCATGCGCGTCAGGTGCGCCTGCCAGGCCTTGTCCCCGTCAACGCTGCCTGCCTCACCCGCCAGTTCGCCCAGCGCGAAGCTGGCCAGCGCGTGGGTGCGGATGCCGTCGCCATGCAGTTCGCCATACGCGCCCAGCTCCATCAGGCGCCGGTGCAGTTCGTCGGACAGGGCCAGGTAATCGTTCTCGCCCAGGGCGACAAACCGGCTGCCGCTCTCGCGCAGCTTTTCCAGCAGCGTGCGCAGGCTCATCACGCGGCCTTCGTCGATGACGATGTCGCCGCTGGCGGCGAACCAGTCGCGCTCGCGCCGGATCTGGACCCGCACCGATTTGGAGGTCGCTTTTTTGGTGACGCGGAACGATTCGCCCTCGGGCCAGGCCACGACGATCGAGGCCGGGTCCAATGCCCTGAGTTCTTCAACCAGTTCGAGTGCCAGCACCGGCTGGCCGAGCAGCCATTCGCCGTGTTCCTGCTCGCCCTGTTCGAGCACGAAGCAGGCGCCGACGAGCTGACGTTCGGCCTCGCGCTCGGCGTTCATGTCGCGCTGCGCTTCGGTGCGGATGCCGTCGACATCGGCGATCACGCTGGCCGCGCCTTCTCCGGGGCCGTAGTAGGCACCGCCGGGCAGCGGGCGCACCAGCAACTGCATGCGCAAGCCCTGCTGGTAGGGCCGCAGGTGAATGTGCATGCGCGCGTCGGCCGGCACGGTGTCGATGTCGGCGCTGCTCGCGCCAATGTCCGACTGCACGGTGACGCTGGACGCCACCGCGCCGATGGCGCGCAGCACGCGCCGCTCGGCCGACAGCGGCACGTCCAGTCCGGCGCCGACGATGGCGGCGATGCGGCGGTGTTCGTCGTTGATGCGCACCAGGCGCAGGCGCGTGGGCGTCTCGAGCGTGATGACCACGTCGCCGTCTTCGTTGTCGATCGGCGGGTGCAGCGCAATCGACACCTTGTCGCCCTGTTTTTTGACGAGCAGTTCCGGCTCGCCCGGCAGCAGTTCGACGCGCGTGCCGGGCGAGGCCATCCAGAACAGCAGCGGATGCCCGACCAGCGCGGCCAGCGCCTTGTGCACTTCGAGCTCGAAGCGGATGCCGCTGCCGGCGTAGTAACGGCGCCCGGCAATCGCATTGATCGCCTGCAGGTCCTGCGCGGTGAGGAACTCGAGCTGCGCGCCTTCTTCGGCCAGGCGTTTCAGGCCCAGCGCGCGGCCGCGGCTCCAGGCGCCTTGCGCATCGCGCTTCTGTTCGCGCGGCTCGATCTCCTGCACGCCCAGGTGCTGGTCGTGGCGGATCAGCCAGACCAGGCGCGACTCCTTGACCTGCTCCACCGTGAGGGCGGGCTGCAGGTTGATCAGCGCATTGAGCTGGCGCTCCCACGGCTCTTCGCGCGTGAACCAGAGCGCCATGTCGGGCAAGCGGTGGCGCTGGCGCAGTTCGCCCGCGCGCGCCTCGTGAATCAGATAACCGGCCTGGCCCATCTGCGCCAGCACGCCGGCCAGCTGCGCCGACCACAGGTCGAACCCGGCCAGCTCGGATTGCGCCAGCATGTCTTCCAGGCGCGCCCGCTGGCTGTTCAACGCGGGCAGTGCCAGCCAGTAGTGGATCAGCGCGCGGAATACGGTCGGTTCCAGCGACAGTTCCCAGCTGCGGGTGGCGAACAGGCCCGCGTCGACAGTGCCGCGCCGGATTTCGTGCAGCATGCCAAGCTGGAACCAGACCGCATTGTCGGGCCGCTGCACGGCGCGTGTTTCGATCTCGAGCCAGGCGTCGGCCAGCTTGCGGTGCGCGGGTTCGGTGCTGCGCAGCAGGGCGGCCACCGCGATGTGCGCGCAATGGCCGCCGAAGGTGGCCTTGCGCTTGCCGGTCTCGCGCCGCAGCTGCTTCAGGGCTGCTTCGACGCCCGCCAGGCCGCCGTCCACATCGTCGCGCAAGAGCTGCACGACGCTGCGCAGGAACAGGCCCGGTGAATCGGTCATGTCGGCCACCAGCTCAAGCGCATCGTCCAGGCGGCCGCACAGGATGTAGTGCTCGCCCAGCGCGCGGCGCAGCAGGCTTTCCGGGCTGCTGCGCGTGATGTAGCCCTCGGCGCAGGCGCGCACCGCCGGCGCCAGCGCCGGCTCGCTGCGCACATGCACGACCAGCACGTGCAGGACGGTCTCAAGCAGGCGTGGGTGGATGCGCTCGATCAGCGCCGGCGTGAACGGGCGCGCGCAGACGTCGACCAGCGGATGCAGGTAGCTCGCTTCATGGCAGGCCAGGCAGGCATCGAGCAGCGGCGTGACGACGTCGATGTCTTGCCGCGTCAGCAGCGCGATGCGCAGCAGGGCCAGGCCCTGGCGGTAGCTGCGCAGCATCAGGTGGCCCTGCCAGTCGCGGCGTACGGTCGATACCGCGCCATACGCCCCGGCGACGACGTCGAACAGGCCGCTGTCGAGGGCGAAGTCGAGCACGGGCCAGCTGGCCGCCGGGGCCAGCCCCAACCCGCGTTCGTTGGCGTCGACCAGCAAGCCTTCGGCCTTCAGGCGCGCCAGTTCGTCGGCCCACTGCGCGGCCGGCAACGGGGCATGCAGCGCCCGCATGTGCTCGAGGATGCGCTGGCGGCCCATCGGCTCGCCGGCGATCGCCAGCAGCGTCAGGATCGCGTGTTCTTCGGCGCTGCAGGCGGCCAGCTGCGCCCGGATGTCGTCAAGCAGTGGGCCACCCTTCATGCGGCGAGATTCTCGATCTCGATGGCGGGCAGGTCGGCCGGCACGGCAATACCGAACACGCGCAGGTAGAAATACAGCTCGGCTTCGAGCGTGCGCACCACGCTGTCGGCCTTGCGGAAGCCATGGCCTTCGCCTTCGAGCGTCAGGTAGGCCACCGGCAGCTTTTGCGCGCGCAGGGCGTCGACCATGCTTTCGGACTGCTGCGGCGGCACGACCTTGTCGTCCAGGCCCTGGAAGAAGATCATCGGGCTGCGCAATTTGTCGCTGTGGTGGATCGGCGAGCGTTCGCGGTACACGGCCTGGGCGCGCTCGGGAGGCGCGGTCAGGTAGGCGTTGTAGCGCGACTCGAACTTGTGCGAATCCGCATCCAGCCCGGCCAGGTCGGACACGCCGTAATAGCTGGCGCCGGCCTTGAACACGTCGTGGAAGGCCAGTGCCGACAGTACCGTCAGGCCGCCGGCGCTGCTGCCGCGAATCAGCAGGCGTTCCGGGTCGACTGCGCCGATGGCCGCCAGGTGGCGCGCACCGGCCACGCAATCCTCGACATCGACCACGCCCCACTGGTGCTGGAGCAGGTTGCGGTAATCGCGCCCGAAGCCCGTGCTGCCGCCGTAGTTCACGTCCAGCACCGCGAAACCGCGGCTGGTCCAGTATTGGGTGGAGAGCTTGAGCGTGCTGGTCGCCATGCTGGTCGGGCCGCCGTGGCCGATCACGATCAGCGGTGGCAGCTCGTCCGGCAGTGGTGCGTCATCCGGATTGGCCGGCGCATAGTAGAACGCGTACGCGGTGCGGCCGTTCGCGCTTGGATAGCTGATCGCCAGCGGCACCGCCAGGTACGACGTGGCCGGCAGTTGCGGGATCGAGTGCGCCAGCACTTCAAGCGGTGCGCCGGCCAGGTCGATGCGGGCCAGTTCGGGTGCGATGGTCGGCGCGCCGCCCAGCAGCGTGACGATGTCGCCGCTGATTTTCACGTCGCGGATGTCTTCATACGGCGTTTCCAGCGGCGTCAGGCTGCCGTCGTGGGTGGAGACGATGCCCAGGTGGCTCACGCCCGCCTCGATATACGCGCAGACGATCTGTTCTTCCGAGCGGAAAGCGTACTGCGACCCGCCAAAGTTCCACTGCGGGACGCCGAATTCGGCCGCGCGTTCGCACAGGGCGTCGACAACGTCAGCGGCGTAACGGTACAGATTCCACCAGCCGCTGCGATCGGACACGAAGTGCAGCACGCCGCCTGGCGACCATTCGGGCTGGCAGATCGCTTCATCCGCCCCGCCGGCGATCAGGCGCCGGTTGACGATCGCGCCGTCGGCGGCCACGTCGCCCAGCCACAGCGCGGTGCCTTCCCACGGCATGTGCGGCAGCTCCCAGCACAGCCAGGCCAGCTGGCGGCCATCGGGCGACAGGCGCGGCGCGGCGTAGAAGTCGCTGCCGTCGACCAGCACGGTCTCGGCGCCGTCAAAGCCCACCGCGCACAGCGTGTTGACGGGGTAGGTCGCGCCCAGCGAATGGTCTTCGCGCACCGCCACCAGGCGACGTCGCCCGGCGTCGAGCACGAAGTCGGCGAAGCGGTGGCCGGTGTCGGCACCCGTGACGGCGACCGGCTGGCCATCGTTCTCGACCCGGTACAGGCGGTTGTCCGCATGGTGCGAGAACCAGGCGCCGCCGCCGCTCAGCAGGTACGCGCCGCCACCGTATTCATGCACGCGGCTGCGCACGTTGAACGGCGCCGGCGTCAGCTCGCGCGTGCCGTCGGCGTCGTGCACCATCAGCGTCATGCGCCCGCCTTCGCTGGTGCGCCCCTCGAGCCAGCCGATGGCGGCGCCGTCGGGCATCGGCTGCGCCAGTGGCACGGCGCCGGCAGCAACGACGGCAGCAGTGATCGGGGAAGTCCAGGCGCCGCATGGCGTGGCTTGTTTGCTGGTGGCAACGGTCATAGAGGGGCTTTTTCGAAGGGTGGACGAGCATTATAGTGCGCCCCCAAGAATGCGATAATAGGCGTCTGCCTATCAAACCGATGCCTCCCATGCCACAATTTGCCCCGCTCCAGAACGACACCTTCCTGCGTGCGCTGCTGCGCCAGCCGACCGACTACACCCCGGTCTGGCTGATGCGCCAGGCGGGCCGCTATCTGCCGGAATACCGCGCCACCCGCGCGCGCGCCGGCTCGTTCCTGGGCCTGGCAAAAAATCCCGATTACGCTACCGAAGTCACGCTGCAGCCGCTCGACCGCTTCCCGCTGGACGCGTCGATCCTGTTCTCGGACATCCTGACCGTGCCGGACGCGATGGGCCTGGGCCTGTATTTCGCCGATGGCGAGGGGCCGAAGTTCGAGCGTCCACTGCGTACCGAAGAGCAGGTCCACGCGCTGGAAGTGCCCGACATGGCCTCGCTCGACTACGTGTTCAAGGCCGTCACGCAGATCCGCGGCGCCATCAACGGCCGCGTGCCGCTGATCGGTTTCTCGGGCAGCCCGTGGACGCTGGCCTGCTATATGGTCGAAGGCGCCGGTTCGCGCGAGTTCCACACGGTCAAGAAGATGCTGTACAGCCGGCCGGACCTGATGCACCGCATCCTCGACATCAATGCCAAGGCGGTCACGGCGTACCTGAACGCGCAGATCGACGCCGGCGCGCAAGCCGTGATGATCTTCGATTCGTGGGGCGGGGCGCTGGCCGATGGCGCCTACCAGACCTTCTCGCTGCACTACATGCAGCAGATCCTGGCCGGCCTGCAGCGCGAAAAGGATGGCGTGCGCATCCCGGCCGTCGTGTTCACCAAGGGTGGCGGCATCTGGCTCGACCAGATGGCCGATATCGGCGCCGATGCGCTGGGGCTGGACTGGACCGTGAATCTGGGCACGGCCCGTGCGCTGGTCGGCGACCGCGTGGCGCTGCAGGGCAACCTCGACCCGGCGATCCTGTTTGCCGCCCCGGAGCAGATCGCAGCGGAAGTCGAGCGCTCGCTGACGGCCTATGGCACGCCATCGAATGGCCACGGTCACGTGTTCAACCTGGGCCATGGCATCTCGCAATTTACCCCGCCGGAATCGGTCACTGCGATGGTCGAGGCGGTGCACAGCTTCAGCCGCAAGCAGCGCGCTCAGTAATCCCGTCACGGCTTGCACTCGTTTCGCGAGAGCACGATTGCAAGCCGACATCATCACTTGTTCACAACTTCCGCAAATCCGATAAACCTTCCTGTGGACATCTCGGCTTTTCGCGTTTACTCGTAAGTAAATGATTCATAAGCGTTTTTTACCGACGTTATGCAATCTGGCTGTCTTGCCCATGAACGTTGTTCAAGAGAATTCGGCGCCATTCGGGGCCTTGTTCACAAAGTTATCAACAGGCGCTGCCAGCGTGGGGAAAAGTACTTGGTTTACCGGGACTTAGCGTGAAACTTCATGTATTGCCTTAACTGTATGACGCAACGCAGCGAGTTTTCCACGGAAAATTGCAGAGTTATGCACAAGCAGCCGAATGCGGTCAAGGTTGTTAACAGGTTTTTGGCGGATTTTTCAAGTCATTGATTACAAAGACTAAAATTGTCTTGAGTTGGGGAATTATCGTTCCAGACTTGATCTAACGTAAACCTTTGATGGGGTCAAGTCCCCGGCTATTCACAAAGTTCTCCACAGATTTGCACAGGGTCCAGATTGTCAACCAGCAACCAAGCACCGGTCACACCGCACTGTTTCCTCGAAGTCGTGATCGATACGCCGCTCAACAGCAGTTTCGACTACCGCTGGCCCTGCCAGCCGGGCGACGAGCCGCTGCCCGGCCAGCTGGCGCTGGTGTCGTTTGCGCGGCGCGAGGTGATGGCCCTGATCGTCGCGGTCAAGTTCACCAGCGACGTGCCGCCCGAAAAACTCAAGGATGCGCTGGCCGTGCGCAGCGAGCTGGCGCCGCTGTCCGCGCGCTGGCTCGCGCTGGCGCGGTTTGCCGCCGAGTACTACCAGCGCCCGCTCGGCGAAGTCGCGTTGCCCGGCTTGCCGAAGAACCTGCGGGTGCCGAAAACGGTGGCGCTGGGGCGCTCGCTGAAAAAGCTGGCCAAGCTCGACGCCGGGCAGGACGCCACTGCCGTGGGCATGCCGGTGCTGAACACGGCGCAGCAGGAGGCGGCCGACGCCATCGGCGGCGCCACCGGTTTCAAACCGTTCCTGTTGTGGGGCGTCACCGGCAGCGGCAAGACCGAGGTCTATCTGCAAGCCTGCGCCCAAGTCCTGGCGCGCGATCCGCAGGCGCAGATCCTGATCATGGTTCCCGAGATCAACCTCACGCCGCAGCTCGAAGGCAATATCCGGGCGCGCTTCCCGGGCATGATGCTCGCCACGCTGCACAGCAGCCTGTCCGAAGGCGAGCGCATGCTGCACTGGCTGGCGGCGCACCTGGGCCAGGCGCGCATCGTGCTCGGCACGCGGCTGTCGCTGCTGGCGTCGCTGCCGCACTTGCAACTGATCGTGATCGACGAAGAGCACGACCCGTCGTACAAGCAGCAGGAAGGCTTGCGCTATTCGGCGCGCGACCTGGCCGTCTGGCGCGCGCACCAGCTGGGCATTCCGATCGTGCTGGGCTCGGCCACGCCGTCGCTCGAATCGTGGCACCACGCGCGCTCGGGACGCTATACAAGGCTCGACCTGCGCGAGCGCGCCGTCCGGGATGCGGTGCTGCCGCGCGTGCGCCTGATCGACATGGAGCGCGACCGCGGGCGCGACGGCCTCACCGCCGAGATGGTCGCTGCGCTGCGCCTGCGTCTGGAGCGCGGTGAGCAATCACTGCTGTTTTTGAACCGGCGCGGCTACGCCCCGGTGATCTCCTGCGACGCCTGCGGCTGGATCAGCGATTGCACGCGCTGCACCGCCTTCATGGTGCTGCACAAGCCCGAGAACCGGCTGCGCTGCCACCACTGCAGCCTGGAGCTGCGCATCCCGCGTTCGTGCCCCACCTGCGGCAACGTCGACATCCAGCCGCTGGGACGCGGCACGCAGCGTGTCGAAGAAGGTTTGCGGGCGATGTTCCCCGAGGCGCGCATCCTGCGCATCGATGCCGACTCCACGCGCCTGAAGGGCAGCGCGCAGGCGGCGTTCGACAGCGTGCACCGGGGCGAGGTCGATATCCTGATCGGCACCCAGATGGTCGCCAAGGGCCACGACTTCAAGAAGCTCACGCTGGTGGGCATCCTGAACCCGGATACGGCGCTGTTCTCGCAGGACTACCGCGCCAGCGAGCGCCTGTTCGCGCAGCTGATGCAGGTGGCGGGGCGGGCAGGGCGGGCCGGCGCGCCGTCCGAGGTGCTGGTGCAGACGCGCTACGTGCAGCATCCGCTGTACGGCGCGGTGATGCGCCACGACTACGAGCGCTTTGCCGGCCAGTTGCTCGATGAACGGCGCGAAGCGGGCCTGCCGCCGTACATGTACCAGGCCTTGCTGCGGGCCGAAGCGCGCGAGCTGCCGATCGCGATTGCGTTTCTGGAAAACGCGCGCGACTGCCTGGCGCACGACGGGATCCTGATCAACGACCCGATCCCGATGACGATGACGCGCGTGCACAATATGGACCGCGCCCAGCTGCTGGTGGAGTCCAGCTCGCGCCCGGCCCTGCAGGCGTTCCTGCGCGAGTGGATGGAAGCGCTGCGGGCCATGAAGGCCCGCGTGAAGTGGTCGCTTGAAGTCGACCCGCTCGATATTTAAGCCGCGCTGGCAGCCTTGCGCGCCGCCTGGCGGCGACGGTTTGCGTAGCCCATCATGGCCAGGCCTGCGCCCAGCAGCAGGCCGCTGGCCGGTTCCGGCACTTCCACGTTGACGGGTTCGATGCCAAACGTGATGGTGCCGAAGTTCCAGACGCCATCGACGCCGGCGAAGTCATCAAAGTCTTCATAGAATTCCAGGCGCAGGATGCCGTCGGCGCCGACCGCGAAATCCAGGCCAAGGTCGACCAGATCGCCAAAGCCGGCGTAGCTCGCAGTGCCAGGACTGTTATTGCCGAGACCCGGGTTGAAGGCGACGCCGTCAAGGCTGTCCGAGTCGGTGAACGCCAGGCCGATTTCGGTCAGCCAGCTCGGCGAGAACGCCGTCAGATTGAACGAGTAGGCGACGCTGGTAATGACCGAATTGGCGCCAACGTTATACGTCAATACGGTATTGCCGGAATCGCCGATCTCACCCTGGCTCTGGATTCCGGCAACATTGACAACCAGCGGCGCGGCGAATACGGAAGCGCAAGCGAACAGCGACAGGCTAACAAGCAGTTTGCTGAAGGAAGCAAGTGACATGGGATCTCCTTGGTGGGTGAACCTGAAAGAGCAGCAAGTATCGTGCCGTATTTACAGATCGTCGTAGGTAGTTGATTCTTATACCTAAAATTTCCGAAGTAAAATTGTTAACTTAAAGTATGTAATATTTATCGACATACACTCGGCATGGATGTGAAAAACCCTGGTGCTCAATGGCATCCTGAATCGGTTCGTGCTGCCCCCAGTGGCGTGAAATAGCGTATGGTTTTGCCTGTCAACAGCGAAAGAGCACCATGAAACAACTGAACGTGGATGTTGCCGTCATCGGCACGGGCACCGCCGGCATGACGGCCTATCGTGCCGCCAGGGCGCAGGGCGCGCGCACCGTAGTCATCGAGGGTGCGCATTACGGCACCACCTGCGCCCGGGTCGGCTGCATGCCAAGCAAGCTCCTGATTGCCGCGGCAGAGGCGGCGCATGCGCTGCACACGTCCGGTCCGTTCGGCGTGCATGCCGGCGAGGTGCGGATCGATGGCCCGGCCGTCATGGCGCGCGTCCAGCGCGAACGCGACCGTTTCGTCGGTTTCGTGCTCGAGGCCGTGGAAGCCATCCCCGTCCAGGACCGCCTGCAAGGCCACGCGCGGTTTACCGGCCCGTGCACGCTGCAAGTCGACGACCATACCGAGATCCACGCCGGGCGCGTCGTCATCGCCACCGGTTCGACGCCGCTGCGCCTGCCGCAGCTCGAGAACGTCGGTCCTGGCATCGTCACCAGCGACGACGTGTTCTACTGGAACGACCTGCCCGCTTCGGTGGCCGTGATCGGCACCGGCGTGATCGGCCTCGAACTGGGTCAGGCGCTGAGCCGCCTCGGCGTGCGTGTGCGTTTCTACGCGCGCGGCGGCTCCATCGCCAACATCAGCGACCCCGAAGTACTGCGCTGCGCTGCGCGCGTGCTGGGCGAGGAAGTCGACATCGCGTTCCAGAGCGAAATCATGGGTGCGGTGCAGGAGGGCGACGAGGTCGTCCTGCGCGTGCGCGACGCGCTGGGCAAGGAAAGCACCGAACGCTTCCAGTACGTGCTGATGGCGGCCGGGCGCACGCCGAACGTGCATGACTTGGGCCTCGAGCTGACCGGCCTGGAGCGGGGCGCCGACGGCATCCCGACCTTCGACGTGCGCACCATGCAGTGCGGCACCAGCCCGATTTTCATCGCGGGCGACGCCAACAATGAGCGCCCGCTGCTGCACGACGCGGCCGATCACGGCAAGATCGCCGGCGACAATGCGGGCCGTTACCCCGACGTGCGCCCGGGCCTGCGCCGCACGCCGATCGCGGTGGCGTTCACCGAGCCGAATATTGCCACGCTGGGCAAGAGTTACCGGGCCCTGTGCGCGAGCGGCCAACCCAAGTTCGCCGTGGGCAGCGTGTCGTTCGAGAACCAGGGCCGCAGCCGCGTTATGTTGCAGAACAAGGGGATGCTGCGGGTGTATGCCGAGTACGGCTCGCGCCTGTTCCTGGGCGCCGAGATGATCGCGCCGCGTGCCGAACACCTGGCCCACCTGCTGTCATGGGCATGCCAGATGCGCATGACGGTCGACCAGATGCTGGAGATGCCGTTCTACCATCCGGTCATCGAAGAAGGCGTACGCACTGCACTGCGCGACCTGGCCACCAACCTGGCGCAGGGCGAGAGCAGCACCCTCGCAGCCGACTCCCAGCCGGGTCTGTAGACCGCGCCGCCGAATCGCCGGACCGCCGGATCAGTTGAGCAGCGTGGTGGCCAGCTTGCCCTGGCCGGCCAGCTGGCGCAGGACACGCACGGTGTCGATGTCGGCTTCTTCGTACGCCGACTTCTTGAATTCGTCGTACATCGCATTGGCCTGGTCGACGTGTTCGCCCATGCCGTCGTCGTAGCAGAAGCGCACCAGCAGCATGGCGCTGGTGGGCGCCTCGATCACCATGCGCAGCGTCGAGGCGGCGATGTCGCCCTGGGCCGGCACGTCGTAATGCACTTCCTGCAGCGGGGTCAGGGTGACCTTGTCTTCGATTACCAGCGGACCGAAGGTCAGGCGGCGACGCATGACGCCGGCGTCGCGCTCGAGAATGTCGCAGGCGTCCAGGTGCGGAATGAACAGTTTTGGCTGCTCGGCGCGCAGCACCAGGCCGTGCCACAACTGCTCGCGGGTGAGCGTGTCGAGCAGCGGGTTCATCGGATCGTTGATTTCGACGAGATGTTCGAATTTCATGTGGCAGATTTCCAGAAAAATGGGGCTGCAGCGTCGCGTTTGGCGTCTCGCTGGCAAAGGTCGCATGGTACCCGATCCCCGGCTGACTCGCAGGAGGATGCCGGGCAGCAAAGCCGGACTGCGGCTTGTTGCAATCCGGCCTGGCCTGCAACGCGCCATCGCCCGCTGCGCCCGCCAGATTGTTACAATCGCTCTCTGTTCCACCGAAAACTTCCCCATGTCAAACGCACCAAAGTTCGGCCTCAACGGGCCGCAGAGCGAAGCCGCGCTGTATCTGGACGGCCCTTGCCTGGTGCTCGCTGGCGCCGGGTCCGGCAAGACGCGCGTGATCACGCAGAAGATCGCCTACATGATCGAGCACTGCGGCTACGATCCACGCACGATTGCCGCCCTGACCTTTACCAACAAGGCGGCGCTCGAGATGCAGGAGCGTATCGCCAAGCTGCTCAAGCAGCCGAAGCAGGCCAAGCAACTGACCGTGTCGACCTTCCACTCGCTTGGGGTGCGCATCCTGCGCCAGGAAGCGGCTGGCGTGGGGCTGAAAGACAAGTTTTCGATCATGGACAGCGACGACTGCTACACGATCGTGTCCGACCTGGCGCTGAGTACCGACAAACAGGAAATCCGCCGCATCCAGAACACGATTTCGCTGTGGAAGAACGGCCTGGTCGACCCGGAAGACGCGATCAAGGCCGCGCGCGATGAAGACGAGGCCCAGGCCGGGCGCGTGTACCGCAGCTATGTGGCCACGCTGCAGGCCTATCAGGCGGTCGACTTCGACGACCTGATCCGCCTGCCGGTGGAACTGTTCCGCAACAACGAGCCGATCCGCGACCGCTGGCAGCGCCGCCTGCGCTACCTGTTGATGGACGAATACCAGGACACGAATACCTGCCAGTACGAGCTGGTCAAGCTCCTGGTGACGGGCCTGGGCAAGAAGCCGATGTTTACCGCCGTGGGCGACGATGACCAGGCGATCTATGCCTGGCGCGGCGCCTCGGTCGAGAACCTGAAAACGCTGCAGGTCGATTTCCCCGACCTGCGCGTGATCAAGCTCGAGCAGAACTACCGCTCCACGACCCGCATCCTGCAGGCAGCCAATGCCGTGATCGGCAACAACCCGAAAATCTTCGAGAAGTCGCTCTGGTCCGAGCACGGCCTGGGCGAGCCGATCAAGGTGATGGGCATGCAGAACGACGACCAGGAAGCCGACCAGATCGCGATGCTGATTTCGTCCGAGCACTTTCAGCGCAAGAACAACTGGTCCGATTTCGCCATCCTGTACCGCGGCAACCACCAGGCGCGCGTGATGGAGCAGGCGCTGCGCAAGGAGCGCATCCCGTACACGATGTCGGGTGGCCAGAGTTTCTTCGACAAGGCCGAGATCAAGGACATCATTGCCTACCTGCGCCTGATCGCCAACCAGGACGACGACCCGGCCTTCATCCGCGCCATCACGACGCCCAAGCGCGGTGTCGGCATGGCCACGCTGGAAGTGCTGGGCGAATTCTCGAAGCAGTGGAATTGCTCGCTGTTCGAGGCGGCGCGCAAGGGCGGCATCGAAGCCAAGCTGGCCGAACGGCAACTGGGGTCGGTGCGCAACTTTTGCCATTTCATCAGCGAGCTGGAAGACCGCGCGACGCGGCCCGGCCCGCTGGGCGCCGGCGACCATGCGGCCGAGGTGCTCGACGACATGATGAAGGAAATGAATTACGAGCATTACCTGTACGAGGGTTTCGACGACCGCGCAGCCCAGGCCAAATGGCAGAACGTGCTCGAATTTACCAACTGGCTCAAAGACCGCGGCCGCGGCGGACGCGACCGCGATGGCGAAGAAAAGAACCTGCTCGAACTGACGCAGATGGTGGCGCTGATGTCGATGCTCGAAGGCCAGGACGAGGAGCAGGATGCCGTGCGCATGTCGACGCTGCACGCGTCGAAAGGGCTGGAGTATCCGCACGTGTACCTGGTCGGCGTGGAAGAGGGCATCCTGCCGCACAAGGGCGACCCGGATGCCTCCATCGAAACGATCTCGGCGCGTATCCAGGAAGAGCGGCGCCTGATGTACGTGGGCATCACGCGCGCCCAGCGCACGCTGCACGTGAGCTGGTGCAAGCGGCGCAAACGCGCCGGTGAGCTGGTCAATTGCGACCCGTCGCGCTTCATCAAGGAAATGGCGCTGGACGTTGGCGAGGCCGCGCCGATGGAATCGGAAATCCTGAGTCCAAAGGCAAGATTGGCAAGTTTGAAAGCCTTGTTGGCAACGCCGAGGCCGGTTCCGGAGTAAACCGTTGTGCGCAAGCCTTGATGGATCGGCAAGTCGTGCGCACGATTGAAATGCTATTTGACTTCAAGTGTCGAGCAAGAAATACTTGCCGGAATAACGAGATTTTGATATCTAAATTCCCACGGCATTTACCTTGCTGCAACGATTATTGACTGATTCATGGCAACTCCTTCCGACATTACCGTCACCCCGCTTACCGGACTGAACCATATCGACGCCTTGCTGGACAAGGGACCCGACTGGAACTTCCTCAGCAATAACAACGCCAACGTGCTGTTCTATACGTTCTCGACCACATCGGGCAATGAAAGCGGCCGGACGGGCCAGGAAACGTTCAGCGTCTCCCAGCAAGCCAATGCACGGACGGCGTTCAATTATCTGCAGCAAGTGACGGGGATCCAGTTTCAGGAAACGATGTCCGGCGCGAGCGCCCAGTTTCATCTGGCCAATCTGAACCTGGATGGCGCCTACACGACGGGCCTGAACAGCTGGTTGTCGCAGCGTAGCGGCACCGAGACCACGCTGACCGCGTACAACGCCAATGCCTACGTCTACCTGGACAACACCGAGTGGCGCGCGATGACCCAGGACCTGACGGTCGGCGGCCAGGGTTACGAGACCCTGCTGCACGAACTGGGCCATGCCCTTGGCCTGAAGCACCCGTTCCCGGAACCCGGTGATGACAGCCTGGCCGTGCTGCCCGACAGCGAAGACAACACGAGCAATACGATCATGTCGTACACCAGCGCCGGCGGTTGGCACAGCACTTACCAGCCCTACGACATCGCGGCACTGAACTGGCTGTATGGCGGCGATGGCCTGCGCGGCGAGCTCGGCATCAACAGCACGACGGGCGCACGCTATCTGACGGGGAGCTACAAGGACGATGTCCTGACCGGCACCCAATTCAACGACACATTGCAGGGCAACGGAGGGAACGACATGATTGACGGCGGCGAAGGCACGGACACGGTAATTTTCAATGGCAACCGCGGTGGGTATGCATTTTCCACACTGGCCGATGGCGCGCTGGCGGTGACGGGGGCCGATGGCACCGATACGCTGCGCAATGTCGAATGGCTGCAGTTTGCCGACATGCGTGTCGAGCGCGCCAACGTGGCGACCGATACTGTGGCGCCACCGCCGCCAGTGATGGCCGTGACGCAGAATGGCTACCTGTATGCGCGTGGCAGCCAGCCGGGCATGAATGGCACGGCGGAAGCGAATGCGACGGTTAAGGTCTATCTCAACGAGAAGGTCATTGCCACCGCCACGGCGGACGCGAATGGCCTGTGGAGCGCCCGTTCGACCGTGGCGCTGGCCGATGGCCTGAACTACCGCGCGTATGCCACCGCCACCGATGCGGCCGGCAACGTCTCGACGGGCAGCAGCGGCGTCACGTTCCACATCGACGCCACCCCGCCGACGATCCCGACCGTGAATATTGCCATGGCAGCAGGCGGCAACAAGCCGGTCTTCAGCGGCAACGGCGAAGCCGGCACCACGATCGAACTGTACCGCGACGGCGACTTCACCAAGATCGGCACCGCCGTGGTCGGCGCGAATGGCGCATGGTCGCTGACGTCGCAACCGCTGCCAAACGGTAACTACAACGTGATCGTGACGTCGCTGGACCTGGCCGGCAATGCGCGTGCCGGCCAGGTCACGGCTGCCGTATCGATCTCGCACCCAGGCTACCAGGCCGGCACCGCGAACGCGGACACCATCGTCATGAATGCGGGCAGCACTGCCGTGGACGCGGGCGTCGGCATCGATACCGTGGTGTTTGGCGGCGCACGCGCCGACTTCGCCGTCAAGAAGGAAACCTGGGGCTACTCGGTGACGGGCGCCAATGGCGAAGTCGACGGCCTGTTCAACGTCGAGCGCATCCAGTTCAACGATGGCTGGAAGGCGATCGACGACAATTCGGCCAAGATCTTCCGCCTCTACCAGGCCATCATGGGCCGCGAGTCGGACGAAGGTGGCCTGGGCTTCTGGACCAAGCACCTCGATAACGGCACGCTGCTGACCACGATCGCTGCCGGCTTCATGGAAGCGCCCGAATTCGACACGCTGTATGGCGCCGCGCCAAGCAACGAAGAATTCATCTACAAGCTGTACGACAACGTGCTCAATCGCGAGCCCGATGCCGGCGGTCTGCTGTACTGGACGGCGGAAATCGGTCGCCTTGGCCGGGAACAGCTGGTGATCGAGTTCAGCGAAAGCCCGGAAAACCAGGCGCTCGTCATCGAGACGGTCGGCAAGGGCCTGGACTTCATTCCTTACGCCTGACCTGCCAGGCGCGCGGCGCACCCGGTCATGCTGGCATAATGCCGGCTTTACCGGAGTGCGCCGTGGACCAGGAAGAACGTTTCGTCAATCTTGAAATCAAGCTCTCGCAGCAGGAAGACCTGCTCGATGAGCTGAACAAGACCATCTACCGCCAGGAACGCCGTATCGATGAGCTCGAGGCAATGGTCGGCAAGCTGGCCGACCACCTGCGCTCCCTGCGCGACGCCGGCCAGGCGCCACTCAACGAACGTCCCCCGCACTATTGAGTCATCCGACTCGCGCCAGGTGCTGCCCCAGGCGCTTGCCCAGGCACAGCAGGGTGAGTGTCGGCGGCAAGCCCCATGGCTGCGGGATCACCGACGCATCGCACACATATAAGCCCAGCGCACGCGTGCGCAGATCGGCGTCGACCCCGGCGCCGATCCGCACGCTGCCGCCCGGGTGCGCCGCGAAATGCCAGCTCTTGAACACGTGCCGCGCACCGGCTGCCTGCAGGATCGTGCGCGCCATCTGTTCGCCCTTTTGCAGGCGCGCGCGGTCGCCAGCGCTCAGGCGCTTGTCGGCCCAGCGCGGTCCGACGCGCCCGCTGATGTCGTCACGAATCTTGACCATGATGCTCAGGGTGCGCCGGTGTGCGAACAAGCGGTCCACGCGCCCGACCTGCGTTGCAAAGGCCTGGTACATCGGGCGCGGCAAGGTCAGGTCGGCCAGCGCGATGCCGGCCTCCGGGTCGTGCCAGCCGGCCGCCATCGGGACTTCGGCGCCGCCATCGATGTCGGTCACGCTGCCCATCACGGCCACCACCGGATCGCTGAAGAACGGCGCATCGCGCGGCCCCAGCCCTGATGCATGCAGGATGCGCGGACTGCCGATCCCGCCGCCACTGAGGATCACCAGCGGCGCGTGGATCGTCTGCAGCTGGCCACCATGCCGCACCTCGACACCGCTCGCCCGGCCGCCCTCCAGCAGCACGCGCGTGACGCGGCTGGCCGCTTGCAGCACGGCGCCAAATCCGACCGCCTGTTCGACGAAATCACGGGCACTCCACTTGGCGCCGAACGGGCAGCCGTAGGTGCAGCGCCAGCAACCGCTGCGGCACAGCGCCGGCCGGATCATCTTGTCGAGTTTTTTCCAGTCAATGCCGGCCGCATGCGCCGCCGTCATGATGCGCGTGGCCATCGGGCCGACCAGCGCATCGGGCAGGGGCGCGAGCGGCAATTCCGCGCGCAGTTCGGCCAGGCTCGGGGCCAGGTCGATACCGAATGCGGCGAAGTAGGCCGCCGGCGGCGCGGCCGCAGTGGCGAAGTTGACGGCCGAGCTGCCGCCCAGCGTCGTGCCGGCTACCAGCAGCGATGCATCGCGGTGGATGAAGGCGCCGCGCCCGGGCACGGCCGCCATCGATGCCATCTGCGTGACCGTGCCGGCGAGGGGCGCCGCGCCGCCCTGTTCGAGCAGCAGGACCCGGCTGCCGGCGCGCGCCAGTTCACGCGCGACGCTGGCCCCGCCCGGGCCGGTGCCGACCACGATGGCGTCGAAGGAAGAGGAAGAAAGGGTCATGGAAAGGGGGCGGCAAAGGGGCCCCGATCCTAGCACGGTCGCCACGAATCTTCGTCAATACAGCACCCGCGGATTGATACATTGCGGTACTTTTTAATTGTTACAAGCGCCATGCAAGCCTGCTATGATCTTCAGCGCACTGCTGTCGAGCCACTGGCGACAGCGCCCTTCCTCAGTGTTAGCGAAAGACCTCATGATCCGTCCTCAACTGCTCATCGTGGCAGCCGGCGTCGCGCTGGCGTGTTCCGCCATCGCAGCGCCTGCCGCACCCGCCCTCGACGCATCCAACCCGTTCGCCAAGCCCAGCAGCCTGCCGCTGCAATACCCGGCGTTCGACAAGATCAAGGATGCGCACTACCTGCCTGCGTTCGCTGCCGGCATGCGCGAAGAACTGCGCGAAGTCGAGGCGATCGCCAACGACAAGGCGGCGCCGACGTTCGACAACACGATCGTGGCGCTGGAAAAATCCGGCCAGTTGCTGGCACGCGTAAACGCGACCTTCGGCAATCTGCACGGCGCCAACACCAACGACACGCTCGACGCAGTCGATCGCGAGATGTCGCCCAAGCTGGCGGCGCACACCGATGCAATCCACCTGAACGCGAAGCTGTTCGCGCGCGTCAAGGCGCTGCACGACAAACGTGCTTCGCTCGGCCTGGATGCCGAATCGACGCACCTGCTCGAGCGCTACTACAAGGAATTCGTGCGCGCCGGCGCCAACCTGTCGGCGGCCAACCAGGCCAAGCTGAAGGCCTACAACGGCGAGATCGCTTCGCTGCAGTCGGACTTCCAGCAGCGCGTGCTCAAGGGCGCGAATGCCGCCGCCCTGATCGTGAATACCCGCGCTGAACTGGCGGGCCTGTCCGATGCCGAGATCAATGCCGCCGCTGCTGAAGCGACCAAGCGCGGCCAGAAGGGCAAGTTCGCGATCCCGATCGTCAACACGTCGATCCAGCCTGGCCTGTCGGTGCTGACGCACCGCGCCACGCGCGAGCGCCTGATGAAAGCCTCGCTCGAGCGCGGCACCAAGGGCGGCGAATTCGACACGACCAAGCAGGTGCTGCGCCTGGCCAAGCTGCGCGCCGAACGCGCCGTGCTGCTGGGTTACCCGAACTTCGCGGCCTACTCGCAAGAGCTGGAAACCGCGCGCAATCCGGCCGCTGTCAACAAGCTGCTGGGCGACCTGGCCAAGCCGGCCGTCAACAACGCGAAGAAGGAAGCCGTCGAGATCCAGGCCGCGATCAATAAAGACGGCGGCAAATTCGAGGTGGCAAGCTGGGACTGGCCGCTGTACGCCGACAAGGTGCGCGCCGAGAAATTCAATTTCGACGACAGCCAGCTGCGCCCGTATTTTGAACTGAACCGCGTGCTGGTCGATGGCGTGTTCTTCGCCGCGACCAAGGAATACGGCATCACGTTCAAGGAACGCAAGGACCTGCCGACGTATGACCCCGACGTGCGCACCTTCGACGTGTACGACGTCGACGGCAAGCTGCTGACGATCTTCATTTTCGATCCGTACGCACGCAGCAACAAGCAGGGCGGCGCCTGGATGAACGAGTACGTCTCCCAGTCGCACCTGCTGGGTCAGAAGCCCGTCATCGGCAACCACCTGAACATTCCGAAGCCGCCAGCCGGCGAGCCGACGCTGCTGACGTACGACGAAGTGGTCACCACGTTCCACGAATTCGGCCACGCGCTGCACGGCATGTTCTCGGACGTGAAGTACCCAAAATTCTCGGGCACGAACGTGCCGCGCGACTTCGTCGAGTATCCGTCGCAGGTCAACGAAATGTGGGTGACCTGGCCTGAAGTGCTGGCCAATTACGCCAAGCATTACAAGACCGGCGCGCCGATGCCGAAGGACTTGCTGGACAAGGTCGTCGCGTCGAAGAAGTTCGGCCAGGGCTACACCACCACCGCGTACCTGGCGGCGGCGCTGCTCGACCAGCGCTGGCACCAGATCACGCCAAACCAGGTGCCTACCGACGTGCTGAGCTTCGAAGCGAAGGCGCTGGCCGATGCAGGCGTGGCGTATGCACCGGTGCCGCCGCGCTACCGCAGCGCGTACTTCTCGCACTCGATGGGCGGCGGCTATTCGGCCGGCTACTACGCCTACCTGTGGAGCGAGCGCCTGGACGCCGAGACGGTCAAATGGTTCACCGAAAGCGGTGGCCTGACGCGCAAGAACGGCGACCATTTCCGCAAGACGCTGCTCTCGCGTGGCGGCACGCAAGAAGCGATGGACCTGTTCCGCAACTTCCGTGGCCGCGATCCGGTGATTGGCCCACTGCTGGAACGCCGCGGCCTGACCGCGACGCCGTCGAACGACTGATGCCTGCACGCTGCCTGCGCCGTCACGAGCGGTGCAGGTGGCGCGCTGCGCCATTGACCTACCCTTTTTCTCCCATCGCACAAGAGATACCATGAACCGTCCAAAACTGCTGCTGATCGCAGCCGGCGTTGCCCTTGCCACCCTCGCGTTTTCCAAGTCTGCCAGCGCTGCGCTGCCAGCCTCGAATCCGTTCGCCAAGCCGAGCACCCTGCAGTACGGCTACCCGGCCTTCGACAAGATCAAGAACGAGCACTTCGCGCCGGCGTTTGACGAAGGCATGCGCGAGCAGGCTGCTGAAATCGCCAAGATCGCCAACAACAAGGCGGCGCCGACGTTCGACAACACGATCGTGGCGATGGAGCGCTCGGGCCAGCTGCTGGGCCGCGTGCGCGCCGTGTTCTACACGCTGACCGGTTCGTACACCAACGACACGCTGCAGGCACTGGACAAGGACCTGGCGCCGAAATTCGCCGCCCACAGCGACGCGATCCGCCTGAACCCGGCCCTGTTTGCCCGCATCAAGACGCTGCACGACAAGCGCGCCACGCTCGGCCTGGATGCCGAATCGGCATTCCTGCTCGAGCGCTACTACAAGGACTTCGTGCGCGCCGGTGCCAACCTGTCCGCTGCCGACAAGGTCAAGCTCAAGGACTACAACGGCAAGCTGGCCGCACTGCAGACCCAGTTCAGCCAGAACGTGCTGAAGGAAGTCAACGCCTCGGCCTTCGTCGTCGACACCCGCGCCGAACTGGCCGGCCTGCCCGAGAAGGCGATCGATGCGGCCGCCGCCGAAGCGAAAAAGCGCGGCCTGGATGGCAAGTTCGTCATCCCGGTTGTCAACACCACGCAGCAAGCGCCGCTGGCCGTGCTGACCAACCGCGCCACGCGCGAAAAACTGCTCACCACGTCGATGATCCGCGGCAGCCGCGGCGGCGAATTCGACAACCGCGACGTCGTGCTGCAACTGGCGAAATTGCGCGCCGAACGCGCCGAGCTGCTGGGCTATGAAAACTACGCCGCCTACTCGCTCGAAGACCAGACCGCGAAGAACACCACGTCGGTCAACAAGCTGCTGGGCGACCTGACCGCGCCGGCCGTGCGCAACGCAAAGAAAGAAGCGGCCGAGATCCAGGCCGTGATCGATGCAGAGAAGGGCGGCTTCAAGCTGGCCGCGCAGGACTGGGCGATCTACAGCGACAAGGTGCGCACCGCCAAGTACGCGTTCGACGCCAACCAGCTCAAGCCGTACTTCGAATTCGACAACGTGCTGGAGAAAGGCACGTTTTTCGCTGCGACCAAACTCTGGGGCATCACCTTCAAGCGCCGCACCGACCTGCCGACCTACGACGCCGACGTGCGCGTGTATGACGTGTTCGAAGAAAACGGCGCCCACCTGGCGATCTTCGTGGTCGACCCGTATGCGCGCCCGAACAAGCGCGGCGGCGCATGGATGAGTTCGCTGGTCGACCAGAGCTTCCTGCTCGACAAGAAGCCCGTCATCACCAACAACCTGAACCTGACCAAGCCGGCCGCAGGCGAGCCGACCCTGCTGACCTGGGACGAAGTGCGCACGACGTTCCATGAATTCGGCCACGCAACCCACGGCTGGTTCTCGAAGGTCAAGTACCCGCGCTTCTCGGGCACCAGCGTGCCACGCGACTACGTCGAGCTGCCATCGCAGGTCTACGAGATGTGGATGGCCTGGCCCGAAGTGATGGCCAGCTATGCCAAGCATTACCAGACCGGCGCCGTAATGCCGAAGGAACTGCTCGACAAGCTGCGCGCGTCGCAGAAGTTCAATGAAGGCTACCGCACCACCGAGTACCTGGCTGCTGCGGTGCTCGACCAGCGCTGGCACCAGCTTGGCTCGAAAGCCATCCCGACCGACGTGAAGACGTTCGAGCAGCAAGCGCTGAAGGATGCGGGCCTGGACTTCGCACCGGTCCCGCCGCGCTACAGCAGCACGTACTTCTCGCACGCGATGGGCGGTGGTTATTCGGCTGGCTATTACAGCTACCTGTGGGCCGAGCGCCTCGACGCCGATGCCGGCGAATGGTTCAAGGAAAACGGCGGCCTGCAGCGCAAGAACGGCGATCGCTTCCGCAATATGGTCCTGTCGAAGGGCGGCACTGTCGATGCGGTCGAGATGTACCGCGCCTTCCGTGGCCGCGATCCGGTCATCGAGCCGCTGCTGGAACGCCGTGGCCTGAATTGATGCCGGGACAGCCGGCCTGCGCCGGCTGTCAGCAGGTCCTTATCCTTACCGTGAAAAGCACAAGAACATGAAACGTACCCATATCATCCTGGCCGCTGCCATCAGCGCTGCCTTTGCCAATGTCGCGTTGGCCGCGCCTGCGCCGGCGACTGCCGCACCCATGACCGCCGCGGCGCCGTTCGACGCGAGCAACCCGTTCGCCAAAGAGAGCAGCCTGCAATACAACTACCCGGCCTGGGACAAGATCAAGGACGAGCATTTCGCCCCGGCCTACGCCGAAGCGATGCGCCAGCACGCGGCGGAGATCGAGAAGATCGCCAACAACAAGGCTGCGCCAACCTTCGAGAACACCATCGTGGCGATGGAGCGCTCGGGCCGCATGCTGAACCGCGTCAGCACCGCCTTCGGCACGCTGTCGGGTTCTTACACCAACGACACGCTGATCGCGCTGGGCCGCGATATCGCGCCCAAGCTGTCGCAGCACAGCGATGCGATCCGCCTGAACGGCAAGCTGTACGCCCGCATCAAGGCGCTGTACGACAAGCGCGCCAGCCTGAAGCTCGACAGCGAATCGGCCTACCTGCTGGACCGCTACAACAATGACTTCGAGCGCGCCGGCGCCAAGCTGTCGGACGCCGACAAGGAAAAGCTGAAGGCCTTCAACAGCCAGCTGGCCGCCCTGCAGACCAAGTTTGCACAAGACACGCTGAAAGAAGCCAACGCGTCGGCACTGGTGGTCGATTCGCGCGCCGAACTGGCGGGTATGAGCGACAAGGCCATCGACGCCGCCGCCGCCGAAGCCAAGAAGCGCGGCATGGATGGCAAGTTCGTCCTGCCGGTCGTGAACACCACGCAGCAGGCATCGCTGTCGGTGCTGACCAACCGCGCCACGCGCGAAAAACTGCTGGCCGCCTCGATGGCGCGCGGCAGCCGTGGCGGTGAATTCGACACCCGCAACACCGTGCTGCAGATCGCCAAGCTGCGCGCCGAACGCGCCGTGCTGCTGGGCTTCCCGAACCACGCCGCCTACAACCTGGAAGAGCAGACTGCCAAGACCACCGACGCCGTCAACAGCCTGCTGGCCGAACTGGCCACGCCTGCCGTGAACAACGCGAAGAAGGAAGCGGCCGATATCCAGAAGGTGATCGATGCGGAGAAGGGTGGTTTCAAGGCCGCCGCGTATGACTGGAGCTTCTACAGCGACAAGGTACGCGCCGAGCGTTACGCGTTCGACGCCAGCCAGCTGCGTCCGTACTTCGAACTGAACCGCGTGCTGGTCGATGGCGTGTTCTTTGCCGCGACCAAGGAATTCGGCATCACGTTCAAGGAACGCAAGGACCTGCCGGGCTACAACGAAGACGTGCGCGTGTTCGACGTGTTCGACGTCGATGGCAAGCAACTGGCGATCTTCACGTTCGACCCGTACGCCCGCTCCAACAAGCGTGGCGGCGCCTGGGCCAACGCCTGGGTCGGCCAGAGCAAGCTGCTGGGCACCAAACCTGTCATTGCCAACAACCTGAACATCCCGAAGCCGGCCGCCGGCGAGCCGACGCTCTTGACCTACGACGAAGTGCGTACCACGTTCCACGAATTCGGCCACGCGCTGCACGGCATGTTCTCTGATGTGCAGTACCCGCGCTTCTCGGGTTCGCGCGTGCCGCGTGACTACGTCGAGTTCCCGTCGCAGGTCAACGAGATGTGGATGGCCTGGCCGGAAGTGCTGGCCAACTACGCCAAGCATTACCAGACTGGCGAGCCGATGCCGAAAGCACTGCTGGACAAGGTGCAGGCATCGTCGCAGTTCAACGAAGGCTTCCGCACCACCGAGTACCTGGCCGCTGCGCTGCTGGACCAGGCCTGGCACCAGCTGGCGCCGAACCAGATCCCGACCGATGTGCTGGCGTTCGAAGCGCAGGCACTCAAGAAGGCCGGCGTTGACTTCGCCCTGGTGCCGCCGCGTTATCGCAGCACGTACTTCTCGCACACGTTCTCGGGCGGTTACTCGGCCGGTTACTACGGCTACCTGTGGGCCGAAAAGCTCGACGCCGACACGGTCGAGTGGTTCAAGGCCAATGGCGGCCTGACGCGCAAGAACGGCGACCATTTCCGCAAGACGCTGCTGTCGCGTGGCGGCACGCTGGACGCGATGCAGATGTACCGTAATTTCCGCGGCAAGGATGCGGATATCAAGCCGCTGCTGGAGCGTCGTGGGTTGACGGGTAATTAACGGCATCGCGCGTTGCCGAACAACAGGGGCTCCCGCGCAGGCGGGGGCCCCTGTTCATTTCGCTCCCCGCACGGCCGTGTTCTCTCCTACGCCCTCCATGCCTTACAATGAAATCGACCAATCCACGGAGACCACGATGCAACCCGAACACGATGCCGACCTGAAGGCACGCCTGAAAGCCCTGCACCGCGAACTGCAGGAAACCGGTGACACCGATGTCGAACTGGAAACGCTGCTGCGCCAGCTCGATGGCGACATCGAGAAAGTCCTCGAACGCCGCGCCGAGCAGCAGCTCGATGCAAATACCTATGGCCTGGGCTCGCGCACGCAGGAGCTGGCAGCCAGTTTTGCCGCCCGCCACCCGCGCGTCGAGCACGGCTTGCGCGAACTGGGTCAGATCCTGTCGAACATGGGCATTTGACCTGCGCTGCTGAAATAGTAGGCTAATAGCCACAAGTCATTGATTTTAAGCCATTTTTCGGGGCCTTCCATGCTCCGTAAATGGTTTTCCGGTACAATGCCGGGCAATGAACTCCCCTGCCAATCTCTTTGCGACGGTCGCCAAGCGCTCCAGCCGCGCCCCGACCGCACCCTTCCTCCCGATGTCCCGCGCCGAAATGGACGCATTGGGCTGGGATTCGTGCGACATCATCCTGATCACGGGTGACGCCTACATCGACCACCCGAGCTTCGGCATGGCGCTGGTCGGCCGGCTGCTCGAAGCGCAGGGGTACCGGGTCGGCATCATCAGCCAGCCCGACTGGACCTCGGTCGAGCCGTTCCGCGCACTGGGCAAACCCAATCTGTACTGGGGCGTCACCGCCGGCAATATGGACTCGATGGTCAACCGCTACACGGCCGACCGCAAGATCCGCTCTGACGACGCCTACACGCCCGAAGGCGCGCCGAACAAGCGCCCCGACCGCGCCGTGACTGTGTATTGCCAGCGCGCCCGTGAAGCATTCCCCGGCGTGCCGGTGATCGCCGGCAGCATCGAAGCCTCGCTGCGCCGCATCGCCCACTACGATTACTGGTCCGATAAAGTGCGCCGCTCGGTGCTGTTCGAATCGAAGGCCGACCTGCTCATCTTCGGCAACGCCGAGCGCGCGCTGGTCGACCTGACGCGCCGTATCGCCGCGGGCGAAAGCATCAAGACGATCCGCGACTTGCGCGGCACCGCCTTCCTGGTCCCGCTGGGCTGGCTGCCGGACGAAGAGTGGAGCGTGCACAATTCCACCCGCGTGGACGTGCCGGGCCGCATCGACAAGCAGCCGAACCCGTACGCGATGGCACTGGAAGACCCGAAGGCCTGCGCGCTCGACAACGCCGCGCCCGAGCCCGAGGTCAAGCCGATCATGATCATGACGCGCGAGCAGCGCCAGGCCGCGGCCCGCGAAAAAGCGGCCAAGACCGTCGTGCGCCTACCGAGCTTTGAAACCGTCAGCGTCGACCCGGTCATGTACGCGCACACCTCGCGCGTGTTCCACCTCGAATCGAACCCGGGCAATGCACGTGCGCTTGTACAGGCGCACGGCGACCGCGACGTCTGGCTGAACCCGCCGCCGCTGCCGCTGGCGATGGACGAGATGGACAATGTCTACGACATGGCCTACGCCCGCGCGCCGCACCCGAGCTACGGCAAGGCGCACATCCCGGCCTGGGAAATGATCCGCTACTCGGTCAACATCATGCGCGGCTGCTTCGGCGGCTGCACCTTCTGCTCGATCACCGAGCACGAAGGGCGCATCATCCAGAGCCGCTCCGAGCCGTCGATCCTGCGCGAAATCGAACTGATCCGCGACACGACCAAGAACTTTGCCGGCACCATCACCGACCTCGGTGGCCCCACCGCCAACATGTACCGCCTGGCGTGCAAGGAAAAGACGATCGAGGAAAGCTGCCGCCGCCTGTCGTGCGTGTACCCGACCATCTGCAGCAACCTGGGCACCGACCACAGCAAGCTGATCTCGCTGTACCGCAAAGCGCGCGCGATCCCCGGCATCAAGAAGATCCTGATCGGTTCGGGCCTGCGCTACGACCTGGCCGTGCGCTCGCCCGAGTACGTCAAAGAGCTGGTCACCCACCACGTGGGCGGCCTCTTGAAGATCGCACCTGAGCACACCGAAGCGGGCACGCTGTCGAAGATGATGAAGCCGGGCATCGGCGCCTATGACGAGTTCAAGCGCATGTTCGACAAGTACTCGCTCGAAGCCGGCAAGAAGCAGTACCTGATCCCGTACTTCATCGCGGCCCACCCGGGTTCGACTGACGAAGACATGCTGAACCTGGCGCTGTGGCTGAAGAAAAACAACTTCAAGCTCGACCAGGTGCAGACGTTCACGCCGACGCCAATGGCGATGGCCACGACGATGTACCACTCGCGCCGCAACCCGCTGGCCAAGGTGACCGAGGATTCGGAAATCGTCGAGACGGCAAAGAGCGGCAAGACGCGCAAACTCCACAAGGCGTTCCTGCGTTATTACGACCCGGAGAACTGGCCGATCCTGCGCGAAGGCCTGTATCGCATGGGGCGTGGCGACCTGATCGGTAACAGCGACCGGCACCTGATCCCGGCCCCGGGCGGCGAGATGTCCAGCGGTTCGCTGCGCGAAGAGCGCCGCGGCCCGGGCATGGCGCCGAAAGGGCGGCCAGCCGATGGCGCGCAGAAGCGTCCAATGGGCGCTGGCGCTCCACGCGGCCGCACCGACCGCACGCCGGCCACGACGCCGTTCATGGCGCCGCCGTCGAAGGTCAAGCCGTCGATCCTGTCGACCATCAAGGCCAAGCCAAAGACCGTGCGCAAATAAACACGATCGACGGGATAAAAAAAACCGGCGCCTGGGGCGCCGGTTTTTTTTCGGTGGTGCAATGTTGTCCGTTACGGTTTGGTCTTCAGTTTCGCATTCGGCGTTGGCGCCCCGCGCCGTTCGCGCGCGATGTCCAGGTCCATGCTGGCCTGTCGTGTGCGCAGCGAATTGGCATAGCGGTGCCGCGCCCGCAGGCGCGGGTGCGTGACCAGGACGCCCAGCGTCTCGCCAATCACCATCACCACGCCCAGCAGCGGCAGCACCAGCATCAGTCCCACCACGCCCGCCAGCATGCCGCCGACAAAGATCATCAGCACTGTGACCAGCGGATGGATGTGCAGGCTGCGGCCCAGCGTGGCCGGCATGAAGATGAAGTCGTCCAGCAGGCGCACCAGCACGAACACGCCAATGGCGCCATAGGCCATCAGCGGGTTGCCCGGCGCATCGGTCGAGGCGACGATGACGACCAGCGCGCAGCCGGCGATCGAGCCGACGAACGGCACCCAGGCCAGCACCGCCGAGATCAGGCCCAGCAGCAGGGGCGAGGACACGCCGATGATCCACAGGCCCAGCGCCAGCACGATCGTGTCGAGCACCGTCAGCTTGAGCAGGCCTTCGAAGTAGCGGCGCGCGGTCTGGTCGACTTCGTGCAGCAGGTACAGCGCCGGTTCGAAGTAGGCGTTCGGCACCGCGCGCGCCAGGAACTTCTTGAAGCGCACACCGTCGCGCAGCAGGAAGAAGCTGAGAAATGGCGCCAGGAACAGCGACGGCACCCAGGTCACGATGCCCACGACGATGTCGCCCAGGTGGTTCTGCGCGAAGTCGCTGGTGTAGTTGGTGAACGCGCGATTGACGGTCGACGTCAGGCGCATCTCGGCCAGCAGCGGGAATTTCGCTTCCAGCAAACCCATCGAATTGCGTACGAAGGCGACGCCACCGTCGAGGTACAGGCTGATCGTCGCTTCCCATGAATCTTCTTCAGGGCCGTCGCCCCAGGCCATGGCGGCCGTCAGCGCCAGCGCGGTCAGTGTAAAGAACAGCGTGCAGACCCACAGCGCGGCAGCGTTGCGGCCAAAGCCCGCGCGCACCATGCGCTGCATCGGGCCCAGCAGGATGTAATACAGGACGGCGCCGAAGATGAAGGGCAGGGCCAGCCACAGCAGCTTCTGGACGACGAGCAGCAGCAGGCAGGTGCCGCCGATGATGCCGGTCCAGACGACCGGGCCGGCGCGCTCGGGGCCGTGGGCAGGGTCGAGGTGGGTGCTCACAACGCTTCCAGCTGTGGCCGGCCGGTGCCCATCCATTCACGCAGGCGCAGGCCAATGTGGCGCGCCAGTGCCAGCGAGATCTTGTAGCCGATGACGGCGTCGGTTTCCATCAGGCCCAGGAAGTCGGCGCGGAAGAACACGGCCACTTCGCATGGCTCGAGGGCGCGTGCCTGGGCATTGCGGGGCGAATTGTCGAGCAGCGCCAGGTCGCCAAAAAAGCCGCCCGGCTCGAGCTCGGCCACGACCTGCGTCATGCCCTCGTGCAGGCGGCTGATGCGCACCCGGCCGCTCATCAACAGATACAGCGCCTGGCCCTCTTCGCCCTCGTCGAACATGATTTCGTCTTTTAAATAGCGGCGCTCGTGCAGCAAGCCATCGACGATCTTCAGTTCCAGCGGCGTGAGCGCCGCAAACAGCGATGAGCTCTTGAGCCGATGCAGGCGCGGCGACATGCGCGGGGGTTTGAGAAAACGAAAAATCAAGGCGTGCTCCAGGGTGGTGCGGTCTGTTGTCTGTTTGATTATCCGCGATCGGATGCTGCCACGCATCAAAAAGCGTCGCGTGCGCGCGGCGGTGTGGCGGCGCGTCCATAAGGCAGGTCAAGCGTGCGCTCGCCTGTATTAAAAAACGTGTAACATAATTCCATAATGCAACATAAGTGGTTTTTTTGTAAAGCCGCGCGCGGTGAGGCGAGGCGGGTGCAAGTGCCTTTTCAAGGACAGGCAGTGATTGATATACAGACTTTTCTTCTTGCACTCGGCATCGGCAACGTCGGCTTTGCGATTCTGATGGCGGGATACACCCACGGCGCCGCGCCCAGTGCCGGGCTGCGCCTGTGGATGTGGGCGCGGCTTGGCATGGGCGTGAGCCAGCTGATCGGTTGGGCCAGTCCGGTACTGGGCCTGCCGCTGATCGTCGGCCTGGAGGGCCTCGTCTGGATTCTCGCCATGTCCCTTGAAATGGCGGCGTATTGCGTGTTCTTCGGCTTCGCACGCTGGGGCCGGGTGCTGCTGCCGATCACGCTGTTGTCTTCTGCCATCGTGCTGGCGGGCGCAGTGCGTGGGGCCAGTCACGTTCAGCTCAGTGTACTCGTGGGTGTCGTGGTGGCGTTCTTCGCCGCTGCCATGGCGTGGGCGCTGCTGCGCCGGCGCAGCGCGTCGCTGCTGCAGCGGATCATCGGCATCAACGACGCGCTGTTCGCCACGGCTGTCGCCGTCTGGGTCGTTTCGGGATGGCTGAACAAGGGCCCGCTCGACCACAGCGCTGCCCAGCAGGTGGCGTACCTGACGGGCTACGTGCTCATGATCGTCAACGGCTTCGGCTTTTTGTTGCTGTGCAAGCAGAAGGACGACAGCCGGATGGCGAAGCTGGCCACGACCGATTCCCTGACAGGATTGCCAAACCGCCACGCATTTCTTGAACAGGCCGACGGCGCGCGCCTGCTGGCCCAGCGTCAGCGTACCGGCCTGGGCCTCCTGATGATCGACATCGACCACTTCAAGCAAATCAATGACCGCTGGGGCCATGCTTCCGGCGACGAGGCGCTGGTGGTATTTGCACGCACCATACGGCAACTCCTGCGCGAACACGAAACGATCGGCCGCGTGGGTGGCGAAGAATTCGCGCTGCTGCTGCCCGGGGCCGATCTCGATGCGGCGGTGCAGGCTGCCGAGCGGTTGCGTCGGGCGATCCGCGAAGCGACGGTCATCACCAGCGGTCCGACCTACCGGATGACGGTCAGCATCGGCGTCGTGGTGCTCGATCCGCACGAAGATCTGGGTGGGGCCATGGCGCGTGCCGACCATGCACTGTATGCGGCCAAGCGCGCGGGGCGGGATCGGGTGGAAATCGGGGAGTTGATGCGCAAGCGGGCGTAACGTGGCAGCGGTGTGCAAGCCGTCACGCAAACGCGCGCAGAAAAAGAAAAAGGGCCCGACGAATCGGACCCTTCTTCAGTGATGCTGGCGGAGCGGACGGGGCTCGAACCCGCGACCCCCGGCGTGACAGGCCGGTATTCTAACCAACTGAACTACCACTCCGTTTTACTAAGATCAGCCTTCGATCCATCGTCGAGATGCTTGGTGGGCGCTGAGAGGCTCGAACTCCCGACCTAATCCGTGTAAGGGATCCGCTCTACCAACTGAGCTAAGCGCCCATCTCGTTGATGTCTACTGACGCTTGTCATTGCGTCGAAGAGGACCGAATTATAGAGGGTGCGTTTGAGGGTCTGCAAGGGGTTTTTCGAAAAAATATCGAAAGCGCTATTTTTTCTGGTTGCTGGCCTCGTCCGCAGCCAACGATCTGCATGTGTTGTAATCATGGCGTCAACGAGTTATTTGCTTGCCCGACTGATAACCATCACGGACAATACCGCCTTTAGCAAGTCGGCAACCTTAAAACATCGCAAAGATGGGCGCCACAGATGCGCGTTGCCAAGGGCGGGGTAGCACCGCCCGCGCACCCGGCGGGGGGGCGTTGGAAAAGAAGAACGGAGACACCGGTTCTTTTATCATCACCAGGAAAATACTCCATGACCAAGATGTCCAAGATGCACAAGCGCGTCACCTGCTCCCATGGCGCAGCGCTGGCGTTCCTCGTCCTGCTGCCGATCGCCCAGGCTGCAGCCCAGACGGCGGCCCCGGCCGAACCGGCGCCCGAGTCCCTGCAGCTGCAATCGGTCACCGTGACCGCGCAGCGCCGTACCGAGAACATCCGCGACGTGCCGGTGTCGGTGACGGCCCTCAAGGGTGACAAGCTGGACGTCCTGGTCTCGGGTGGCGACGACATCCGCCTGCTGGCCGGCAAAGTGCCGAGCCTGAACGTGGAATCGTCGAACGGCCGTACCTTCCCGCGCTTTTACATCCGCGGCTACGGCAATACCGACTTCAACACCTTCGCCTCGCAGCCGGTCTCGCTCGTGTACGACGACATCGTGCAAGAGAACCCGATCCTCAAGGGCTTCCCGATCTTCGACCTGGCCAGCGTCGAAGTGCTGCGCGGCCCGCAGGGCACGCTGTTCGGCCGTAATACCCCGGCCGGCGTCGTCAAGTTCGAGTCCGAAAAGCCACGCCTGAACAGCACCGAAGGCTACTACAACGTGTCGGCGGCATCGCACTACACGTTCAATGCCGAAGGCGCCGTCAACGTGCCGCTGTCGAGCAACGTGGCGATGCGCGTGTCGGCTGTCGGCCAGCACCGCGACGACTACGTCGACAACTACAGCACTCCGGCCAAGACCACCAAACGCGGTGAGCTCGACGGCTACAACGAACACGCCGAGCGCGTGCAGTTCTTGTACAGCAAAGATGGTGTTACCGGCCTGCTGGGCTTCCACCAGCGTC
This sequence comes from Oxalobacteraceae sp. CFBP 8761, assembly GCA_014841595.1. Taxonomy (NCBI): domain Bacteria; kingdom Pseudomonadati; phylum Pseudomonadota; class Betaproteobacteria; order Burkholderiales; family Oxalobacteraceae; species Oxalobacteraceae sp. CFBP 8761. Next base: position 118,048 of record JACYUE010000005.1, on the reverse strand, counting down.
AGACCAATGGCAGCGCGCGTCTGTTCCGCGCCAACCTGATCAAGAAGGGCAGCAACACCTTCGCCGACGGTACCGATCTGGACCAGATCGTCACCAACGCGATGAATGACCAGGACCTGAAAACCAACGGCATCAACCTGCGTCTGGAATGGGATCTGGGCGGCTACAAGCTGTCGTCGATCACCGGTTACGAGCACATCATCGGTTACTCGAGCCGCGGCGACATCGACGGCGGCACGCCGACCGGCCCGGGCTTCATCCCGTTCCAGGTCGAGACCAACGGCTACATCAACAACCTCGACCAGTACAGCCAGGAATTCCGCGTCGAATCGCAGAACACCGGCCCGTTCAACTGGCAGACCGGCGTCTACTTCTTCGATGAAGACGTCACCGGCGGCAGCGACAACTTCGACAGCACCACCTACGCGCGCACTTCGCGCCTGGTGTCGACCCAGAAGAACAAGGCCTGGGCCGCGTTCGCTTCGGCAACGTACAACCTGACCCCTGACTGGACCATCCGCGGCGGCGTGCGCTACACCAAGGACGAGAAAGAGTTCCGCACCATCGAAGCGACCAACGTCGTCCAGATCGGCCCGTCGTCGGTCGAAGCGGACAAGAAGAAGGTCAGCTGGGATCTGTCGACTACCTACAAGCTCACGCCTGACGTGAACGTGTACGGCCGCGCCGCAACGGGCTTCCGCGCCCCGAGTATCGCTGCTGCGTCGGCGTCGGTGCCAATCACCGTGGCCGATGCCGAGACCATCAAGTCGGTCGAGCTGGGCATCAAGGCTGACCTGTTCGAGCGCCGCGCACGTGGCTCGTTCTCGATCTATGACTACACGATCGACGACCAGCAGCTGACCGTGGTGGGTGGCAATTCGAACGTCAACCGCCTGATCAACGCCGACAAGACCAAGGGCCGCGGCGCCGAGTTCGACTTCGAAGCAGCGATCAGCACCGCCCTGCGCATGAGCGCCGGCGCGAGCTACAACTACACGCAGATCCGTGACGGCAGCCTGTCGGTCAACCGCTGCGCGCAGTGCACGATAACCGATCCGATCAACGGCGCCGGCCGTGTCGTGATCGACGGCAACGCACTGCCACAGGCACCGCGCTGGACCTTCAACGCGACGGCCCGCTACGGCGTGCCGTTCCGTGACGGCGAGCTGTACTTCTACACCGACTGGTCTTACCGCAGCAAGGTCAACTTCTTCCTGTACGAGTCGACCGAGTTCACCGGTGCACCACTGACCGAAGGCGGCGTGCGCGTCGGCTACATCTTCGGCAACGGCAAGTATGAAGTCGCAGCCTTCGGCCGCAACGTGCTCGACCAGCGCCGTATTACCGGTGCGATCGACTTCAACAACCTGACCGGCTTCACCAACGAGCCGCGCCAGTGGGGCATGCAATTCAAGGGTAATTTCTAAGAATTGACCGGCCTCGCATGAGGCTGGCGTGTCACGAACGAAAAGGGCCGCGCATTGCGCGGCCCTTTTTTGCATCTGAGAACTATGCGATAAATCTTCGTCAACAAATTTTAGGTGTCAAGTATTCTGTTAAATTTGTGTTTCGCCGAACAAAACATGGTTTTGCAAAATTTAGGCATGTAACCGTTGTATGCACGCTTCACTTCTTCAGGTTTGCGTTCCGTCAAATCTTTCTTTCGCGCTACGCTGGCTGAGCCGCCTCGATGCGGCGCCGGCAATGTCCGGACTTACAACGATACGGGCGAGCCCTTTCGCCCGACGGAAAACCTTGAACAAGGAAGAAAAATGAAGCAAACGCATTCGATTCGTCCTGTCGTATTGAAGATGTGCGCCGCGGTATCCCTGGCGCTGACCTCGAGCGCAGCCCTGGCGGCTGCGGGCGATGCGGCGTCCCCGGGGCCACAGTTCATTGTGGAAACCGACCGGATCATCGTGAAGTACCGCGACGCGCAACCGGCCGTCAATGGCATCGCTGCACGCGTGGCCAGTACCAGCAGCGAGCGCAAGGCCAAGCTCGACCGTGCCGGCCAGCAGTTCGGTATGGTGGTCCAGGAAAGTCACCCGATTTCCACCGGCGCGAAAGTGTTCAAGCTCGACCGCAAGCGCAATCTTGCCGAAGTGAAGTCCCTGGCCGCCGAGATGATGGCACGCGATCCGTCGATCGAATATGCCGAGCCGGACCGCATCATGACGCACATGGCCACGCCGACCGACCCGCGCTATACCGACCAGTGGCATTACTACGAAACGGCGGGTGGCCTGCGCCTGCCGGCCGCCTGGGATGTCTCGACCGGCGCCGGCGTGATCGTGGCCGTGATCGACACCGGCTCGCGGCCTCATGCCGACCTGAGCGGCCAGCAACTGGCCGGCTACGACTTCATCAGCACCGCCGCCATCGGCAACGACGGTAACGGCCGCGACAGCGACGCGAGCGACCCGGGCGACGCCGTCACCGCCGGTTCCTGCGGCAATGGCCAGCCAACCCGTGACCAGCCATCGAGCTGGCACGGCACGCACGTGGCCGGCACGGTGGCAGCGCGCACCAACAACGGCGCCGGCGTCGCAGGCGTGGCCTACAACGCCAAGGTCCTGCCGGTACGCGTGCTGGGCAAGTGCGGTGGCTACACGTCCGACATCGCCGACGCCATCACCTGGTCGTCCGGCGGCACGGTGTCGGGCGTACCGGCCAATGCCAACAAGGCGCGCGTGCTGAACCTGTCGCTGGGCGGCGGCGGCGCCTGCGATGCAACCACGCAAAACGCGATCAACGGTGCCCGCTCGCGCGGCGCGGTGGTGGTGGTCGCTGCCGGCAACGACGCCGTCAACGTCAGCAACGCCAGTCCTGCCAACTGCTCGGGCGTGATCGCGGTGGCGGCCACCGGCCGTACCGGCGGGCGCGCGTCGTACTCGAACTTCGGCACGCTGGTGGACGTCGCAGCGCCTGGCGGCGATGGCGCCTCGGGCGTGCTGTCGACGCTCAACAGCGGCACCGGCGCACCGGCCGCGGACAGCTACGCAGCCTACCAGGGCACGTCGATGGCCACGCCGCACGTGGCCGGCGTGGCGGCGCTAATGCTGGCGGTCAACACCAACCTGACGCCGGACGAGATCGAGTCGAAACTCAAGTCGACGGCGCGCGCGTTCCCGGCCAGCTGCTCGGGTTGCGGCACCGGCATCGTCGATGCCGCCGCTGCCGTGGCGTCGGCCACAGGGGGCGGTGGCGGCACACCGGTCACCACGCTGGCCGAGAGCGAGTCGAACAACACGACGGGCACGGCAGATGCGGTCGCGGCCAGCAACACGACCGTCACCGGCAACCTGGGCAGCACGACCGACACCGATTATTTCCGCGTCGATCTGCCAGCCGGCAAGACACTGGCGGCGAGCTTGACCGCGACATCGACGACGGCCGACTACGACCTGTACGTCTACAGCAGCACCGGTGCGCAGTTGGGCACCAGCCAGAACGGCGCCGGCGCGACCGATACCGTCAATTCGGCCAATACCACCAGCAGCACGGCGATCCGTTACGTCCGGGTGACCTATTACAGTGGCGGCACGGGCACGACCAACGGCCGCTATTCGCTGAAGCTGAATTGGTAAGCCAGTGACCCTGCGCCATCTTCATGGCCAGGGTCGTTTTTTGGATCCAGGACACGCGCGATTCGTTCGCGCGTGTTTTTTTTCGGTTCAAGATTCTCTGTTCATGATTATTAATCAACAAAAATAAGCCGGTACATATTTCGCGTTCAAAAAGTTACGCCAAAGAAAAAATGTTAATGAGGAAACGACCAGTGCAAGTGTTGTAACTATGCTGAAAGGGTGTAATTTTCCACGCGACAATATGTTTCCTTGGGGCTACTCTTGAACCTGCCGCTATCGTGCGGCACCCGGTGCAGCTGGTCTTGTCATGACTCAGGCGCATCGACATGCCTGATGCAGAACTTGAACGGGAAAAATCATGAAGCAAACGTATTCGATGCACGCCATGGCGTTGACGCAGCGCGCTGCACTCTGGCTGGCGCTGGCATCCCTCCCGGCGTTCGCCGCCGCCGCAGGCTCCCAAGAGCCGCAATCCATTCTGGAAACCGACCGCGTCATCGTGAAGTACCGCGACGCCCAACCCGCCGCCAATGGATCGACGGTGATCGTGGAAGGTGGGAGCAGCGCGCGCAAGGCCAGGATTGATCGCGCCGGTCAGCAATTTGGCGTGCTGGTCCGGGAGAGCCATGCGCTGTCGAACGGCGCAAAGGTGTTCAAGCTCGATCGCCGGCACAATCTGGCCGAGGTGCGCTCGCTGGCGACCGAGATGATGATGCGCGATGCGTCGATCGAATATGCCGAGCCAGACCGCATCATGACCCACTCGGCCACGCCGACCGACCCGCGTTATAACGACCAGTGGCATTACTACGATACCGTTGGCGGGTTGCGCCTGCCGGCCGCCTGGGATATCTCGACCGGTACCGGCGTGGTAGTGGCCGTGATCGACACCGGCTACCGCCCGCACGCCGACCTGAGCGGGCAGATCCTGCCGGGCTACGACTTCATCAGCACCGCCGCCATCGGCAATGACGGCAACGGGCGCGACAACGATGCCAGCGACCCGGGTGACGGCATCACGGCCGGCGCCTGCGGCGGCGGCCAGCCATTTTCCGACCAGCCATCCAGCTGGCACGGCACGCATGTGGCCGGCACGGTGGCAGCGCGTACCAACAATGGCGCCGGCGTGGCGGGCGTGGCGTACAACGCCAAGATCCTGCCGGTACGCGTGCTGGGCAAGTGCGGTGGCTACACCTCCGATATCGCCGATGCGATCACCTGGGCATCCGGTGGTACCGTTTCCGGCGTGCCGGCCAATCCCAACAAGGCGCGCGTGCTGAACCTGTCGCTGGGCGGGGGCGGGGCCTGCAGCGCGACGATGCAGAACGCGGTCAACGGGGCACGCTCGCGCGGCGCGGTGGTGGTGGCCGCAGCGGGCAATTCGGCCATGGACGTCAGAAACGCGAGTCCGGCCAACTGCACCGGCGTGATCGCGGTGGCCGCTACTGGCCGCACCGGCGGGCGGGCACGCTATTCCAATTTCGGCACCCTGGTCGCGCTGGCCGCGCCGGGCGGCGATGGCGCCTCAGGCGTGCTTTCCACGCTCAACAGCGGCCGGAGCGGGCCGCTGGCGGACACCTACGCGCTCTACCAGGGCACGTCGATGGCTGCGCCGCATGTGGCCGGCGTGGCTGCGCTGATGTTGGCGGCCAACACCAACCTGACGCCGGACGTGATCGCCGCGCAGCTGAAGTCAACGGCGCGCGCGTTTCCGGCCAGTTGCACGGGATGCGGCGCCGGCATCGTCAATGCGGCGGCCGCCGCCGCATGGGCCAAAAACAGCGCTGCACCTGTCGTGGTTGCCGAGACCGAAGCGAACAACACCATCGCCACGGCCGATCCCGTCACGCCTGTCAATGCCAGCGTTACCGGCAACCTGGGCACGACGACCGATACCGATTACTTCCGGGTCGATCTGCCGGCCGGCAACACGCTCAAGGCCAGCTTGAGCGCGGTGCTGGCAACGGCCAACTATGACCTGCAGCTGTACAACAGCGCAGGCAAGCAACTGAGCGCGAGCGTGAACCGCGCCGGCGTGGCCGACACCGCCACCTTCGCCAATACCAGCACCAGCACGGCGGTCCTCTATCTGCGCGTGCTCTTTACCAGTGGCGGCACCGGCACCAGCAATGGCCGGTATGCGCTGTCAGTGACACGGTAGACCGCGCCTGCGCACCTCGCCGGTGCGCATATGGCCGGGCTGCCGCGTGATCTGCCTGATTTCACATGGCACGTTGATTGCATGCATGCAGGGTTCCCTGCCAAGCAGCCATCGACCGGAGTCCATCATGAAACTGCGCACCATTACGCTCGCGACCGCCCTTGCCCTGGCCGTGTTTGCACCCGCAACGGCGGTGTTCGCCCAGACCGCCGACAAGCTCCCGCTGCAACCGCTGGCCGACAAGCCGGGGCGGGTCGTCGTCCCCGGCACCAGGCACGAGGTGTATTACGTGCCCTCGACGGTGGAAACGGTCACCTGGGGCTATTTGCCGAACGCGGCCACGAAACCGGTGCTGTCGATCCCGTCCGGTGCGACGATTGTCTTCGACACGCTGTCGCATGAAGGCCTGGTCGAGGACCAGGGCCGCAATCCGCTGGCGTATTTTGGCAGCAAGGGCATTCCTGCCAATATGGTCCTCAAGGATGGCATCGCCATCACGGGCTCGTCGATGGCCCATGATTTTGCCAAGGACGGGCCGCACATCGTGACGGGGCCGGTGGCGATCGACGGCGCCGAGCCGGGCGACGTGCTCAAGGTCGAGCTGCTGTCGGCCGTGCCGCGCGTGCCGTATGGCGTGATTTCGAATCGCCACGGCAAGGGGGCATTGCCCGGCGAATTCCCGGAAACGCCGAAGCCGACAGCAGATGCCTCGGCAGCCAACCCGAGCGCCTACAACAACGTATCGGTGTTCACCCCGATCCGGCGCACCAAGGCGGGCAAGTGGGAAGCCGTGATGAAGACCGCCGACGGCACCGAAGTGACGTTCCCGACCGCGCCGTTCATGGGCGTGATGGGAGTCGCGGCTGACACGACCAAGCCGGTGCACTCGGTGCCGCCCGGCCTGTACGGTGGCAATATGGACATCAACGACCTGGGCGTCGGTTCGACCGTCTACCTGCCGGTGCTGGTCAAGGGCGGCAATTTCTACACGGGCGACCCGCATATGGCGCAGGGTGACGGCGAGGTGGCGCTGACCGCACTCGAGCATTCGATGCGCCCGACCTTCCGCATCACGGTGCTGAAAAAGGGCGACCCCGGCATTCCATCGCGCTCGGGCAGCCTGGCCAGGCCGCTGGGCGAAACGGCCGATCACTGGGTGACGATCGGCCTGAACCCCGATCTGGATGAAGCGATGAAGGATGCCACGCGCGAATCGATCCGCTTCCTGACCGAGATGCTGGGCATGGACCGTCCCACCGCATTTGCCTATCTGAGCGCAGCCAGCGACTTCCAGGTCAGCCAGGTGGTCGACGGCACCAAGGGCGTGCACGGGATGATCCGCAAGGCCGACTTCAGCAAGGTGAAGAACGGCTTTACCGGGAAGAATGCCAAGAAATAAGCAAGATTTGCATGGGGAAGATTTTTAGAAGATACTGTATGCAATTACAGTAAGCGACCCCGGCAGTTTGTGACCGCATGGGGCGGCCCGCCAGCGTGAACGCCCCAGCCCGAAAAATCATCCACTGCGATTGCGACTGCTTTTATGCATCGGTCGAGATGCGCGACGATCCGTCGTTGCGCGGCCGGCCGCTGGCGGTGGGCGGGCGCGCCGACCAGCGTGGCGTGGTTGCCACCTGCAATTACGAGGCGCGCCGCTTCGGCATCCATTCGGCGATGGCCACGGCCCAGGCGATGAAGCTGTGTCCGGAGCTGGTGGTGATTCCGCCGGCAATGGAAAAGTACCGCATCGCGTCCAGCCAGATCATGGCCATCTACCAGGATTACACGGAGATCGTCGAGCCGCTGTCGCTCGACGAAGCCTATCTGGACGTGACCGATTCGCCGCACTGCAAGGGCAGCGCGACGCTGATCGCGCAGGAGATCCGGCGCCGCATCGTCGAGACGGTGGGCATCACGGCCTCGGCCGGCGTGGGGCCGAACAAGTTCGTCGCCAAGATCGCCAGCGACTGGAACAAGCCTGACGGCCTGTTCCTGGTGCGGCCCGAAGAAGTCGACGCGTTTGTTGCGGCGCTGCCGGTCAAGAAACTGCACGGCGTGGGCAAGGTCACGGCTGAAAAACTGAACCGGCTCGGCGCCCAGACCTGCGCCGACCTGCGCGGCTGGAGTCTGGACAAGTTGCAGGAACATATGGGCAGCTTCGGCGTGCGGCTGTATGACCTGAGCCGCGGGATCGACCATCGCGAAGTGAATACCTCGCGCGAGCGCAAGTCGATCAGCACCGAGGAAACCTACACGCCGGACGTGCCCGACCTGGCCGCCTGCCTGAAGCTGCTGCCTGATCTGCACGAGCATTTGCTGGGCCGGATCAAGCGGGCAAATGCTGAGAAATTCATCAACAAGCTGTTCGTGAAGATCAAGTTTTCGGACTTCCAGCAGACAACGGTCGAATGTGTGGGATATGCGCCCAACATTCCGACCTATGGACGTTTACTGGAGACCGGCTGGGCACGCGCCAGCCGGCCGGTGCGATTATTGGGCGTCGGCGTGCGCCTGGGCGACACCGAGATTGTCGAGCAGTTACGGCTGTTCGACGATTCTCTGGACGACGCGACAACCCCCTGACATTTTTGACGCTGTGGCTGCTGCGCAGCGTAGAATGTCGTTCCCTAGAAATATCGAAACAAGCGGATTAAACCTATGTGGTTCAAGAATCTCCAGATCTATCGCCTGCCGGCCCCTTGGGCCTACACCCCTGAACAGCTGGAAAAGGCCCTCGAGCCGGGCAGCTTTGTGCCTGCCAACAGCAACGAATTGCTGCGCCAGGGCTGGGATGCGCCGCGCCCGAACGGCGGCCTGGTCCATGTCGTGAACAAGCAGATGCTGATCATGCTGGGCACCGAAAAGAAATTGCTGCCGGCATCGGTCATCAACCAGGTGGCCAAGGCCAAGGCGGCCGAAATGGAAGAAGCGCAGGGCTTCCCGCCAGGCAAAAAAGCCATGAAGGAACTGAAGGAGCGCGTGGCCGACGAACTGCTGCCGCGCGCCTTTACGCTGCGCAGCAATGTCTGGACCTGGATCGACCCGGTCAATGGCTGGCTCGTGGTCGATGCGGCCAGCCCGGCCAAGGCCGACGACGTCGTCAAGCTGCTGCTCAAGGCCGTCGACAAGATGCCGCTGGAGTCGCTCCGTGTGCAGCGCTCGCCGGTGGCCGTGATGACCGGCTGGCTCGAAGCCGATGAAGCGCCGTACGGCTTCACGATCGACCAGGACACCGAACTGCGCGCCACCGGCGAAAGCCGCGCCGCAGTGCGCTACGTGAAGCACACGCTGGAGCCGGACGACATCCGCCGCCACATCGCCGCCGGCAAGCAGTGCACGCGCCTGGCCATGACCTGGAACGACCGCGTCAGCTTCGTGCTGACCGAGTCGCTGGCGATCAAGGGCATCAAGCCGCTGGACGTGATCAAGGAAGGCGAAAGCGCGACCCACAACGACGACGAGCGTTTCGACAACGATATCGTCCTGATGACGGGCGAGCTGTCGAAGATGCTGGCTGATATCGTCGAAGCGCTGGGCGGCGAAGCCAAGGCGTAATCAGGCGTCAGACACACGGCGCCTGAATCAGGCGCCGGTGCATCGAACGGCCGGACCTGGTGTCCGGCCATTTTTATTTACAATCCCTGGAACACGCCGGCGCTGCGGTTCTTGGTCACGTTATCCCAAGGGAACACCTGACCGTTCATCGCCACGTATACACCGGCCGGCAGCACCTGCGCGACGCCGCAGGCAAAGCCCAGGTTGAACAGCGCATCGGAATTGGCGATCGCATACGGGATCATGGCGCCGGTCAGCACGATGGTCTGGTCCAGGCCCGCCGCGCCCAGCACAGCAGCCGTCTCGCGCATCGTGTCGGTACCGTGCACGATCACGATGGCTTTCTCGGAGGCAGCCCGGCAGGTCGTCAGCACACGCTCGCGGTCGGCGTCGCCCATCTCGAGCGAATCGAGCAGCGGCAGCACGTCCAGCGCCACTGGCACCGTCATGCGGCTGCGCTTGATGACCTCTGGTAAATGGCTTTCGGCGAAGCCCAGCACACCATTGAGTTCGTTGTAATGCTTGTCGAAAGTGCCGCCGGTGGCGATGAGTCGCAAAGTCATGTTGGTTTATCCACTCGCTGAAAAAAGGTCCCCATGATATCGCCAAACCACCGGCGATCTCCAGGCGACTGCGCTAGAATCGTCCGGATCGGATGAGTATTTCCCCCACCATTTTCCTTTTCTACAGTCTATTTCTATATTTGCCATGAAAGCAGTTGCCCCCGGAACCGTGATCTTCCAGCGCCATCGCGGCTATGGCGTGATCACGCATGTCAACCTGCTCACCGGGTGGGTGTCGGCGCGCTTCGGCAACGAGTCGCGAGCGCAAGACCTGAACCTGTCGAACGACGAAGTGCAGCACGCCGACGGCGAGCCGATCCTGTTCCGGCGCGCCCCGCCTGACCGCATGCCGCACGCGCGCCTGATGGCCGTCGTGCGTGCGCTGCACGAGGCCGGTTACCAGAAACTCTATCTGTACTCGTGGCCCAAGCCGTCCGGCCTGCACTGGCGCTGGCACCTGTTCACGGGGCCGCGCAACTGGATGCAGCGCACCTGGCGCGAAGGCTGGTATGGCTCGGGCGCCGAGTACAACAACAACCCGGTCATGGGCTGGAACGATGTGCCGGGCGCGAGCACCGATGAGCTGATCCACGCACTGGCCAAGTTCGATCCGCAAGGACTCGCTGAGGCACTGGGCCGCGACGAAGACCACACCGCGTGGTTCGCGCAGGCATGCGACCTGCTGCTGCCCGGCTACATGTATAGCCTGAACATGGAGCGGCCACCGGGTGGCGGCCTGATCGAAGCGCCACCGGTGCCGATCGTGCCGGTGCGCGCGGGCCTCAAACCCTATGCCGGGCCGGACATCGGCTGGCCGCCAGGCTGGGCTGGCCTCTGGACCGGCACGCATGTGCTGCCGGCGCCGAAGATCAACATCAAAGGCGAGCCCGAACTGCGCTGAGCTTGCGGCGTCTTGTGCTCAGCGTTTGTTCAACGCCTCTGGATTGAGAATATTGGTCGGCGTACCCTGCGCGAACTGCACGATATTCTCGAACGCCGCGCTGAAATACAACTCGTAACTATCCTGCTCGACATACCCCAGGTGCGGTGTCGCCAGCACGGTCGGAATGCGCAGCAATGGTGAATCCGGTCCCAGCGGCTCGCTGGTAAACACGTCCAGCGCCGCCATGCCAGGGTGGCCTTTCTTCAAGGCGCTTTCCAGCGCGCCATCGGCCACCAGTTCGGCGCGGCTGGTATTGACGAACAGCGCGTCCGGTTTCATGCGGGCCAGATCGCTTGCCGTGACGATGCCACGGGTCGATTCAGCCAGGCGCAGGTGCAGGCTCAGCACATCGGCCATCTCGAACAGCGCCTCACGCGACGGCGCCGCCTCAATGCCATCGGCGATCGCGGCCTGCCGGCTCGCTTCGCTACCCCATACCACCACGCGCATCCCGAACGCGCGCGCATAGCCAGCCACCAGCTTGCCGATCTTGCCGTAACTCCAGAGCCCGAGCGTGCGGCCGTGCAGCACGCGGCCCACGCCGTTCAGTACCGGATTGGTCGAGGCCGTCTGCCACAGTCCTTCTTTCAGATTGGTGGCATACGGCACGATCTTGCGACTGGCCGCCATGATCAGGGCCCACGTCAATTCTGCCGGTGCAATCGGTGAGCCGACGCCCTCGGCAATTGCAATACCGCGTGCGGTCGCAGCGGCGACGTCGATATGGCCACTGACCTTGCCGGTTTGCGAAATCAGTTTCAGGTTGGGCAGCTTGGCGAGCAGGGCCGCAGAGAAGGCGGTGCGTTCGCGGATCAGCACCAGCGCATCGAACGGGGCCAGCCGGATAGCAAGCTGGCCCAGGCCGCGGGTCGAGCTCTGGAACACTTTGACCTCGTGGCCATCGAGCAGGGGATAGCACGCGAGACGGCGTGCAGCGTCTTGATAGTCGTCAAGAATCGCGATTTTCATTGGTGTTGTCACAATTGTATGATCTGCCTGTAAACAAATAACACGATAGGGCAAATGCCCAAATAGCCTACTACATTAGTCGGGCATTTTTCCTACTTTTTTGTAGTGAAACCCGTCGAAACGCCGTTTTGCGGGTGTACAATCGGCGCAGAACTTAAGCGAATGACACGTATCCAACGGTGCTCACGAGACGCACCGCACAGCTTCATTCGAAGCTGCCGACCTGCCCGCTGTGTCGTCAAGTGTTGACGCCTGCTTCTGCCGCAGAGTGCCTGCCCAACGTCGTGATCGACCGCAGGGCGCCCCGGCTGAAGACGATGCAAGGTAACGGTCCACCCGAATTCTTAATTGGCATTTGGAGGTATCCCCATGAACCAACCCGTGATGGGCGGCGTCGCCGCACTGAACGTCCCAGCTTACATCAAACATCAAAAACTCATCAATTGGGTGGCTGAGATTGCTGCGCTGACCAAGCCTGACAGCATCTACTGGTGCGACGGTTCGGAAGACGAATACGACCGCCTGTGCGCCGAAATGGTTGCCGCTGGCACGATGAAAAAGCTGAACCCGGCCAAGCGTCCAAATTCCTACCTGGCCTGGTCCGATCCGTCGGACGTGGCGCGCGTCGAAGACCGCACCTACATCTGCTCGGCCACGAAAGAAGAAGCCGGCCCGACCAACAACTGGATGGAACCGGCCGAAATGCGCAATACGCTGCACGGCCTGTTCGACGGTTGCATGACCGGCCGCACGCTGTACGTGGTGCCGTTCTCGATGGGCCCGCTCGGTTCGCCAATCGCCCATATCGGCGTCGAACTGTCCGACTCGCCGTACGTCGCCGTCAACATGCGCATCATGACGCGCATGGGCCGCGCCGTGTACGACGTGCTGGGCCAGGACGGTGACTTCGTGCCGTGCGTGCACTCGGTCGGCATGCCGCTGGTCGATGGCCAGGCCGATGTCGCATGGCCATGCAATGCCACCAAGTACATCGTCCACTATCCGGACACCCGCGAAATCTGGTCGTTCGGCTCGGGCTACGGCGGCAATGCGCTGCTGGGCAAGAAGTGCTTCGCGCTGCGCATCGCGTCGAACATGGGCTATCAAGAAGCGCAGCAGGGCGGCACCGGCTGGCTGGCCGAACACATGCTGATCCTGGGCGTCGAATCGCCACAGGGCGACAAGAAATACATCGCCGCCGCGTTCCCGTCGGCCTGCGGCAAGACCAACTTCGCAATGCTGATCCCGCCACAGGCATTCAATGGCTGGAAAGTCACGACCATTGGCGACGACATCGCCTGGATCAAGCCGGGCGCCGATGGCAAGCTGGTCGCGATCAATCCGGAAGCCGGCTACTTCGGCGTGGCCCCGGGCACCAACGACAAGACCAATCCGAACTGCATGGCCTCGCTACGTGAAAACGTCATCTTCACCAACGTCGCGCTGACCGACGACGGCGACGTCTGGTGGGAAGGCATGACCAAGGAAGCACCGGCCCACCTGATCGACTGGCAGGGCAAGGACTGGACGCCGGCATCGGGTACCAAGGCGGCGCATCCGAACGCACGCTTCACGGTCGCCGCAACGCAAAATCCGGTGATCGATGCTGCCTGGGACGATCCAGCCGGCGTGCCGATTTCGTCGTTCATCTTCGGTGGCCGTCGTTCGACGACCGTGCCGCTGGTGACCGAAGCGCGCGACTGGGTGGAAGGCGTCTACATGGCCGCCGCGATGGGTTCCGAAACCACCGCCGCCGCCGCCGGCCAGATGGGCGTCGTGCGCCGCGATCCATTCGCGATGCTGCCATTCATCGGCTACAACATGAGCGACTACTTCCAGCACTGGCTCGATTTGGGCAAGAAGGTCGAAGCAATTGATCCAGCGGCATTGCCAAAGATCTTCTGCGTCAACTGGTTCCGCACCGATGCGCAGGGCAACTTCGTGTGGCCAGGTTACGGTGACAATATGCGCGTCCTGAAATGGATCCTGGACCGCACCGCCGGCGCCACCGGCGGCACCGAGCACCTGTTCGGCACCACGCCGAACTATACCGACCTGAATTGGGAAGGCGTGGACTTCAGCGAGCAGCAATTTGCGCAGATCACGTCGATCGACAAGGATGCCTGGCGCGAAGAACTGAAACTGCATACCGAGCTGTTCGAGAAGCTGGCCTACCACCTGCCGCAAGAGCTGGTGGCCACGCGTGACCGGCTGGAGAAACAACTGGCTGCTTGAGCGTAAGCTCGAACTGCCTGGTGGGGGAGGCGCCGTCTTCATGGCGGTGAAAATATAAAAAAAAGAACAGGGGCAGCGCCGGTGGCGCTGCCCCTGATTCATTGTAGGCTTGACCCTCACGTGGCGTCAGGTTCCATCCTGTCTTCACGCATGAAGAAAGGGTGAGACGATGCTGCTGAAAATTGGGGAACTGGCAAAACGCACTGGCTTGACGGTCCGTGCCTTGCACCACTACGACGCGATCGGGTTGCTATCGCTTTCTGCGCGTTCCGACGCCGGCTACCGGCTGTACAACGAAGCCGACATCGCCCGCCTGCACCGCATTCTGGCATTGCGCAGGTTCGGGCTGGCGCTGGCCGACATCGGAACCACCCTCACCAGAGCCGACCTGTCACTGGCCACGGTTGTCGCGCGCCAGATCGGCCTGCTGACCGAGCAGATCCAGCAGGCCAAAGCCTTGCGCAGCCGCCTGTCGCAACTGCAGGGGCAGCTGGCCGACGGACAGGAACCGGATCTGGCCGATTGGCTGACAACGCTGGAGCACATGACCATGTACGACAAGTATTTTTCGCAGGAAGAACTCACGCAATTACCCATCTATACCCAGGCCGATGATGTCGAGCCCGAGTGGCAGGCACTAGTGGCGCAAGTGCAGGCGCTGATGGATGCCGGCACCGACCCTGGTGATCCCCAGGCACAGGTTTTGGCAACGCAGTGGATGGCGATGGTCAGGCGCGATACGGGGAACAATCCGATCCTGTTTGCCAAGCTGAACGCGATGCACGAGCACGAACCCAGCGTGCAGGAGCGCACCGGCATTTCACCGCAGATGATGGCGTTCATCCTGGCGGCATCGAAAGCGCACCAGTTGTCGATTTACCGGAATTATCTCGACGACGACGAGTTTGCCTTCATGCGCGCCAACTTTGGCAAGCGCGATGCCGAGTGGCCGCCACTGGTGGCGCAAGTCCGCACGGCGATGGACGAAGGCCATGCGCCCGACTCGCCGCAGGCACGTGCGCTGGCGCTGGCGTGGTTCGATCTGTTCCGTTCGTTTGCAGGCGACCAGCCGGCAACCCAGAAAAAGATCCGGCAAGCCTTGCAGAATGAGCCGGCACTGCGGCAATCCGGGATGGTCGACGAGCGCATGCGCGCGTTCATCAGCGCGGCAATGCAGGCCTTGCGCGCATAAAAAAACAGGGGCAGCGCCGCTGGCGTTGCCCCTGTTTGATCGTGCTGCCTGCAGCGGCGTGTTACGCCTTTGCAGGCGCCTTCAACAATGGCTTCAGATACTTGCCGGTGGCGCTGCCCTTGTTCTTGGCCACGTCTTCCGGTGTACCCGTCGCCACGATGACACCACCGCCGGCGCCGCCTTCCGGCCCCAGGTCGACCACCCAGTCCGCCGTCTTGATGACGTCCAGATTGTGCTCGATGATCGCCAGCGTATTGCCCTGGTCGCGCAGGCGATGGATCACCTTCAGCAGCAGGTCGATGTCGGCAAAGTGCAGGCCGGTCGTCGGTTCATCCAGGATATACAGCGTACGGCCCGTGTCGCGCTTGGACAGCTCGAGCGACAGTTTCACGCGCTGTGCTTCACCGCCCGACAAGGTGGTCGCACTCTGCCCCAGCTTGATGTAGCCGAGACCCACGTCCAGCAGCGTCTGCAGCTTGCGCGCAATCACCGGTACCGGCTTGAAGAACTCGTGCGCATCCTCGACGGTCAGTTCCAGCACCTCCGTGATGTTCTTGCCCTTGTAATTGACTTCCAGCGTTTCGCGGTTGTAGCGCTTGCCGTGGCAGACGTCGCACGGCACATACACGTCCGGCAGGAAGTGCATCTCGACCTTGATCACGCCATCGCCCTGGCACGCTTCGCAGCGCCCGCCCTTGACGTTGAACGAGAAGCGGCCCGCGCTGTAGCCTCGTTCCTTGGCCGTCGGCACCGTCGAGAACAGATCGCGGATCGGCGTGAACAGGCCCGTGTAGGTCGCCGGATTCGAGCGCGGCGTGCGGCCGATCGGCGCCTGGTCGACCGAGATCACCTTGTCGAAGTGTTCCAGGCCGTGGATCGACGTGTGCTCGGCCGGCTCGGTCTGCGAGCCGTACAGGTGACGCGACAGCGCCGGATACAGCGTGTCGTTGATCAGGGTCGACTTGCCCGAACCCGAGACGCCCGAAATGCAGGTCATCAAGCCCACCGGCAGCGTCAGCGTCACGTCCTTCAGGTTATTGCCCTTGGCGCCCGTGATCACCAGCTGGCGCGCCGGATCGGCCTTGGTACGCTTCTTCGGCACTTCGATCCGGCGCCGGCCATCGAGATACTGGGCCGTGACCGAATGCTCGTTCTTCATGATCTGCTCGAGCGTGCCTTCGGCGATGATCTGCCCGCCGTGTACGCCCGCGCCCGGTCCCATGTCGACGATGTAGTCGGCGGTGCGGATCGCGTCTTCGTCGTGCTCGACCACCAGCACGCTGTTGCCGATGTCGCGCAGGTGTTTCAGCGTCGCGATCAGGCGATCGTTGTCGCGCTGGTGCAGGCCGATCGACGGCTCGTCGAGCACGTACATGACGCCCGTCAGGCCCGAGCCGATCTGCGACGCCAGGCGAATGCGCTGCGCTTCGCCGCCGGACAAGGTGTCTGCGCTGCGGTCGAGCGACAGGTAATCCAGGCCGACGTTGTTCAGGAACTTGAGGCGCGAAATGATTTCCTTGATCACGCGTTCGGCGATGTCTCTCTTGGCGCCGGTCAGTTCCAGCGTTTCGAAGAACTCGAGCGTATCGCGCAGCGGCTTATCGGATACTTCATAGATCGCGCGCTGCTGGGCACCCTGACCGATTTTTACGTAGCGCGCTTCGGTGCGCAGACGCGCGCCTTCGCACGACGGGCACTTCTTCTCGTTGATGAACTTCGCCAGCTCTTCCTTGACCGCCATCGAATCGGTTTCGCGATAGCGGCGCTGCAGGTTGTTGACGACGCCTTCAAACGTGTGCTCGCGAATCACGGTGCGGCCGCGCTCGTTCACATAGCTGAACGGGATTGCCGTCTTGCCCGAGCCGAACAGCACCGCATCCTGCGATGCCGCCGGCAGTTTGTCGAACGGTATGTCGAGGTCGAAGTCGTAGTGCGACGCCAGGTTCTGCAGCATCTGGAAGTAGAACTGGTTGCGGCGGTCCCAGCCCTTCACGGCGCCGGACGCCAGCGACAGGTGCGGGAAAGCCACGACCCGTTTCGGATCGAAGAATTCGATGTGGCCCAGGCCGTCGCATTCCTGGCAGGCGCCCATTGGGTTATTGAACGAGAACAGGCGCGGTTCCAGCTCTTGCAATGAGTAGCCGCAGACATTACAGGCGAACTTGTTCGAGAACACCGTCATGTTTTCGGTGTCCATTTCGTACGCGACCGCGCGGCCATCGGCCAGGCGCAGTGCGGTCTCGAAACTCTCGGCCAGACGCTGCTTGATGTCCGGATTGACCTTGATGCGGTCGATCACGACGTCGATCGTGTGCTTCTCGGTCTTCTTCAGCTTGGGCAGCTCGTCGATCTCGTAGATCTTGGCCGCAGCCACGCCGCTGGCGATACGGAACCGCACGAAACCCTGGGCCTGCATTGCCAGGAACAGGTCGCCATGCTCGCCCTTGCGGCCCGCTACAACGGGCGCCAGGATCATCAGCTTGGTGCCTTCCGGCATGGCCAGCACCGAGTCGACCATCTGCGACACGGTCTGCGCGGCCAGCGGATGGTGCGGGTGCTGCGGGCAATACGGCGTGCCGACGCGCGCGTACAGCAGGCGCAGGTAATCGTGGATTTCGGTGACGGTGCCGACGGTCGAGCGCGGATTGTGCGAGGTTGCCTTCTGCTCGATCGAAATGGCAGGGGACAGGCCCTCGATCAAGTCGACATCGGGCTTTTCCATCAGCTGCAGGAACTGGCGCGCGTAGGCCGACAGCGACTCGACATAGCGGCGCTGGCCTTCGGCGTACAAGGTGTCGAAAGCGAGCGACGACTTGCCCGAGCCCGACAAACCCGTGATCACGATCAGCTTGTTGCGCGGCAGGTCGAGGTTGATGTTCTTCAGATTGTGCGTGCGGGCACCACGAATGCGAATTTCTTCCATTAAGTTGGGCAGACTTTCTATTAGTTTATGTGGGCCACCGTGGCGGAGCCGCGAACGCTAAGCGACCGGGTCAGCGGGCCAATCGGGGAGAACCCGTTAGTGTAGCTGGTTTTTGTTACGGCTGTATATTTGTCCAGTGGTTCTAATGTGCGCATTGCCGGTTCGGCAAGCGCATCCGGATGGCGCGATGGCCTGGACAACGACATGTCCGCCGTATGTGGGTTGCCCTCTGAACGGTTCAATGACAAAGCATCTAGAATCGCAAAATAAATTTCCCTGCTGAGCTATGGATGAGGTCGGATTGACAATAAAATCGACGGGATGACGTGGCGTTACGGCTGACGGGTGACAACAAATTGTTGTGGCAAATCCGGGCGCCGGCCTCATAATAGTAGGCTGTACCACCACGTTCCCTGACGCCTAGAAGCATGCAGAGTCAGGGCTGATCATACCCAGCAGGAGTAATCAAATGGCATCAGTTAACAAGGTCATCATCGTTGGCAACCTCGGCCGCGATCCGGAAGTGCGCTACATGCCGAGCGGCGACGCCATCGCGAACATCGCGGTCGCCACCTCGTACAAATCCAAAGACCGCAACACCGGCGAGCAAAAAGAGCTGACCGAGTGGCACCGTATTTCGTTCTTCGGCCGCCTGGCTGAGATCGTCGCGCAATACCTGAAAAAAGGCTCGTCGGTCTACGTCGAAGGCCGCCTCCAGACCCGCAAGTACACCGACAAGGATGGCATCGAGCGCTACGCAACCGACGTCATCGCTGAAAACATGCAGATGCTGGGCGGTCGCCAGGGCATGGGCGGCGACGGCGGCGGCATGGGTGGCGGTATGGGCGGTGGCGGCATGGACGACGACTACTCGGCGCCACAGCAGCCACGCCAGCAAGCGCCACGTCAGGCGCCACCGGCACCGGCAGCACGTCCGCAGCCGAAGCCGGCTCCGAACTTCTCGGATATGGATGACGACATTCCGTTTTAAGACTGAATGTTGTTGAAGCGATCAAGCGCCGTGGGTCTGTGACTCACGGCGCTTTTTTTGTGCCCCGCCATATCGAGCGTTTGATCAAGAAAGTAAAAAACGGCTTGCATACTAGTGCCACTGCAAGCTCATCATGCCGCGACCATTTCAGCCCATCAGTTCTGAAATCTCGATCAGATTCAGATCCGGATCACGCACATACACCGAGCGGATCTTGCCGGTCGCCCCAGTCCGCTCGACCGGCCCTTCGACAATCGGCCAGTCGCACTTGCCCAGGTGCGCAATCACCTTATCAAGCGGTGTAGAGGCAATGAAACACAGATCCAGCGCCCCCGGCACCGGCAGGTGCGCCTTCGGCTCGAACTCGGCGCCGCGTTGGTGCAGGTTGATCTTCTGGTTGCCGAACTTGAAGGCGATGCGACCCGCGCCGAAGGTCTCCAGACGCATGCCCATCACCTCCGTATAAAAATGCTTGGTCGCATCGAGATCGGTGCAGGTCAGCACCAAATGGTCGAGATGGGAAATCATGGCAGGCGGTCCTTGAATGAAGGTGATTACAGCTCGGTACGCAGTTCGAACAATTCCGGGAACAGCACGACATCGAGCATCTTGCGCAGATACCCCACACCGTCCGTGCCGCCCGTGCCGGTTTTGAAACCAATCACGCGCTGCACTGTCGTCACATGCCGGAAGCGCCACAAGCGAAACGCCGTCTCAATATCCACCAGCTTCTCACCCAGCTCATACAGCGGCCAATATTGGTCAGTGTCGCGATACACGACCATCCACGCCGCCTTCACCGACGGATCCGACCGCGTCGCCTGATGCCACGGTCCCGCAAGCCGCGCCGCATCCACGGTCAACCCGCTGCGCGCCATCACCAGGATCGCTTCGTCATACAGCGACGGTTTATCCAGCACGCCCTGTAGCGCCGCATGCGCGTCAGGCTTGTGCTGATGCACCTGCAAATGCGTGACGTTCTTGTTCCCCAGGATGAATTCGATCTCGCGATACTGATGCGACTGGAACCCCGACGACGCGCCCAGGTACGGGCGGATCGCCGTGTACTCGGGGGGCGTCATCGTCGCCAGCACATCCCACGCATGCACGAGCTGATTCATGATCGCCGCCACGCGCGCCAGCATCTTCATCGCCGCGGGCAACTGGCCCCGCGCGATATTGTCGCGCGCACCGTGCAGCTCGTGCAGCATCAGCTTCATCCACAATTCGCTGGTCTGGTGCTGGACGATGAACAGCAGCTCGTTGTGCTCGGGCGACAGCGGATGCTGGGCATTGAGGATCGTGTCGAGCGAGAGGTAGTCGCCGTAGCTCATGTCCTTGCTGAAATCGAGCTTGGCGCCGTGGTAGCCGGGCTGCGAGACCGGGCAGCCACTCACATCGGCATTGCTGGCGGACGAATCCGGGGTAACAGGGCAGGGCATCGTGTCCTCTCTTGAGAATTGACCGAGAATCGCTCAGGTCACCGCAGTGCGCTTGGCATCGACCTGATAGTCGCTGCGGTCCAGGATATCCTTGAGCACCATCACCGCCTGCCATACATCGTCATACCCCGTGTACAGCGGCGTGAAACCAAAGCGCATCACCTGCGGCTCGCGGTAGTCGCCGATCACGCCGCGCGCGATCAGGGCCTGCATCACCGCGTAGCCGTGCGGATGCGTCACGCTCACCTGGCTGCCACGGTCTGCGTGATTGCGCGGCGTGATCAGCTCCAGCGGATGCGCGGCGCATTCCTGTTCGAGCAGCGCCAGGAACAGGTCCGACAGCGCGAGCGACTTCTTGCGCAGCGCCGCCATGGTCACGTCCTGGAATACGGCCAGTCCGCATTCGATCAGCGCCAGCGCCACCACCGGCTGCGTGCCGCACATCGCGCGCTTGATGCCGGCCACCGGCGCGAACGCCGGCTGCATCGCGAACGGCTGGCGGTGCGCCCACCAACCGGTGAGCGGCTGCGTGAACTGCGCGTGATGGCGCTGTGGCACCCAGATGAACGCTGGTGCGCCCGGCCCGCCATTGAGGAATTTGTAGGTGCAGCCCACCGCGAAGTCGGCCTGCGCGCCATTCAGGTCGACCTCAACGGCGCCGGCCGAATGGGCCAGGTCCCAGATCGCCAGCGCGCCGGCGGCGTGGATCTGCGCCGTGATCGTCTTCATGTCGAGCATGCGCCCGGTGCGGTAGTTCACGTGCGTGAGCATCACGACCGCCACCTGGGCGCCGGCGTCGCCTTCCAGAGCAGCGGGCAGGTCGGCCCAGCTGTCGAGCAGGCGCAGCTCGTAACCGCGCTCGAGCCAGCCGATCAGGCCTTCGGCCATGTAGATGTCGCTCGGGAAGTTGTCGCGCTCGGTGAGGATGATGCGGCGGGCGGCGTGCGCCGGCGCGTCGGCCTGCATCTTGAGCGACGCGGCCAGCGCCTTGAACAGGTTCACCGAGGTGGAATCGGTGACCACCACTTCATCGGCCGCGGCGCCGATCAGCGGCGCGATCAGGGTGCCCAGGCGCTGCGGCAGGTCGTACCAGCCGGCCGTGTTCCAGCTGCGGATCAGGTCATTGCCCCATTCGGCGGCGATCACGTCCTGCGCGCGTTGCAGGGCCGCGCGGGGGCGGGCGCCGAGCGAATTGCCATCGAGGTAAATCACGCCGTCCGGCAGCGCGAAGGCATTGCGCTGGGGCGCCAGCGGGTCGGCCGCGTCGAGGGCCAGGCAGTCTTGTCGTGTGATCATGTGAACGGTCGCGAAGAAGTAGTGGGTGCCGGCCTGGCCGGACGATACCGCCATTCTAGGCTAGAGGCCAAAGAATGCGGTGACAGTGACGCACCCTGGCTGTAGAATCGCGCCCAATCAAGTGAATGGTGCCGTCCTGCTCGTCTGCAGGAAGGTGAAACGGGAAGCCGGTGACGTGTGCGAATCCATCGCACGCCAGTCCGGCGCAGCCCCCGCTGCTGTATGCCTGACGACCCTCGTCGAACGCCACTGTGCCCCGTGCACGGGAAGGCAGGACCCGGGAAGGATGACGGCAAGCCAGAAGACCGGCCAGTCACGATGCATCGCGTACGTCCCGGGGTGTGGGCGTGCCTGTTGGTAGTTCGTCGTTCCTTTTTTGTTGCCATCGCGGTCGCGTCAGCGTTCGTGCGCGCGTGCGCATGGCTTGCTGCGTCCAGCGTGGAAGGAAGACGTCTGCCCGTTGTCATGCGCGCCCTGGCGCGCAGCTGAAAGGTCGACGTTCACATGAACACTGCTTCGCTTGCCCGCGCCTGTACTGCGCTGGTGCTTCTGCTCGCGTCCCTGCTTGCCTGCGCCCACAGCCACGCCGCCACCATGTTTGCCGTGGTCACCGAGCGCGCCGCGCCGGGCGCGATCGAGGCCGCCCACCGCCACCTGGCCAGCCACCCGCGCGACCGGATTCAGTTACGCACGCCGGCCCAGTTGATGGCCGCGAGTGAACGCGAGGTGGGCCAATGGATCGCCGGCGCCGACACGGTGCTGGCGGTGTCGCTGTTCGGCGATCCGGCGCGCCGCATGAAGGATGCGCTGGCGCGCCACGCCAAGCCAGGCACCGCGGTGCTGGCCTTCAATGGCGAAGCAAGCCTGAACCTGATGACGCGCGCGGCGCAAGGCAGCCTGGCCGGCTTCGCGCCCGAGCTGCTGCGCGAACTGGCGGCCGAAGCGCCGGCGCCCGCCGCGCTGCAGGCGGCAGAGGCCAATCCCGCCGCGCGCCACTGGCTCGCGGCGCGGCGCGTCTGGCAAGCGGGCGGCGTGGACAACACCACGGCTCTCATCGCCCACCTGCTGCATCCATCGACAGCGCTCGGCGCCCCGCTGCCCGAGCCAACACTGCGCCTGCGCGTCGGCCAGAACGAGCTGCAGGATGCTGCCGCCTGGGGCAACGCCGCAAAACTCGGCCTGAAGGACCGCCCGACCGTCGTCGTGCTCGACCTGGCGAACATGGATGGCATGGTGCCGGCCGCGCTGTGCCGCCGCATCGAAGAACAGGGCCAGGCCTGCGTGCAGCTGCTCACGCGCTGGGGCGGCGCTTCGCGCGAAGCGCTGGTGCGCCTGCCGGAGCTGATCGCGCCAGCGAAGCCTGCAGCGCTGGTGGTGCTGCAGGACTTCGTCGTCGGCGCCGCCGAAGGGCGCGAAGTCGTCAGCGAAGCCTTCAAACGCCTCGATATCCCCGTGTTCAAGGCGATCCGCCTGTCGGACCGCACTGCCATTCAGTGGCAGCTTTCGCCCGATGGGCTGCCGCCGGATTCGGTGCAGTACCGCGTCGCGCTGCCCGAACTGCAGGGCATCGGTCAGCCGATGGTGGTGGCGGCGCTGGGCCAGTCGCAGCGCGACCGCCTGACCGGCATCGAGAACCGCCCGCCGGTGCTGCTGCCGGCCGAAGTCGATCGCATGACGGCGCGCGTGAGCCGCTGGCTGGCGCTGCGTGCCAAGCGCAATGCCGACAAGCGCATCGCGATGGTCTATTACAACCACCCGCCGGGCCGCCAGAATATCGGCGCCGACAACCTGAACGTGCCGGCGTCGCTGTTCGACATGCTGCATGCACTAAAGGCGGCTGGCTACACGGTCGGCGATCTGCCGGCCACGCCCGAAGCGCTGCTCGACATGATCATGGCGCACGGTGTGAACCTGCCCGAAGACCGCGCCGCGCTGCGCGAAATGAGCGCCACCGTCAATAGCGTCAGCGCCGCCGACTATGCGCGCTGGTTCGCGACGCTTGCACCGCGCGTGCAGGGCGAAATGAAGGACGGCATGCTGGGCCGCCTGCATGCCGACGTGCTGGACGCCGAAGCGCAGGGCGAGCGTGCGCCGGGCCGCAAGCAGGCCGAGACGATCATCAAGGAATTGCTGCACCTGGTCGAGGGTGTCGACCATCCACAGCGCGTGCAGGCCACGCGCGACCTGAATGCGCTCGAAGACGGCTACCGCGCCTGTCTCGATGACAGTAAACCCAGTCCGTGCAAGGCGCTCGCGCCACTGTACCGGCGCCTGATCGGCTACGGCATCGAAGGCATGCGCGGCTGGGGCCCGGCGCCGGGCAAGGTAATGGTCGACAGCGGCAAGCTGCTGGTGCCGGGCCTTAGGTTCGGCAATGTGTTTATTGGCCCGCAGCCGCCGCGCGGCTGGGAAGTCGATGAAGAACTGCTGCACGCGAATACCAGCATCACGCCGCCGCACCAGTACCTGGCCTTCTACCACTGGATACGCGACCGCTTCAAGGCTGACGCCGTCGTGCACGTGGGGCGCCACTCGACCTTTGAATTCCTGCCCGGTAAAGCCGTGGGCCTGTCGAGCGACGATTATCCCAGCCTGATCGCGGGCGACCTGCCGGGCATCTACCCGTACATCGTTGATGGCGTGGGCGAGGGCACGCAGGCCAAGCGCCGCGGCCTGGCGATCATCGTCGACCACCTGACGCCCCCGCTGGCGACGACGCCGCTGTACGACGAGCTGCTGTCGCTGCGCCAGATCGTCGAGAGTTTCGAAGCTGCGTCGTCCGAGTCACTCAAGACGCAGGCCGCGCAACTGATGCGCGAGCGCGTCGTGGCGCTGAACCTGCGCGCCGAACTCGAAGCGTCGATGTCCGACGTGCTCGAAGTGCGCGGCATCGGCTTCGACGCTGCCGACGACGATTTGCTGGCGCACGAGGTTGGCCACTACCTGACCAAGCTGCAAGAAAAATTCATGCCGTTCGGCCTGCACGTGTTTGGCCGGCCGTGGGACCAGAAGTCCCTCGACCTGATGCTCGATTCGATGACCAAGAGCGGCATCGATGATCCGTCCATCGCCGACAAGCTGCGCGACTCGCCGCGACGCGAAATGGCGGGTTTGCTGGCTGGCCTGGATGGCCGCTACATCGAGCCGGGCAAGGGTAACGATCCTCTGCGCTCGCCCGAGGCGCTGCCGACGGGCCGCAACTTCCACGCGGTCGATGGCGACATCCTGCCCACGCGCCTGGGTTTCGGGCTGGCGCAAAAGATGGCGGCCAAGGCGATGGCACGCAGCAAGGGTGACGCCGCGCGGGAGCGGGGCAGCGAAGGCATCATCCTGTGGGCGTCGGACGCCGTGCGCGATGAAGGCGTGATGGTCGGCTTCGCGCTGGCCATGATGGGCGCCGAACCGGTCTGGAATGCGCGCGGCATCGTCACCGATGTGCGCCTGGTGCCGGGCGCCGTGCGGCGCGATGCGCTGGTGACCACGTCCGGGCTGTTCCGCGACCTGTACCCGAACCTGATTCGCCTGATCGACCGGGCCGGCCGGCTGGCGCTGGCGGCATCCGCCGAGACGATGGCGCGCCAGGACCCGACCCTGCGCGAAGCCTTGCAAGCCGCTCTGGCGCCGCTCCAGGGCGTCGCCTGGGGCCTTGAGGCCGTGCAGGATAACCGGGTCGCGCGCGAATGGCTGGTGCGCCAGCGCGCGCTGGTTGCCGGCGGTGCATCGACCATCGAAGCGGGGCAGGGCGCCGCGCTGCGCGTGTTCGGCGATGCACCGGGCGCGTACGGCACGGGCGTGAACCGCCTGACCGAACGCTCGGGCGCCTGGCGCGAGCGCGAGGAAATCGGCCGCGCTTACCGCAACCGCATGGGGCACGCATACGGCCTGGATGCCGATGGCGACGCGCAGCACCGCGCGTTCGACGTGGCGCTGGACGGCATCCACCGCACCTACCACGGCCGCGCCAGCAATCTGTACGGCCTGCTCGACAACAATGACGCCTTCGACTACCTGGGCGGCCTGTCGCTGGCCGTCGAGACGCGCACCGGCCGCGTGCCGGACGCATTGATCCTGCAGCACGGACGACCGGGCCAGGCCGATGTCGAGCCGCTGGCCACTGCGCTGCTGGGCGAATTGCGCGGGCGCTTTTTGAACCCCGCGTGGCTGCGCCCATTGATGGACAACGGCTACTCGGGCGCACGCACGATGGGCCAGGAATTCATCGAGAACCTGTGGGGCTGGCAGGTCACACGGCCGGACCTCGTGAAGAACTGGGCCTGGGACGAAGTCAAGGCCGTCTACTTCGACGATGCGCACAAGCTCGGACTGCCCGAATTTCTGGGCCAGCGCCACAACGCGCACGTCAAGGCGCACATGCTGGCCGTGTTCATGGTGGCGGCCGAAAAAGGCTTCTGGAAGACCGACCCGGAAACGATCCGCACGATGGGTGGTGAGCTGGCGCGCCTGGTGGCGGCCAACGGCTTGCCTGGCAGCGGCCACACGTCGCCCGATCACCCGATGTGGGGCTGGCTGGCGCCGCAACTCGATCGCGGTGACGCGCAGCAGCTTGGCGTCACGCTGGCAAAGGCGCGCGGCGAGATGCTGCCGGCGCTTGCGGTTCCGGCGCCTGCTGGCGCCCCGGCAGCGGCGGCGACTCAGCAAGCGCCGCCACGCACTGACGCGCAGCAGGGCCAGGCGCCTGCTGCTCCCGCACCGGCGGCCCCGCCAGCCATGCGCGCCTATGAACTCAACCAACCACCCGAACCCGCGCCGCTCCCTGGCCTGCGCATCGTGCAGGTCCTGATCATTCTCGCCGCCTGCTTTGCCCTGTTTGCGCTCGGCCTGTGGCGCGGCCGCAGCATCCCTCAACCTGTAAGGAGTACCTCATGATCGATCACTTGTCCTATGCCTGGCTGCACGATGCCGTCAGCTGGCTGCTCACGCCTTCGCTGGTGGCGCTGCTGGCCGGCTGCGCCATTGCGCTGGTCGAATCGGGCATCGCCGTCGGCGAGCGCTTTCACGGGCTGGCCCGGCTGCGCGCAGCCGGCAACGTCGAGCATGTGCAGAAGCTGGCCCGTCACCGCCTGGAGCGCGCCGACCTGCTGGCGCGCATCCCGCCGATGCTCGGCCTGATGGCCACGATCATTCCGCTCGGGCCTGGCCTGGCCGCGCTGGGTGAAGGCGATCCGGCCAAGCTGGCCAGCGCCGTGACAGTCGCCTTCGATGCGACCGTGCTGGGCCTCGTTGCCGGTATCGCCGGCCTGGTGATCGGCAAGCTGCGCCGCCGCTGGTACGAAGAGACGCTCGACGCGATGGAGCCGCTGGCATGAGCGCCCCGGCACGTGGCCGTCTGCGCCTGTATCGCCATCTCGACGCGCGCTTCGACCAGAGCGACGAAGACCCGCGCGCGAGCCTGGTCAATCTGGTCGACGTGATGCTGGTCTTTGCCTGCGGCCTGATCGCGGCAATCGCCGGTTCGCAAGGGGCGATCAAACCGCCGCAACCGGTCGAGAAAGGCCGGCAGATCGAGCGCCCCGCCAGCGGCGTGACGCAGGACGGCAGCGGTTACGACCGCGTCGGCGAAGTCTATCGCGATCCAAAGACCGGCAAGCTGGTGCTGATCGAGCCCACGGAACCCCCCGCAAAAAAATAAAGCAGATGATGAAAACAACCTTGTTGCGCGCGCTGCCGGCCACCATCGGCCTGCTGTGCGCCACCGGCGCCTTCGCCCAGGCCGTCCCCACCGTCACCATCCACGCCGGTGCGGGCGACGACGGCCTGGCGCTCGACCGTGCCAACAGCACCGGCAGCCGCCTGGATATCAGCACGCTCGACCTGCCGGCCAGTGCCGAGACCCTCAGCGCCGCGACGATCGCGGCGCGCGGCGACCTGTCGGTCAAGGACGCCGTAACGCGCACCACCGGCCTGACCGACAGCAGTTCGCCCGGTAATGGCATCAGCTATTCGGCGCGCGGCTTCAATGGCAACAACTCGGTCGCGCTGCTGGAAAACGGCCAGCGCCTGCTGGTCGGTTCCGGCACGGCCACCTATCCGTCCGATCCATGGGGTTACGAGACCATCGAGGTGCTGCGCGGCCCGGGGTCGGTGGTGCATGGCAGCGGCACGACCGGCGCCATCATCAATGCCGTGCGCAAGGCCCCGCGCCGTGAAGCGTCGCTTGAAGTCATGGGCGGCGTTGGCGGTGGCCAGGCGCTGCGCGCGGGCGTGGGCGCCACCGGCGCGCTGGGCGAGCAGGGCGCATTCCGCATCGATGCCTATGCCGGTCGCAGCGACGGCTTCATCGAGCGCGGCGAAGCGCGCCACGGCAAGATCCTGACCAGCATGACCACGACGCTGGCGCCAGGTGTGACGCTGTCGGCGCAACTCGATCACGCCGAGCAGGAACCGGTACGCTACTTCGGTACGCCGCTGGTGAACGGTGGCCTGGCCAAAGCGCTGCGCGACGAGAACTACAACGCCGGCGACGCCGTGCTGCGCTACGTCGACGACAAGGCCGTTGCGCGTCTGGACTGGCAGGCGGCTCCGAACCTTGCCATCAGCAACGAGCTGGCGTACTTCAAGGCGCGCCGCGACTGGCGCAATATCGAATCGTACTCCTATGACCCGGTGCGCAATGTGGTCGATCGCAGCGACTACATCGGCATCCGCCACAATCAGGAGCAGACCGCAAATCGCCTGGAGGCGCGTTACCAGCACGGCGCGAACCAGATCGTCGCAGGCTGGGAAGTCTCGACGATCAACTTCCGGCACACGAACAATGCGCCGTACGGCGGCGCGTCGACCGTGGCGCCGACCGGCTTCGCTCCGGGCAGCTTCAGCGACGCGACCGATGCGTTCGTACCGAACTTCGCCACCGACACGCTGACGCACGCGTTCTACGTGGAAGACGCGTACCGCGTGAACGAGCGCCTTCTGCTCACGGCCGGTGCGCGCCATGACCGCTACCGGGTCGATTATCAGGACTTGCGGACTGCAAGCGGCAATCACAACGCGACGCTGCGCTCGACCGCCGTGCGTCTGGGCGCAAGCTGGAAGCTGGATCCGTCCACGTCGCTGTACGGCCAGTTCAGCACCGGCAGCGACCCGGTCACGAGCCTCCTGTCGATGAACCTGGCCAACAGCCGCTTCAAGCTCACCGACGCGCGCCAGGTCGAGGCGGGCGTCAAGGGGGTGCTGGATGGCGGCGTGGCCGAATGGACCGCGGCGCTGTACCGCATCGAGAAGGATGACATCATCACGCGCGACCCGGACAACGCTGCCATCTCCAGGCAGGGCGGTTCGCAAACGTCGCAGGGTGCGGAAGTCAGCGCCAGTGTGCGCGTGGCGCAGGCCTGGCGGATCGAGGGCAATCTGGCGTACACGAAGGCCGAATTCGATGCGCTGCTTGAGGCGGGCGCAGCGGGAAGCAGCATCTCGCGCGCCGGCAACCGGCCTGCCGATGTGCCGAAGCTGTCATCCAACCTGTGGCTGACGTACCGCGCCGCAGGCTGGCGCACGAGCGCTGGCCTGCGTTACGTGGGCGAGCGCTTCATCAGCAAC
The DNA here is from genome assembly GCA_014841595.1 of Oxalobacteraceae sp. CFBP 8761. Taxonomy (NCBI): domain Bacteria; kingdom Pseudomonadati; phylum Pseudomonadota; class Betaproteobacteria; order Burkholderiales; family Oxalobacteraceae; species Oxalobacteraceae sp. CFBP 8761. The sequence continues at coordinate 88,631 of JACYUE010000005.1, read as the reverse complement.
GCCAATACGCAGACGCTGCCGGCGTACACGACACTCGACGCGACGATCGGCTGGACCGTGAACCGCAACGTGCAGGTGCAGCTCAATCTGCGCAACCTGACCGACCGCCTGTATGCGATCACCGGCTACGGTCCAAGCCAGTCGCTGCTGGGTGACGAGCGGCATGCCGAGCTGACGGTCCACTGGCGCTACTGATCGGGATTGCGATGGCTTCGATGAAGCGCCAGCTGCACCTGTGGCATCGCTGGCTTGGGATCGGTATCGGCTTGCTTGTGCTGCTGTGGTTTGGCTCGGGCATCGTGATGATGTATGTCCCGTATCCCGAGCTCACTGAGGCCGAGCGGCGGACGTGGCTTGCGCCGCTCGATCCGGCACGCGTCCAGGTGAGCGCGGATGCGGCGTGGCGCGAGACGGCATTGCAGGGCATGCCCGATGCGGTGCGCCTGAATACGGTCGCGGGCCGCCCGGCCTGGCATTTTGGCCATGACGGCACCTGGAACTCGGTGTGGGCCGACAACGGCGCAGCGCTCGTGGTCGACGAGCAGGTAGCCTCGAGCAGTGCGCGCAGCGCGGCGCCGGATGCGCGCGCGCTGTCGTTCGAAGCCATCGACGTGGACCAGTGGACGTTTGGCGCGGTGCGCGTGCACCAGCCACTGCTGCGCGTCACGGCCGACGATGACGTTGGCAGCGTGGTGTATGTCTCGAGCCGCACCGGCGAACTGGTGCGCGACACGATACGCAGCGAGCGCGCCTGGAACTGGGTCGGCGCCGTCGTCCACTGGATCTACGTGACGCCGCTGCGCAAGCACAACGAAGCATGGCGCCTGGCCGTGATGTCGACGTCCGGCGTGGCGCTGCTGCTGGCCGTGACCGGCATGGTGCTGGGCATCCAGCGGCTACGCGTGCAACGCCGTTACGCGGGCGGGCGCATGTCGCCGTACAAAGGCTGGCAGGGCTGGCACCACTGGCTGGGCCTGAGCGGCGGTGTGCTCGTCATCACCTGGCTGTTCAGCGGCTGGCTGTCGGTCGGCCCGTTCGGCTTTCCATCCGACCCGGGCGCGACCGCGCAGGATCGCCTCGCGTTCGCAGGCGGGGCGCTGGGCAGCGATGACCTGGCGATCGATGCAGCCGCATTGCTGCGTGCGCATCCCGGCACGCTCGAACTGGAATGGCGCCGCGTGGGCGGCACGCTGTACCTGAGCGCCCTGGGGCGCACCGTCCGCACGCTGCTGCGCGCGCAGGATGGCGCCGTGTCCAGCGTGCTGCCGCAAGCGCTGCTGCTGCGCAGCGCGCAGGCCATCCGGCCCGGCGTGGCGATGACGACGACGATGCTGAGCGACGCCGACGACTATTACTACGGCCACCATCGCGAAGCCACGTTCCCGGTGCTGCGCACACGCTTCGCGTTACCCGATGCACCGGTCTTCTATATCGACGCGGTCCACGGGCGCGTGGCCGGTTTCGTCGACCGCGATACGCGCTGGAACCGCTGGCTGTTCAACGGCATGCACCAGATGGATTTCGCGTTCCTGCGCCGCCGACCGGTGTGGGATGTGGCCGTGATTGTCCTGTGCACGCTGGGGGCTGCGTTGACGTCGACCGGGCTGGTGTTGGGGTGGAAGCGTCTGCGCAAGCGCACGTGAGCGCCATGATCGGGCACATGTCCGACGTTCGTTGTTGCGCCGCCAAGCGAGGTTGGTTTGAACGCGTGGATGGCTATGCTATCCACGCGTTCAACGTTCATTACCGCACCACGAAAAGCGAGCTCGGTTTGCCCGCGTGATCAGCGCTTCTGCCCCAACCCGGTCGCGCTCCAGTAAATCCCGCCCAGCAGATGATTCAGGTACTGCGGATCGCGGTACATCTCGCCGTTGTGGCCCAGCGTGGTAACGAACACGCGCCCCTGTTCGTACCGGTGGTGCCAGGCGATCGGGTGGTCTTTGCCCATGCCCTTGACGGTTTGTCCCGGCCAGATCTTCGTCGTGTCGTAGCTTGACTCGTCCACGCTCAGCACCGTGTCGATCTTCACCTGATACGGATTGGTCGTGACGTAGAACTCGTCGCTCCAGATCCAGCGCGCAGGCAGGCCGAAGGTGGCGGGGAAGTTCTGGTCGACGACCGTGACCACGCCGGTCTGCAGTTTCGGGTGTGGGCCGACCGAGCGGCCCACCATCTTTTCGTACCAGACCCAGTCGTTGGGCGGCGTGATCGCCGCGCGGTGCACGACGATCGCGTTGCCCCCGCCGCGCATGTACGCCTCGAACTTGGCGCGCTGCGCCGCGTTCAGCTCTTCGCCCGGCGTGTTCAGGAACATCACGGCCGCGTACTGCGTCAGGTCGCCCTCGAACACCTGCGGCTTGTTGGTGTAGGTGAGTTCGAACGCGTGCAGCCTGGCCATGCGCTCCAGGCTGTCGCGCGCGATCGGGATGTACTCGTAGTGGTATTTGCCGGGCATGGCCAGTACCAGCAACTTGAACTGGTCCTCGGCCATGCCGTCCGCTGCCGCTGCCAGCAGCAGCGCTGCGCCCAGCGCCCTGGTGATGCGTTTCATCGTGGTGTCCTCAATTGATCTGCGTTGCGTACAGCGCATGGTGGGTCAGGATAAACAGCGTGCGTTTGTTTGCGCCGCCAAACAGCAGTTGCAGCGGGCGCTCCGGCACGTCGATGCGCCCCTTTTGCTTGCCGTCCTTGCCGTAGATGAAGACCTGACCGTTGGCCACATACACGTCACCATTTGGCGCGACTGCCGCGCCTTCACCGCCGCGGTTGGCCACGAGCTTGAGGTCGGTGATCCCGCCGCCGGCGCCCACCACGCCGCTGAAGGTGCGGTTTTCCGAGCCGTTGGTGAACACAACGCGTCCGCCGATTGGTGCGGTAACAAAACCGTGCGTCTGCAGCGAGTCCGCCCAGCGCCAGCCCAGGTGGTCCGCCGCGCCCTGGCGCAGCACGCGATAGGCTGGCAGTGCCAGGCTGCCGTCGGGCGAGACGTATTGGTTGGCTTTCGGGAGCGCCACGTCGCGCGCGAACATCTCCGCGAGCGTCGTGAACTCGTAGGTATCCGGATTGAGCTGGTCCTTGAATTCGCCGTTCTGCCAGAAGTTGACGGGCACCGCGATGCGCCCACTGTTGCGGGCCGCCGCCACGGGCGTTGGCTGGATCATCGTCATGTCCAGGCCGGGCTTGCGCGGATCGAACGCATACACGCTCGCCTGCGGGCCGTAGGACGACAGCACTATCAGGTTGCCGCTGTTGTCGATCGCCAGGTTGACCGGATCGAGCGGCGCGTCGCGCACCACGACCAGGCCTTCATCCTTGGTCCAGCTGAAGATGCGCTTCCAGTGACGGTCGACGAAGTACAGCTTGCCCTCTGCATCGACAACGCCGCCGGCGATCGAATAGAAGCCGCTTTCGAGCTTGTCGACCTTGCCCAGCGGTGCAGGCGCCTTGCGCTGCGCGCCGCTGTAGTCGAACACGGCGAATTCGCGCTCGCGCACATCGAGCTTGTTGGTCACGTCGCGGATCGCGTTCTCGTAGGCGAACTTGCTGGCGCGCAGATAGGTGGCGCAGCCGGCGTCATCGCAGCTGGCAAAGCCGCTCTCGCCGTTCACGTGCACGTTGCGAAAACGGATGTCGCTGGAATTGGTGACCAGGATCGCGGCCGGCATTGGCTTGTATGAACGCGTCACGCGGTAGCCGTGGTAGTTGGCAAACAGGATGTTCTTCGAGTTGCGGATCTCGACCGACACCGCGTCGGCGCCGTCGCGCACTTCTTCCTCGGTCTGCGGCGCCAGAAATTCCCAGTTCTGCACCTTGTCCAGCACGATCTCGGCGCGGATGTGGTGCTCGGCCGAGAGCTCGTAGACCTTGCCGGGCGTCGCGGTGTTGGTGACGTAGAAGCCGGCCTGCGCATAGCCGCTGGGCGACCAGATGCCCGAGAACGTGCCGCCGCCGCCGTCGGTCACCCAGACGCTCGGATACTGGCGGTCCCAGTGCGCAGTCGTGTCGAATCTGGCGTCCTTCTTGTAGGGGTCGGCGCGGCTGCCGTCGTACAGGCGCGTGCCATGGCCGCCCTGGATGCGCACGTCGTCCACCAGCGACTGCTCACCCGCGCGCCACAGCAGCGCCACGGCCCGGTTGTTGACTTCGCCGGTGGCCAGGCCCAGACCCGAGACGATGCCGTCGCCGCCACGTGCGCTCTCTAACAGTGCCTTCGGGCTGCCGATGCCCTGGTACTGCGGCGAACCATTCGGAATCACGAGTTGCGTCAGGCCCGGATGCAGCGCGATGAGCACCGTGTCCGGCTTCATGCGGATCGTGTCGTTGACGACGTAAAAGCCCAGCGGCAGGTACACCGTGCGCTTGCTGTCGATGGCTTTCTGGAGCGCCGCCGTATCGTCGGTGCTGCCGTCGCCCTTCGCGCCAAAGTCCAGCACATTGGCCCAGTCGTTCGACGCTGGCAGTGCGCGCAGTGCGCGTGCGGGCGCCGCATTGGCCGGCAGCGCCGCCGTCTTGTAGTTGGTCGAGAACTGGCCCGGCTCGCCCATCTGCCGGATGAACAGGCCGTAGTTGAATTCTTTCACGAGGTAGTCGCGGCCCTTGCCGGCCAGCGTCTTGCCACTGTCGCGAAAGCGTACGAACGTCGGCACGTTGCGCGCGCTGGCGTTTTCCATGCCGACCTGCGTGTACACATTGTTCTCATTGCTGACGATGAGCGCAGCGCGGCTGACGTTCTCGAAGCGCACGTCCTTGCCCCACAACCAGTCGCCATAGCCGCGGTTGATCTCCACGCCCACCGGCGTATTGCGGATGTCGACATTGACCAGCGTGAGGCTCGCTTCATGCTCGCGAATCGCGGCATCGCGTTGGCCATCGAAGGTCGAATCGAGCAGCGTGAATTGCCAGGCGGGCGAGGTCTTCTCGCTCAGGATGCCGTAGCGGCCACCGTGAAAGCGCAGGTTGTAGGCCACGTTGCCTACCTGGTAAACACCTGCCAGACCTGAGCCGATATGGAAATCGATGTGGCTCAGGTTCGAGTGCTGCGCCGTGTGCATGCGCACGGCAGCGGCCGCCGGGTTGCCGTCCTTGATCTCGAAGTCGACGTTCGACAGCGCCGAATAGAAGGTTGACGAATTGGCGTTGCGCACCGCCTTGCCATCTTCAGCACTGAACGGCACGGCGCTCGGCACCGGCATCGGCACCTTGCCCACGCTGTACTGGTCGCCGCCGGTGAAAATCACCATGTTCGCGACGCCTTTCTGGAAACCGGGCGTGTTCTCAGCCAGCACGAACACGGGGCGTGTCGGCCCGACGCCATACACGCGCACCGCCAGCGGAATCAGGATCGAGCGCGTGACGCGATAGCGTCCGGACGGCAGGAACACCACGCCGCCCTGGCCGCCGTTGGCTGCGCTGTTGATCGCCGCCTGCAGCGCGGCGCTGTCGTCGGTGATCCCGTCGCCGGTGGCGCGCACGACGATCGCGCGCGGATCGACCGGCATGGCGGGGTAGGCCGACAGCGACGCGGCGGATGCGGTGGCGGAGAAGAATAGCAAAAACGCGAGGGCGCGCGACAGTACAAACAGCCTTGTCATCATGGTGGTTTCCTTGAAACGGATCACAGCGATAGAAGTTGGGACAGCAGCAGGACGAACAGCAGGCCGAAGACACCGACCAGTGTTTCCATCAGCGTCCAGGAGCGGAACGTGTCCTGCAGCGACAGGCCAAAATATTCCTTGAACATCCAGAAACCGGAGTCGTTGACGTGGCTGCACATCAGGCTCCCGGCGCCGATCGCCAGCACCATCAGGTTCGGGTCGACGCCCGAACTCTGGACGAGCGGCGCGACGATGCCGCCGGCCGTCACGCCGGCCACGGTGGCCGAGCCCAGGCAGATGCGGATCACGGTCGCCACCAGCCAGCCCAGTACCAGCGGAGACACCGGCAAGCCCGAGAGCAGCGCGCCGAGATCGGCGCTGACGCCCGATTCGACCAGCACCTGCTTGAGCGCGCCGGCACCGGCGATGATCAGGAGGATCGGCGCGATCTCGCGCATCGCTTCGGCCGGGCCCTGCATCACGGTGACAAACGAGCGGCCCTGTGCCAGGCCGAGCGAGACGATCGCCACGACATACGACACGAGCATCACGACCAGCGGATTGGCAAAGAACGCCAGCACGCCATTGAGGTCAGGCCGCGCCATCGTCAGCAGCGTCGTCGCGCCCAGCAGCAGCACCGGCAGCAGCGCGGTGGCGAAGCTGTTGAACGCGCCGGGCAGCTGCGCAATCGGCGCCTGCTGGCTCTCCTGGAAGATGGCGGCCGGTTTGGCCTGGATGCGCGTGAGCGTCATGGCGAACACCGGGCCGGCGATGATCAACGTCGGCACCGCCACCAGGATCCCGTACAGCAGCGTGGTGCCCATGTCGGCGTGGATCGCGGCCACCAGCGCCACCGGCGACGGGTGCGGCGGCAGGAAGCCGTGCGCGATCGACAGGCCCGCCAGCAGCGGGATTGCGAGCGCCACGGCCGGCCGTCCCGAGCTGTAGACGAGCGAGAAGATCAGCGGTACCAGCAGCACGAAGCCGACGTTGTAGTACAGCGGGATGCCGACCACGAAGCCGGTGATCGTCAAGGCGATCGGCAGGCGGCGCGGCCCCAGCGCATCGACCAGGCAAGTGGCGATGCGGCGCGCCGCGCCACTGTCGGCGATCAGTTTGCCGAACACGGCGCCCAGGCAGATGATCACCACCAGGGAGCCAAGCAGGTCGCCGATGCCTTTTTCGATGGCGCCGGGGATGCGCGCCAGCGGCACCCCCAGCAGCAGCGCCGCCAGCAGCGACGCCGCCACGAAGGCCAGCAGGGGCTGGACCTTGCCCCACGCGATCAGCAGCGTGAGCAGGCCCACCGCCAGCAGTACCGAGACGATATCGAGCATGCAGGCGGCCGGTCAGAAGCCGTAGCGCAGGCCGGCCCGGTACGTGCGCCCGACCACGTCATACAGCGCCGGGTTGATGCCGTAGCTGGCATTGGTCTGCGGCGCCGGTTCCGGATCCTTGTCGGCCAGGTTGTCGATCTTGAAGTACAGCTGCAACTGCTTGGACACGTTGTAGCTGCCGCCAAGGTCGAAGTAGGTCGCGCCCTTCATCCGGTTGTTGTAGATGGTCGGGTGAATCAGCGTCGACACCGGGCAACCGGTCTGGCACTCGATGAAGTCGTTGCGGTAGGTGCCGTCGCTGACCCAGCGTTCGGTCAGCGTCAGACTGAGCTTGTCGTGCTCCCAGGTTTGCTGCGCCAGTACCTTCCACTTCGGCGTGTTGCTCATGTTCGAGCCGGCTGCGTCCACCGGGATCGTGCCGACCACGCCCGTATCGGTGATGAAGTGCAGGTTGCGCGTGCCCAGCGCGCGGAACGTGAAGCGCCCCGGCAGGTTCACTCGTTCGAGTCCTGTTCTGTACGAGGTCTCGATATCGAAGCCCTTGGTCTGCAGCGAAGCCAGGTTGAAGTTCTGCAGCGTGACGTAGTTGTTGCCCGGGCTGTTGAGCACCATCGCCGCACAGATTTCCTGGTTGCCGGCCACGCACAGGTCGACTTCCTGCTGGATCGTCAGCGCGGCAATCACGCCCTTGACCTTGATGTCGAAGTAGTCGAGCGACACCGAGAAGCCGGGCGCCCACGTCGGCTGGCTCAGGACGATGCCGAACGAGTTGTTGCGCGCGATCTCGGGCCGCAGCGCCGTGTTGCCGACGGTGCGCTCCTGCACGCTGATCGTGTTGCCCTGGTACTGCACCACGTTGTTGACGACGACCGGCGCGGCATACAGCTCGCTCAGGTTCGGTGCGCGCACGTCCTTCGACGTCACGCCGCGCAGGCGCAGGCCGTCGATCGGCGTTTGCCAGGTCGCGCCCATCTTCCAGCTGCCCACGCTGCCGGCGGTGCTGTACTTGGTTTCGCGGTCGGCCAGGTTCAGGTTCGCTTCGCCCCAGGTGGCCGATTTCAGCAGCGGGATGTTCAGCTCCACGTAGGCTTCACGGACGTTGTAGCTGCCGTCGCCATTGTGGAAGTTACCGGCATACCAGTTGTTGCCGACCGTGGTGTCGAGCAGCGGGTCGACCGGATACATGGCGTTGTTCGGCGAAGCGGGCGTGACGCCGTTGCCGTAGGCGTCGCCGCGCACGCGGTACTTCTCGCGCCGGTATTCGGCGCCCGTGGCCACCGAGACCGGGCCGGCCCAGCCGTCGAACAATTCACCATTGACGTTGAAGCTGCCGACGTCCTGGCTTTGCGTGGTGCGCTGGCGCGGGCCGTTTTCCGGTGCGATATAGGCCCAGGCGGCCGGATCGACGGCGTTGTTGCCGATGATATTGAGCGGCACGCAGCCCGATGCGGCAGCCACCGGATTGCGGCAGACGATCTGCCCGTTCGGCGCCCGCACGGCGTCGATCGCGGCGTTGTAGCGGCGGTTGATCGTCATGTTGTTGGCGTCGAGATTGGTCTTGTTCTCGCCATGCGTGACATACGCATCGTACGCCCACGACTTGCCGAACAGGTCGAAGCGGCCTTCGGCGCCGATGACGAAGCGGCGCTGGGTGCGGGTTGGCTGCACGTCGATGTTTTCGGGGAAGATCGCGTTGGCCGTGCCGTACTGGAAGCTCGTGATGTTGTTCTGCGCGCAGGCGGCCAGGATCGAGGCCGGCAGGAACGGGTTCGAACACTGGATGGTCAGGTTGGCGTTCTTGGCCGCGCCCGGGTTGGGCGAGAAGCGCGAGGCGACCTGGCCGTAGTTGGCAGTGAAGTAGACCTGGTTGTCCGCATCGAGGTCGTACGAAACGCGGGTGTAGGCCACCTGGCGCTTGAAATTCATCGCCAGATTGGTGCCCGAGCCCACGCTGCCGCTCAAGTCGCCGCCGATGCAGAAAGGATTGACGCAATTGGTGACCGCGCCCGTGCCGGTCGGCCGGCCGTTGGAGCCATACTGGAACTGGTACGGCACGCCGCCGTCGCCGAATGCGGTGCCCTGCAGCGGGCCGTTCGTGATCAGGCCATATTTCGAATACTGGTACTGCTGCGCGTTCGAGATCACACGATATTGCGGCAAGCCGTCGCCGGTCTGGTTCAGCGGGCGCACCGAATAGGCCGGGTTCTGATACCAGGTGCGGCCGTTCGGCCCCACGCCGCCGATGCCGGGCGATTCGATCCCGTTTTCTTTCGTGAACTCGCCGCTGGCCGTCACGTGCAGGCGGTTGTCGAGGAACGCCCGGCCCCAGGCTGCCTGCACGGTGGCGCCGCGGTCGTCGTCGTATTTGGTCTGGCCCAGCTGGACGTTCGACTTGAAGCCGGTGAAGGTTTTATCGGTGACGAAGTTGACCACGCCGCCCACGGCGTCCGAGCCGTACGACGCCGAGGCGCCACCGGTGACCACGTCGACGCGCTTGACCAGCAGTTGCGGGAACTGGCTTACATCGGTCACGCCCGTGACGTTGGCGCCGACGACGCGCTGGCCGTCCAGCAGCGTCAGGGTCCGGATCGTGCCCAGGCCGCGCAGGCTCAGGGAGCTCAGGCCCTGGATGCCGCTGCTGGTGCTGTTGGTGCTGGTCGTGCGGCCCGTGCTGCCCTGCAGCGCCGGCAGTTCGGTCAGCGTGTTGAACAGGTTCGGCTTGGCCGCCTTTTCGAGGTCGGCGGCGCTCAGGCTGGTGGTGGGCGTCGGCTGCGAGAAGCCACGGGCTGCGATGCGCGAGCCCGAGATGCGCACCACGGACGTGGAGGCCGGTTCTGCCGCTGCCGGCGTGGCCTCCGGCGCGGTCGCCTCGGGTGTGGTGTCGATGGCAGGCTCGGTTTGCGCCTGCTGGGCATGGGCGGCGGCGCCGACCATCCAGCAGGCGCTGGCCACGGCCAGGCTGATGAGAGTGCGTTGAACGGGTGTGCGCATGATGGTTGTCTCCTCGATGCTCGTTGGTTGAAAGCGCGCCGCCTCTATGGGTGGGTGGCTGCGCCTGCTGGCAAATGGGTAAAGGCTGCGCTGATGGTCAGGCGCTGGCCGTGATGCGTTCGACCAGCGCCTGCGGCGCCAGCGTGATGTCGAGGGTCAGGCCGGCTTCATCTAGCTGCAGCGGCTCGAGGATCCGCAGCTGGCTCTCGAGCAGCGACGGCGGCATGTAGTGGCCGGGGCGGCTTGTCATGCGCTTGGCGATCAGCTCGCGCGGGCCGGCCAGGTGGATGAAGCGCAGCGCCGGATCGGCGTCGCGCAACAGGTCGCGGTAGCGTCGTTTCAGCGATGAGCAGGACAGCACCAGGCCATGACCCTGTTCACGCGCGGTGCGGATTTCGCCGGCCAGGCTGGCGAGCCAGCCGGCGCGGTCATCGTCGTCGAGCGGGATGCCGGCGCTCATCTTGCTGACGTTGGCGGGCGGATGATAGGCATCGCCTTCGAGGAACGGGACGCCGTCATGGGCGGCCAGCAAGGCCCCCACCGTGCTCTTGCCCGATCCGCTGACCCCCATGACAACCCAGCGCAGGGCGGGGGATGTGCTGCTTGCCGACATCGTATCTCCTCAATTCGTTAGCGCTAACATCGCGCTTTTTTTCAGTGTTGTCGAGGTGATGAAATTTGTATACAAGATATCGATGTTGCAACGCAATGCAATCCGGCGGGGCAGCGTGGGTGTCTCGCAGGAAATTTCGAGGTCGCTCGGGGCCGCTGACTCGACGCGCGAGGGCGTGACTTGATAGCGCTATCATTGCTGCGATGCGCCAACGTCATGACAGGAGTGTTGTATTTACTCTACGGGAGAGGCAGGCTGGGGCGCATATCGGCCCCGGCCCATGACTTATTCTTCGTCGACGATCGAGTAGACGTCGCCGGCGGTGGCGCCGGCATCGGGCCGGCGGGCCCGCAGATCGCGGTAGACGGCGGCGCGCATGATCATCATCGACACCACGGGCGCCGTGAGCAGGATGAACAGCGTGATGATCACTTCATGCACGACGGGACGGGATTGCGCGACCGTGAAGTACAGCATGGAGGCCAGCAGCAGGCTGCCGGCGCCGATCGTGACCGTGATGGCCGGGCCGTGGATGCGCTGGTAGAAGGTGCGCAGGCGCAGCAGGCCCAGCGCGCCGATCAGCACGATGCTCGCGCCCACGATCAACAGCAGCGAGACGACGAGGGCAGCCCAGTCGGGCAAGTGTTCGATGCCATTCATTCGATGATCTCCCCGCGCATCAGGAACTTGGCGATTGCGATGGTCGAAACGAAGCCGACCAGCACGATGAGCATCGCCACCTCAAAATAGATTTGCGTGCCGAAGCGGATACCGAGCACCAGCGCGAGCAGCATGCCGCACATCCACAGGGTATCGAGCGCCAGCACGCGGTCGTGGGCCGAGGGCCCGATCAGCAGGCGTATGGCGCACAGCAGCATTGCCGCCATGGCGCACACGAGGGCGTAGCCGATCGACAGTTCAAGCAGGGTCGCCATGGGGGCCTTTCTTCTCGAAGATTTCAATCAGGGGTTGCTCGTAGCGGGTCTGGATGGTGTCGATCCACCAGGCCGCATCGTGCAGGTCGAACACGTGCAGGACCAGTTCATGGGTGTCGGGCTGGATCTCGGTCCATACCGTGCCCGGCGTCATGTTGATCAGGCACGACAGCGCGGCCAGGCCGTACTCGTCGCGCATCGTCAGCGGCACGCGGATGAATTCCGACTTCAGGTTGGCGTAATCGGCAAACAGGATTACGCGGCTGACGTTGAAGCACGAGCGCACGACCTCGACCGAGGCGAAGCCGAGCAGGCGCAGCGCCACGACGGGCGCGCGCATGCGCGGGTAGCCGAGCGGGTTGAGATGCCGCGTCAGGATCGGCGCGGCGATGCCGAGCAGGGCGCCGAGCAGGACATGGCCCGGGTAGAACGTCTGGTTCAGCAGCAGCCACAGGCCGCACAGCAGCAGCGAGACGACGGGGTGGGGGAGCCAGCGCTTCATGGCGCCTCCGGTGTCAGGTTGAGGGTAGGCGCGGGCGATGAGGCCGGCCCGGGCAGGGTCGGTTCGGACAGCACGCGGCCGATATAGGTTGCCGGGCGATGGATCGCGTCGCTGGCGCGTGCCAGGTAGCCAAACAGCGCGTTGGCCTGGATCGTCATCCCGATCGCCAGTCCCAGCAGGAAGATAATCGGCATCACTTCGGTGCGGTGCAGCTTGGGCGGCACCAGCACGCCGCTGGCCCAGAAGGTGCGCACACCGAAGCGCATCATCGAGATCACGGCGATCAGGCCCGACAGCACGATCAGCGCGATCAGCACCCAGCCGGCGGTCGGGATCGTCGTCGGCCCCGTCATGACGCCGTTTGCGGCCGTGGCCACGACCTGCGGATGGAGCACCGCATGGAACATGCCGAATTTAGCGATGAAGCCCGGCAGCGGTGGGAGCCCGGCGATCATCAGCGCACACGCGGCAAAGGCCAGCGACAGGAACGCCATCACGGCCGGCACGCCGCGCCCGACCGGTTCGGCCGGTGCGTCTTCGACCGCATAGGCTTCCATGGTCAGCGCCAGCATCGCCGAGCGCGGCGTGCGGATGCGGTCGATCAGCTCGATCAACAGCAGGAACGCAGCCACCGCGAGCGTCGAGCCGATCAGGTAGTAGATGCCGGCGGTGACCAGATTCGGCTGGCCGTAACCGATCACCGCCAGCAGCGTGCCGGACGAGATGATCGCCGCGTAACCCGCCATGCGTCCGGCCGTGTCGGTCGAGAGCATGCCGGCGGCGCCGAACACGATGGTGGCCATGCCGCCATACAGCAGCGCATCCTGGCCGAATCCGGCGGCGGCGCCGGCGTCGTCCGAGAAGATCAGCAGCCACAGGCGCAGCACGACATACGCGCCGACCTTGGTCATCAGCACCAGCATGGCCGCGACCGGCGGCGATGCGGCGGCGTAGGTGGTCGGCAGCCAGAAGCCCAGTGGCCACATCGCGCTCTTGGTCAGGAAGGTCAGCGCCATCATCGTCGCGCCGATCTTGAACAGCGCCAGGTCGTCGCCCGCCAGCAGCGGCACGCGGCCCGCCACATCGGCCATGTTCAGCGTGCCCGTGGTCGCGTAGATCAGCGCCAGGCCGAGCAGGAACAGCAGGGCGGCGGCCAGGTTGATCGCGATGTACTGCATGCTGGCGCGGATGCGCTCGGCGTTATACCCGTGCAGCACCAGGCCGTATGAAGCAGCCAGCATCACTTCGAAGAACACGAACAGGTTGAACAGGTCGTGCGTCAGGAAGGCGCCGTTGATGCCCATCAGCAGGAACTGGAACAGCGTGTGGAAGTGCACGCCGATCCGGCCCCAGCGCTGTTTGGTGAAGTGCAGCGAGGCCAGGCCCAGCAGGGCGGTCAGCAGCAGCATGATGCTGCTCAGGCGATCGGCCAGCAGCGCGATGCCGAACGGCGCACTCCAGTTGCCGGCCAGGTAGATGCCCATGCCGTCTTGCCAGGCGCCGCCGTCGGTCAGGTGGACCAGTGCCAGCGCGTTGGCCACGAGGCCCAGGATCGACGCGTAGCTGAGCCAGAACTTCAGGCGGTGCCAGCCCTGCGTGAGCGGGGCCAGTGCGGCGCCGACCAGCAGCGGCAGTATTACCGGCACCAGGATCAGGTGCTGTGTCCAGTGCAGACTCATAAATCGGGCTCCTGGCCGTCAACGTGGTCGGTGCCGGTCAGGCCGCGTGAACCGATCATCACCACCAGGTACAGGGCGGTGGTGGCAAAGCCGATCACGATCGCGGTCAACACCAAAGCCTGTGGCAGCGGGTCGGCCAGGATGGCCGGATTGGGCAGCGTGCCGGCCGGGGTAAGCGGCGGCGCATCGACCCACAGGCGGCCCATCGCGAAGATGAACAGGTTGACGGCGTACGACATCAGCATCAGGCCGCACAGCACCTGGAAGCTGCGCGGACGCAGGACAAGCCAGATGCCGGAGGCGAACACGATGCCGATGGCAAGCGAAAGAACAAGCTCCATCAGAGGATTTCCTTGGCAGGTGGAATGGTGACGCGCGTGGCGTCGGCGGCCAGGCGGTGGCTGCGCAGCGACTGGTGGGCCAGCGCGACGAGCGTGAGCATGGTCGAACCGACGACGACCAGGAACACGCCCACGTCGAACATGAATGCGCTCGGCGCGTGCAGTTCACCCAGCAGCGGCAGGTCGAGGTGGGCCGTGTGGCTGGTCAGGAACGGGTAGCCGAGGAACCAGGCGCCGATGCCGGTGAAGCAGGCGCAGAACAGGCCCCACGAAATCCAGCGGTGCGGGCGCAGGCGCAGGTGCGATTCGACCCAGTCGGTGCCGGCGACCATGTACTGCACGATCAGCGCGGTGGCAAAAATCAGGCCGGCGACGAAGCCGCCGCCCGGCAGATTGTGGCCGCGCATGAAGAAGTAGGCGGCCATCACGCCCATCACCGGCAGCAGCAGGCGCAGGTAGACGGCCGGGATCATCAGGTAGCCATGGCGTGCCTGCGCGGCCGGCGCCTGGTCCTTGGTCGGATCGACGTCGCTGGCCTGCTGGACGGGAATCGCGATCGATTCGGTGGCCGGGCGGAAGCGGCGCAGCAGCGCGTACACGGTCAGCGCCACGGCCGACAGCACGGTCACTTCGCCCAGCGTATCGAACCCGCGGAAGTCGACCAGCAGCACGTTGACCACGTTCGAGCCGCCGCCTTCGGTGAGCGCGCGCAGCACGAAAAACTCGCCGATCGACGGCGGCGGGCTACGCATCAGCACCGCGTAGCTGGCCGCAGCGATACCCAGGCCGCCGCCGACGGCGATCAGGCTGTCGCGCGAGCGCCGGAACCAGGTGCTTGGCGGTGCCTTGGTCAGTTTGAGGACCTTCGGCACGAGGCGCGGCGGCAGCCAGCGCAGGCCGAGCAGGATCAGCACCGTGGTCACCGTTTCGACCATCAGCTGGGTCAGCGCCAGGTCGGGCGCCGACAGCCAGACGAAGGTGATCGCGGTGACGATGCCGGTGCCGCCAACCATGCTCAGTGCCGCCAGGCGGTGGTACTTGGCCTTGTAGGCCGCGCCGGCAGCGCAGGCGGCGCCGATCAGCCACAGCACGGCGAACAGCGGTTCGATATTCAGCAGGTTCACGGGCGGCAGGCTGAACCACGGATCGACCAGCAGCAGCGGCACGACGATCATGAACGACATCAGCACCAGCAGCTGCGGCTGCAGGCGCCGGGTGCCGGTCAGGCGGATGATCCAGGTCGCGCCCAGCGACAGCGCCAGCATCGTGCTCTCGTAGGCTTGGGCGCCTTTCAGGCGGTGCAGCACCGGTACCCGCGTGCGTTCGCGCAGGTCGTGGCGGCGCAGCAGCACCCAGTACAGCAGGGCGCCCAGCACCAGGGCCGCGCCGCTCATCCCGAGCGCCAGGTTGAAGCCGTGCCAGATCGCCAGGTCGTAGGCCGGCATGGCCGCGCCCAGCACGGAGCTCGAGGCAACGGCCAGGATGTCGCCCACCACGCGCTCGGGCATCACGCCCACGGCGATGCACAGCACCACCAGGCATTCGACCGGGAAGCGCATCCAGCGCACCGGCTCGTGCGGCTCTTTCGGCAGGTCCTTGGCCAGCTGGCCGAAGAACACGCTGATGAAGCGCAGCGAATAGGCCACGCTGAAGATGCCCATCGCGACTGCCGCATACGACATCGTCCAGTCTTCGCTGCCGCCCACGTGTGCGGTCTCGGCGAAGAACATCTCTTTCGACAGGAAGCCGTTCATCAGCGGTACGCCGGCCATCGAGGCCGACGCGACGATCGCCAGCGCGGCGGTGACGGGCATCGCGCGGCGCAGGCCGCGCAGCACGCGCATGTCGCGGGTGCCCGTCTCGTGGTCGATGATGCCCACAGCCATGAACAGCGAGGCCTTGAAGATCGCGTGGTTCATCACGTGGAAGATTGCCGCCACCACCGACAGCGGCGTGCCGATGCCAAGCAACACCGTGATCAGGCCCAGGTGGCTGATGGTCGAGTAGGCCAGCAACCCCTTCATGTCGTTCTGGAAGATCGCGAACAGGGAACCCAGTAGCAGCGTGATGACGCCGGCCCCGCCGATCAGCCAGGTCCATTCGGGCGTGCCGCCCAGCGCCGGCCACAGGCGAATCAGCAGGAACACGCCGGCCTTGACCATCGTGGCCGAGTGCAGATAGGCCGACACGGGCGTCGGCGCGGCCATCGCGTGCGGCAGCCAGAAGTGGAACGGGAACTGCGCGCTCTTGGTCAGCGCACCGAGCGCCACCAGGATCAGGGCCGGCAGGTACAGCGAATGGGCGCGGATCTGGTCGCCGGCGGCGAGCACCGCATCGAGCTCGTAGCTGCCGACGATGTGGCCGAGGATCAGCACGCCGGTCAGCAGGCACAGGCCGCCGGCGGTGGTGACGGTGAACGCCATGCGCGCGCCGCGGCGGGCGTCGTTGCTGTCCTGCCAGTAGCCGATCAACAGGAAGGACGTGAGGCTCGTGAGTTCCCAGAACACCACCAGCTGGATCAGGTTGCCGGACAGGACCACGCCCATCATCGAACCCATGAATGCCAGCATGTAGGCATAGAAGCGCGCCACCGGATCCTGCTTGGACATGTAGTAGCGCGCGTACAGGATCACCAGGAGGCCAATGCCGAGCACCATGATCGAGAACAGCCAGGCCAGGCCGTCCATGCGCACGATGAAGTCCAGGCCGAACAGCGGCAGCCACTCATAACGCTCCAGTACCACCTGGCCGGCGCCGAGTTCGTCGAATTTGGAGATGGCGATGATGAGCGCTGCCAGGGTGAACACACCGGCAGCGGCGGCGGGCCTGTTGCGCGAGGTGTTGGGCAGGCAGGCGGAAATGATGGCGCCCGCGAAGGGGAGAAGGACGAGGAGGATCAGTGGCAGTGAGGTCATCGACATCATCCTTCGGGGCAGTGCGACATGTAACGGCGTGCGCACAGGCGCAGGGCAGGTTGGTGCTGGTTCATGGTGTTCTCCGGCGCGCGCATGCGTACTGCATGCGCCGCGCCATGGGCGTGCGTCGCCGGCGCCACGGGTACGTTGCGTACCGGCGTGGTCACCAGCGAGGGTGATTGTTGGTTGGTTGGGCGCCAGATGGCATCCGGCAGCCTGGCAAAGCAGGCGTGCAGATGGTTGGCAATCAACGATCCGGGGGGCGTAGTTGGGCTAAGTTCTGGCATGCGCCGCCTCGTAAAATACTTCTCGGAATGCGACACTCTACCGTAGTTGACGACCTGACTACAACGCGTTTCGTCGTTTATTTCGATTTTACTGCTTGTAACTTCGGGTGCAGCGCAACAAATTCGGGGATCAAGCCGTGATGTTGAGCACCGGTTCTGCAGCTTCATCGACGCCATACGTGGCGCGCACTTCGGCGGTCAGCGCGTCCTGTGGCGCGGCTTCTTTTGCCGCCGCTGCCTTCGTCGCGGCAGCCGCTTCGGCCTGCTGGCGCAGCTTGGTGTCGTAGGCAGCCTGTTCGTCGTCGCTGACGGTCTTGTCCGAATCGGTGTCGGCCTCGGCGACGTAGTCGTTGGTGGTGGCCGATGTGGCCGATGACGCGGCGGCGGGTGCGCCGCTGGCCGGGGCGGCAGCCGCTGCAGCTGCAGTTGCGGTGACTGCTTCGCTGTCCGTGGCCGTGGCGCTGTCGGTACTGGCTTCAGTAGTGGCTTCATCGACGGCGCGCTGCACGCGCGATGCATCGGCCTGGGCGTTCAACTGGTCGCCCAGGCGCGCGCTGGCGGCCGATTCGGCGCTCTGGGTCGGCGCGGGAGCGTTCTCCTGATCGTCGGTCGTGGTGACCACGGCGGTGGTGGCAACTGTCGGGTCCGGACTGTTCCGCGCGGCCGGTGCCTGGGTTGCCTGGGTTGGGGTGCTGCTGCTGATGCTGGAAACCATGATGTCTGTCCTGTGGCGAGTCGTCTCTTTTTAACGGCCGCGCACCTGGCATGCAACAGGGGAGCAAATGTAAAGCGGCGTAAAGCCGGCTTGCAGGTGGTTGTCCGTGCTCGATGCGGGGGCTGGTACGATGTCGGGCTCGTCCCGGTGACTATCTTCGGGGGCGCTTCGAACAACCCATGCGATTCATGATGACGTTTCCCGTTTCCCGCGCCATCCCGGCTGGCGCTGCCATTGTCTGCCTGCTGCTTGCGGCTGCGACGCTCGCAGGCTGGGCATGGCACGCGCCATTCCTGATCGGCGCGGCGCCCGGCCAGCCGCAGATGTACCCTTACAGTGCGCTCGGCTTCGCATGCGCCGCTGTCAGCCTGCTGCTGATGCTGCGAGCGGCGCCGGCTGCCGCGCGGGCAAGCCACGTGCCGGCGCTGCTGGTCCTGGCGCTTGGCCTGGCTGGCGTGACGATGCGCCTTGCCGGTTGGGCGCCGGCGCCGCTGTCGCTCGGCCTGGGCGCCGTGGGGAACGCGTGGAGCCTGCCGGCGCCGCTTACGGTGGGGCTGTTCGTTGTACTGGGTATCAGCCTGAACCTGATCGGCGGGCGCCGCACCGTTGGCCTGGCGCAGGCGCTCGCTGCCGGCGTCGCCCTGTTTTCGCTGCTGACACTGGCCGGTTTCGCTGCCGAAGACACCTTTTTGTACCAGCTGCTGCCCGGGCGCGGCACCTCGCTGCGCACCGCGCTGGCCTTCGTGCTTGTCAGCGGCGCCATTCTGTCGCTGCGCCCGGACCAGGGCATGGTCGTCGCGCTGACCGGCGCCAGCACCGGCGGCCGCACGCTGCGCCAGCTGGTGCTGCCGCTGGTGCTGGCGCCGGTCGTGCTGGGCATGATCGCCACCGGCGCAGTGCGCTCGGCCAATCGCGACATCGACCTGACCACGATGATCTGGCTGTTCGTCTGGGGCCAGCTGGTGATCCTGATCGCGGTGGTGTGGCGCTTTGCCTGGCAGTTGTACCGCCAGGAAGTCACGCGCAGCCTGACCGAGCGCGAACGCAACGAGGCGCTGCAGGCGCTGCACCTGGCGGACGAGCGCAAGAATGAATTTTTGGCGATGCTGGCGCACGAGCTGCGCAATCCGCTGGCGCCGATCAGCACCGCCGCCCGCCTGCTCAAGAGCGTGTATGCGACCGATCCGGGGCAGGTGCGGCGCACCAGCGAAATCATCACGCGCCAGGTCGAGCACATGGTTCATCTGGTGGACGATCTGCTGGACGTCTCGCGCGTCACGCGCGGCATGATCGAACTCGATCGCGCGCCGCTCGACCTGCGCCAGCTGGTGACGGCGGCGCTGGAACAGGTGCAGCCGCTGATCGAGCTGAAACGCCATGCCTTGCGCACCGAGCTGCCCGCGACGCCCGTGCCGGTCGACGGCGACGCCAAGCGCCTGATCCAGGTGCTGGCAAACCTGATCAACAATGCGGCGAAATACACGCCCGAACATGGCAGCCTGTTGGTGTCGCTGCGCGTGACGGGCGCCGTCGCCGTGCTGACGGTGCAGGACAACGGCATGGGCATCCCGCCTGCGCTGCTGCCCGACGTGTTTGGCCTGTTCACCCAGGCGCAGCGCACGCCCGACCGGGCCCAGGGCGGTCTTGGCGTCGGGCTGGCGCTGGTGAAGAACCTGGTCGAGCTGCATGGCGGCCAGGTGCGCGCCGACAGCGCCGGGCCGGGCCGGGGCAGCACGTTCACGGTCATCCTGCCGCGCAGCAGCGACCAGGCCGCGCCGCCCGCCCCAGCACCAGCTGCTGAACATGCGCAGCGCAGTGCGGCCCGCCATGTCCTGGTGGTGGACGACAATGCCGATGCCGCGACCTCGCTGGCGCTGCTGCTCGAAGCCGATGGCCACCGGGTGCAGGTCGAGCATGCGTCGCGCGCGGCCCTGCACTGGATTCTGGCAGCACGGCCGGACGCCTGCATCCTCGACGTCGGCCTGCCCGAGATGGATGGGCGCGAGCTGGCGCGCCGCATCAAGGCCGACATGGGCGATGCTGCCCCGTTGCTGATCGCGCTGACGGGTTACGGCAGCGATGCCGACCGCCAGGCGGCGGCCCAGGCCGGGTTCGATCACTACCTGGTCAAGCCGGCCGACATGCGCCAGCTCACGTCACTGCTGGCGGGGATGGCTGCCCGTCAGGGCGCGGCGGGCTTCAGGTAGTCCTTCAGCGCCGCGACCACCAGCGCATGGTCGTCCGGTCCCGGCAGCCCGGACACAGTCACCGTGCCGACCACGCCCTGGCCGCGCACGATCACGGGGAAGGCCCCGCCGTGGGCCGCATAGTCGCGCATGTCCAGGCCCGGCAGCGCATCATGGTCGCCCCCGCCCTGGCGCACTTCGTTGTGGGTATAGAACGAGCTGTGGCCGGTGCGCCCGACCAGGTTGTTCTTGCGGCGGATCCAGTCCGCGTGATCGGGCGACGCGCCCGGCATCGCCTGTTTGAACAGTACAGTGTCGCCACGCGTGACCTGGATCGTCACCGTCTTGCGTTCGCGCTCGGCGCGCGCGACCAGGTGCGCGCCGACGGCCCGCGCGGTGGCATCGTCGAAGCGGTCGAATTGCAGTTGCTGTTCTTCGCGCAGCAGCGCGGCAAGCGAGACGGTGGCAGTGTCGGTCATGGCATGGGGCGTGAGCGCGGAGAGCGCCGCGGTCACGTACACCAGCGGCGCGTTCCAGTTGATGGCGACCTCGTTGGCGGCGTAGCTGCATGCGTGGTCGAGATAGGACAGTGCCGGCAGCTTGCTCGGATACGGCGGGCAGTCTTTGGCGTCCTGCTGGCCCGGATTCGGGCCGCCGGCCAGCCAGCCCGGCACCGGTGCGGCCACGCCATCGGCCATCGATGGCCGGTGGTGTGGATGCATCACCTGACGAGCGCCGAAGCCGGTCACGAACGTGTAGCCGGTGGCATTGCGGCCCAGTACGTAGTCAAGGCTCGACTGCGCCGCCTGCAGATAGGCCGGCGTGCTGTTGATGCGGTAGGCCTGCAGCAGCATCATGCCCTGGTTCAGGATCACCGCATTGCTGCCCCAGACGATGTCTTTTGATGCCAGCGGCACCTGATAGCCGCCATTGGCATTTTTCGCGAGCTGGCTGGCCAGCGCGTCGATGCGACGTTCGATCAGGGCGCGGTCGATGCCGGGTTTCAGGCGGGCGCGGTGGTGCGCCAGCGACATCCAGCCCAGCGCAGCCACATCGCCCCAGGCCGGCGTGCTCAATGCAGCATCACGGCGCATGAATGCTTGCGCATACCGATCCTGCCCGGTCGCGATGAACAGTTCGGCCGCCGCCCAGGCGAATTCGTCGGCCAGCTGCGCGTCGCCGTATTCGCCGGTGACGACATCCTTCGGGTTCTTGAAAACGACGTTCGGGTGCGCCTCGGCCCAGCGCCACGCGGCCTGCGCCGCCGCCAGCATGCGCTGCGACAGGCCGGGCCACCTTGCGTCGTAGGGCGCGAGCACGCGGCTGGCGGTGGCCATCGTGGCGGCGAAATCGAGCGCCGCCGCCGTGCTCTTGGCCACCACGTAGCGCGGGGTGGTGGACGCCGCGTGCGGCATCACGATCGCGTCGAAGCGCAGGTTGGTGAGCTTGTGGTACACGCCGCCATCGGCCGGGTCCTGCATCGTCAGCAGCCAGTCGAGGTTCCACAACGCCTCGTCGAGGATGTCGGGCACGCCGTTGCCGGATTCGGGAATGCCGATGTCGCGCTTGAAGAGATCGGGGAAGTGCTCGAGCGCGGCCAGCAGCGTGTAGGTCGAGATGCCCGAGTTGACCACGTATTTGTTGTAGTCGCCGGCGTCGTACCAGCCCTTGGGACTGGCGATGACCGAGCCTTGCGGGCGGGCGGTCGATGCCGCCGACGCGTGCACGAGCACCTTGTCGTCCGGATGGCCGGCGGGCCGCGCCCATGCGCCGGCATATTCCGGCGTGAGGGCGAGCGCGCTGCGGTTGAAGTAGAACGCCTTCAGGGCCGCGTCGCCCAGTGCGCGGTAGCCATCCTGGGCGACCGTGAACGGATCGGACAGCAGGCTGCCCACGCGGACGCGGTATGCGCCGGCCTGGGTCAGCGCGCTGAAGTCGGCCACGCGCACGGTTTCGCCCGACGGCGCCCAGCGGCTTGCCGCGCCCAGCGCGCCATCCAGCACGACCTTGCCGTTAGCGTCGACGACTTCGAACCGGTTCGCACCAGCGGTTTGCGGGATGACGGCCAGCTTGTGCGATTGCGGCAGGAAGCCCACCGCATTGACCTTGATCTCGGCAGATCCGGCGCCGGCAGCAAGCGTCAGCAGCGCCGTGGCGAGCACCGTGCGCTTCATGCCGGCACCGTCTTGCCATCCGTGCCGACGCCCGCCGCCGGCGTGCTGCCGTCATCGTGATAGAACGGCGCGTACCAGGTGGCGATGAACGACGGGATGGTCGCGACCATCACCAGGCCGAAGTAGGCGACGTAGCCCATCATCTCCTGCAGGTGGCCGCTGATGACGCCCGTGACCATCCCGCACAGGCCCATCAGGCCGGTGCCGAACGCGTAGTGGGTGGTCGTGTACTTGCCCGGTGCGAGCTGCTGCATCAGGTAGATCATGAAGCCTACCGCGCCGAAGCCGAAGAAGAACTTTTCGATGGCCACGCCCAGCGTGATCAGCACCAGGCTCGATGGCATGTAGATGCTCATGACCAGGAACGCGACGTTCGGGATGTTGATCGCGCAGCACAGCACGAACAGCGTCGACTTCAGACCGCGCTTGGCGACATACAGGCCGCCCAGCAGCGAGCCGACCAGCACCGCGGCCAGGCCATAGGTGCCGTAGATCAGGCCCAGCATCTCGTTGGACAGACCAAGACCGCCTTTCGAGGCCGGGTCGACCATGAAGAATGGGCCGATCTTTTCCAGCAGGCCGACGCTGAAGCGAAACAGGAATGCGAACGCGATCATGCGCCACACGCCGCGCTTCTGGAACAGCGTGACGAAGGCATCGACCAGGATGCGGCCGGCGTCCTTCGCGCTCGATGGCGTATCGGCGGCGCGCGCACCGTCGGGCATGAAGCGCCAGTGCCACAGCGCCATCAGCAGCGTCAGGCCACCGACGAGCAGGAAGATGATGCGCCAGGCGTCGATCCAGTCCGGGCCGAACACGCCCGGATCATGGCCGAACACGTGGGTGTGCAGGTAGCCGCTCAGGTAGACCATGCCGCCGGCGGCGACGATCGGGCCGATATTCCACGACAGGCTCTGGATGCCGCAGTACAGCGACTGCGCGCGCGCGTCGAGCGACGTGACATACACGCCGTCGCTGGCGATGTCCTGCGTCGCGCCGATGAACGACAGCGCAAAGAAGATCGCCATCAAAAACGTCATGTAGCCGGGCAGTTCCATCAGCAGCGCCACGCCGGCAAAGCCAGCGCCGATGGCGAGCTGTGAGCACAGGACAAAGAACTTCTTGGTGCGGTACATCTCGACGAACGGCGCGAACAGCGGCTTGACCGTATAGGCCAGGATCAGGAGGCTCGAATACTGGGCCGCGCGGCCGTTGTCCATGCCCAGATTCTTGAACATGATGGCGGTGACGCTGGTGAGCATCACGTAGCCGAGCGCCATCGTGAAGTAGCCGGTCGGGACCCACAGCAGCGGTGATACGGTTTTGGCAGGGCGCATGATCGATCCCGTTGATCAAGCCTTGATGCGGCTGGCGATGAATTCGCGGTACCACAGCGCGCTGTCTTTCAGCGTGCGTTCTTGGTTCGCATAATCCACGTGCACGATGCCGAAGCGCTTGGCGTAGCCCGAATTCCACTCGAAGTTGTCGAGCAGGCTCCACAAAAAGTAGCCGCGCACGTCGACGCCTGCATCCATCGCATCCTTGAGCGCGGCCAGGTGGCTGCGCACGTAGGCGATGCGCGCCGTATCGTGGACGCGGCCGTTTTCCAGTACGTCCGGATTGGCCATGCCGTTTTCGGTAATGTATACCGGCGGCAGGTCGGGATACTCGGCCTTCAGTTTGAGCAGCAGTTCGGACAGGCCTTCGGGGAAGATTTCCCAGCCCATGTCGGTCACGCCGTGGCGCGCCGGCGCCGGTACGGGCGGCGTGCTGGCGCTGCACCACGAGCGGAAGTAATAGTTCGAGCCGAGGAAGTCGATCTTCTGGTGGATGATCGCCAGGTCGCCGTCAGCAACGACGGGGGCGTTCTCGCCATGGCCGCGCAGCGCCAGTTCCGGGTAGCGGCCCTTGAAGATCGGGTCCATGAACCACTGCACCGAGCGTGCGTACTCGAATTCGGCCATGTCGCGGTCGGCCTGCGAATCGGTGGCCGCATCGGCGGTCCACTGGTTCAATACGATGCCCAGTTGCGCGCTGCTGCCGACTTCGCGCATGGCGCTCATGGCCAGGCCGTGCGACAGCAGCAGGTGGTGCGAGACCTGGATCGATTGCTTCAGGTCGGCCACGCCGGGCGCGAACTGCGCATTGCCGTAACCCAGGTTGGCCGTGCACCACGGCTCGTTGTGGGTGGCGATGGCCTCGATCCGGTTGCCGAAGCGGCGCGCGATTTCGCGTGCGTAATCGGCGAAGCGGTAGGCGGTCTCGCGATTGAGCCAGCCACCATCGTCCTGCAAGCCTTGCGGCAGGTCCCAGTGGTACAGGGTCGCGTGCGCGCGGATACCCTTGCTTTCCAGTTCGGTCAGCAGGCGGTCATAGAAAGCGAAGCCCGCTTCGTTCCAGGCGCCCTTGCCATCCGGCTGCACGCGCGCCCAGGCGAACGAGAAGCGGTAGGCGTCCACGCCGATCGAGGCCATGATGCCGACGTCTTCCTGGTAGCGGTGATAGTGGTCGCAGGCGATGATGCCGTCGCTGCCATCCTTGATATTGTTCTGGTCCAGGCAGAAGGTGTCCCAGATCGAGGGCCCCTTGCCATCGACGGCGGCAGCGCCCTCGATCTGGAAGGAACTGGTGGCCACGCCCCAGGTGAAGTCGGAAGGAAAGTTGTTGCGGAAGTCGAAGTCGGGGCTGTTGGTCATGGAACTCTCGGATCACTGCAGGGGCAGATTCAGGTCAAACAAATAAAGCAGCGCGCCCACCGGGCGCGCTTGCCATGCTTCAGCTTTTAGAAATCAAAGCCGGTATTCACGCCAACCGTACGTGGTGGCTTGTACTGCGCCAGCCACGGGCCGAAGCCGTTGAAGGCGCTGGTCTTGATCTTCTTGTCGCCGACGTTGCGCACGAAGGCGTCGACCCACCATTTGTCCTTCGCGTAGCGCAGGCCGAGGTCGGCGCTGGCGTAGGCTTTCTGGCGGTCTTCCGGACCCAGGTCGAACACGCTCAGGCTGACTTCATCCTCGTAGCGCGCCGTGATGCGCGGCACCAGGGTAGCACCATCGGCCAGGCGGAACGTGTGCTGGTACTGCACCGTGGTCGAGAACTTCGGTGCGTGCGGCAGCTTGTGGCCGCTCACGTCCAGGCAGGTCTCGATGCGGGTGTCGACCGTGCACGGTGGCAGCGCATAGTCGTTCGAGCCGGCGACCAGGTGACCGAGCTTGGTGTCGAGCACGGCCAGTGCGATCGACAGGCGGCCGTCTTTCGCGATACGGGCGGCGATCTCGGTTTCCAGACCCATGACCTTGGCGCCATCGGCGTTCTCGATGGCCAGGCCACGGCTGCCGTCGGAGAAGCTGACCGGCGAATTGAACTGGAAGTCCTTGAAGTCCATGTAAAACAGTGCGTTGTTGATACGCAGTGCGCCATCCATGAAGGTGCTCTTCGAACCGATCTCGAAGTTGGTCAGCGTCTCTGGCTGGTATGGCAAGCCGCGATCCTGCACGCCGCCCGCCTTGTAGCCGGTCGACACGCTCGCATACACCATGTTGCTGCGGTCGATGTCGTAGTTCACGCGCACCAGGCCGGTGGCCTTGTTGTCACTGTAGCGGCCATCGTTCGGCACGCCGGACTGGTAGCCGTTGACCGGATCGCGCGGATCGATCTGCGGATTGAGCGGCAGTTGCGGCGCGCTGGCGTCGTACGCCCAGGTGTAGCCGCGGCCGCCAATGTGGACGCGCTTGTCGTGGGTGTAACGCACGCCGCCGGTCAGGTGCCAGGCGTCGGTGATGTTCCAGGTGGCCTGGCCGAAGACGGCCGAGTTTTCCACGGTCTGGTCAGGCTGGATGAACGAACCCTGCCATGCCACGGTGCCGTCTTCGGTGCCGTTCATGCCGCCGATGTCGAAGCGGATATTGTTCTTTTCCTTGCCGTAGTAGGCGCCGACCTGCCAGTCGATGGCGCGCGTGCCGACCGACTGCAGCAGCACTTCGTGGCTGTAGCTGCGGTAGTTGGAGTCGGTCGTGGTGTGTTCCTGGAACTTGCCGCCCGAGATGATCGAGGTCGGGACGATCGTGCCGCCGTCCTGGTCGAAGCGCATGTCGCCGCTGTACTTGGACCAGCCGGCCACGTATTGCAGCGCGAGGTCGGGGCTGATGTCCCAGCTCAGGCGGCTGCGCACGTTGTCGCTGTCACGATTGACCCATGGCGACGAGTCGGACAGCGTCGACCAGTGGTCCTGGCCCGCACGCGGCGTCTGCATCAGGTTGGCACTTGGGGTGCCGCGGTCGATGAATTTTTCGTAGGCGATGTTCCAGCGCAGGTTCGGCGCCAGGTGCCACAGCAGCGACATGCGCGCTGCAGTCTGGTCCTGGGCGCTGTACTTGTCGCCGCCAGAGACGTAGTTGTTCGGATTGATCGGGCGGAAGCCGGCAGCGGCGCCGCCGGCGGCCAGGTAGGCAGCGCGCTGTTGCGCGACCGACGGGTTCGGGAATTGCTGGTAATCGACGTAACCATCATGACGCTCGTGCACGACGGCAAAGCGCAGTGCTGCCGTTTCGGACAGCGGCACATTGACCGCGCCGCGCGTGCCGATGCGGTTGTAGTCGCCAATACCGCCTTCAACGTAGCCCGAGCGGCTGTTCAACTCTGGCTTGACGGTCTGGATATTGACGGCGCCGACGGTGGAGTTGCGGCCCCACAGCGTGCCTTGCGGGCCGCGCAGCACTTCGATGCCTTCGACGTCGAACAGCAGGGCGGTGGCGCCTTCGGCGCGCGGCGAATACACGTTGTCGACGAACGACGCGACTTCAGGATCGGCGTACTCGGTCTTGGCGCTGTCGTTGCCGATGCCGCGCAGCGTCATCGTGGTCACGCCGTGGTCACCCTGGGCCGTGGCCTGGAAACCCGGGACCAGCGCGACGACGTCGAGCAGGGTCTGGACATGGTTGTCGGCCAGCGTGGCGGCGGTCAGCGCGGTGACCGCGATCGGGGTGCGCTGCAGCGAGGTCGAGCGCTTGGTGGCGGTCACGACCACTTCGGCGATGCGGCCATTGTCGACGACTGCGGCCGGGGTGGCGGCGGCAGGCGACGCCGGATCGGCAGCCGATTGGGCGTGAGCCGTGCCGATGCTGGCGAGCAGCGTCAGGATGGCCAGGCGGATAGGGGCGGACGAGGGCGTACGGACCCCTGCCAGTTGGGGCGTCATGGTTGTCATGCTTGTCTCCGATATAGTTTTATGGATGCTGCTTGCGTTAGGACTGATAAGAAATCGGTTTCATCAATCTTGAAAACGGTTTCATAGTAATTTCAACGGTAAAAAAATGTCAATTAGTATTTATGATAGGGAGTAACGGGTTTGTTGCAGGTCAACGACGGATTGTTTATGAAAGCGTTTCATAAGCATCTTCCAGCCGCCGTTTTATCTGAGAGCTGCGTGATATACTTCAAGCAACAAATTGCCCCGGACCTGTCCAGAACGCTTCATGAAAAACATCGAGAGCGGTATCACCACGCTGTACCAGGTCGCCAGCAGGGCAGGCGTGTCGCCGGCGACCGTCTCGCGTTTCCTGAACGGGACCGCCAAGGTGTCGGACGACAAGCGGCGCACGATCGAGCGCGTCATCGACGAGCTCAACTACAAGCCCAACCGTCTGGCGCAAAGCCTCAAGATGGGCAGCACCAACACCATCGGCGTGCTGACCCAGTCGCTCGAGAGCGGTTACTTCAACCGCGCCATGGTCGGCATCGAGGATGCGGTCAAGGCATCCGGCTACGCGCTCCTGATCATGAGCGGCCACTGGCATGCCGATGAAGAAGCCGAGCGGGTCGAGCTGTTGATCGGACGCCGTGTGGATGGCGTGGCGATCCTGACCGGCAATATGAGCGACAAGCAGATCCTCGACTTTTCGCGCCGCGTGCCGATCGTCGCGTTTGGACGCGAAGTGCAGGGCGAGCGCACGCAGGCCTTTTGCCTGGACAACTACGGCGGCGCCTGCGAAGCGGTGGAATACCTGATCAGTCAGGGGCACCGGCGCATTGCCCATATCGCCGGCCCGCCCGATCATCGCGATGCGCGCGAACGCCTGGCGGGCTACAACGACACACTGGCCAAGCACGGCATCGCGAGCGACCCGAGGCTGGTCGTGACGGGCGATTTCAGCGAGTCCAGCGGCCTGCTGGCACTCAACAGCCTGCTCGTGGCCAATGTGCGTTTCAGCGCGATCTTTGCCGCCAACGATCTGACCGCCTACGGCGCGCGCCTGGCGCTGTACCGGCGCAACATCCGCGTACCCGAAGACATCTCGCTGGTCGGGTTCGACGATCTGGAAAGCTCGATGTACACGACGCCGCCACTGACCACCGTGCGCCAGCCGCTGTACGAAGTCGGGACCGGGATCGGGCGGCGCATGCTGGCGATGCTGGGGCATCAGCAGCCGGCGGCCGATGTGCCGGGGTTGAGTCTGGTGGTGCGGGAGTCGGTGCGGCTGGTGTAGGTTCCGTATTGCTGGAAAGCTCGCGCAACATGATTGAATAAAATCGCTTGCTATTAAATAGCGAGCTATGTAATATGTCGTTCATGGCAGCGCCGAACGTACTCAACAACAGGTAATCGGGTCGGCGGGCCAAGGCAACAACCCATTTAAATAGCGCGCTATCTAATAGCGTTAAATAGTTCGGCGGTCTTCCGCCACCCTTTCAAGGAGTCTCATCATGGCAATCGAAAACGTTCTCTACCGCGCCAACGCCACCGCAACGGGTGGCCGCGAGGGTCGCGCCGTGTCGTCCGACAGCGCACTGGATGTGAAGCTGACCACCCCGAAAGAGCTCGGCGGTAATGGTCTGGCTGGCACGAACCCTGAGCAATTGTTCGCTGCGGGCTACTCAGCCTGCTTCCTGGGCGCGATGAAATTCGTCGCCAACCGCGACAAGCTGAAGATTTCGCCAGACGTCGCAGTGGAAGGTACGGTCGGCATCGGCCCGATCCCGACCGGCTTCGGCATCGAAGTGCTGCTCAAGATCAGCCTGCCAGGTGTGCCAGCCGATGAAGCGCAAACGCTGATCGACCGCGCGCACATCGTGTGCCCGTATTCGAACGCAACCCGCGGCAATATCGATGTGACGCTGCAACTGGTGTAAGGCACGGCTGCCTGGGAAACCAAGATAAAAAGCCGGGGTCAGGTCTGACATTCGGACACGATCTCAACAGTCGAAGCCGCGAAGCCGGGGTCAGGTCTGACATTCGGACACGGTCTCGACAGTCGGGTAGTTGGAACGGACTGGTACCGGGTCAGCCTGATTGGGCATGGCACTTTTGGAAGTCGTCAAAGCTGAGGTCGTGTCTGAATGTCAGACCTGACCCCGGCTTTGACGTGACCCCGGCTTTGACGTGTTGCAAATGATTTAAGACAAGGCCGCTGGGAAACCAAGTTCGTGCCGACGACCAGAAAGGCTGCCTGAGGGCAGCCTTTTTTTCGTGCCAACGCACTAAAAACTAATGTCGTTTTTCACTCGTTATTTAACAATTGGCGTGTGCTTCAGGTGATGCTCTGGTCGCGGCCAGGTACTTTCCTGAGCAAAACCTTTGTCACAACATTTTCTTCTTTCAGCAAGTTGTTGGGATGCTGCTTTCGCATTAGGATCCGCGCTATTTTGGTGCGTCGCAACAAGTAAGCATTGAGAATAGAAATCCTTCGAACACCGCAAGCGCCGCAATAAATCGTTACATATTCCGCGATTTATAAGCTTTTTCCATCATATCTGATGTTTAATCACTATCTGGTGATGTGTCCAAGTCAATGATTTCATCATTTATGTGTGAGTGCAAAACAACGGTAGCAAATATTTTTTCTCTTAGAAAACCACAGCGAACAAAGGTGTTTAGAATTGCGGTCCATCAGATGCCTGAAGTAAATATTTCACGCGCGGCTGGCTTCTGAAGAGCACTTTGGCAATCCTTTGACACCTCAATAAATTTAACATTTCACCGCTTTCATGCACACCTCTGTTTCTGCGCCGCGCCGTTCGTCGTTTGTCCTTGTACAAGCCCAGCAATATTCCCTGCCACTCGTCTTCGCATTGTTCGGCCTGATCATGGGATCGTGGGCTGGCCGTATTCCTGCGCTGGCCGCCGGCGTCAATGTGTCGCATGCGGCACTGTCGATGGTGCTCGTCTGTGGCGGCTTAGGCGCCGTGCTGTCGTATCCGGTCTCGTCGTTCATGATGGGCCGCTTCGGCGCCCGCAAGACCATTCTGCTCGCCGGTCTGGCGCTGCTGAGCGTGCTGGTGTCGATCGGCATGGCGCCGACCGTGCCGCGCCTGATGATGTCGGTGCTGATGCTGGGCGTGACCGCCAGCATCTTCGATGTGGCAATGAATTCGGCGGCAGCGCGCCGCGAAAAAGTCAGCGGCAAGTCCGAAATGTCGCGCCTGCATGGCTTGTGCTGCGCCGGTGGCCTGGTCGGCGCCACGCTGGGCAGCCTGATGGCCAGCCTTAAGATTGCACCGGCAACGCACTTTCTGATGCTGGCTGGTCCATTGGCCGTCGTGTTGTGGATGGCCTACAGCGTGCTGGAAGCGGATGAAGTCGGCGTCCAGGTCGAGAAGAAATCGTTTGCATTGCCACGCGGTCCGCTGGTGCTGCTGGGTCTGCTGGGCTTCTTCGGTTCGATGGCTGAAGGCAGCATCGCTGACTGGAGCGGCATGTTCCTCAAAGAACACTTCGGTGCATCCGATGGTCTGGCGCCGCTGTCGCTGTCCGCCTTCTCGGTGATGATGCTGATCTCGCGCATGTTCGGCGACAAGCTGAAGGAGCGCCATGGCGCCAAGCGCCTGGTGAGCACCGGCGCCATGATCGCAGCGGCCGGCCTGTTCTTCGCTGTGCTGGCCCCGAATGCCTATGTGGCGCTGATCGGTTTCGCTGTTGCCGGTGTTGGTCTGGCGCTGGTGTTCCCGTTTGTGTTCAGCGCGGCCGGCGCGCAAGGCCCGGCAGCCCTGGCCGCGGTGGCCAGCATGGCGTACAGCGGCAGCCTGATGGGCCCGCCAGCCATCGGCGCCGTCGCGCACTTCATCGGCATGCAGGCAGCCATTGCCTACATCGGCGGCCTGTCGATCGTGATCGCGATGGTGGCGTGCCGTACCCGCATGCTGAAGTGAGTTGAGTGCGCTGCGGCCTGGATGGCCGCATGCCTGACCTAAAAATACAAACGACAACGCAGACGGCGCCGCAAGGCCCGTCTGCGTTGTCGTTTCTAAATCAGCCGGCGGCTTGCTTGAGCCACTCGCGCGGTGAGGCGCCCATCATGGTCGTGAAGGCGCGCGTGAACGTGGACGGGCTGGTATAGCCGGCGCGGCTGCTGACCTGCTTGACCGGCATGCCCTGGCGCAGCAGGCGGCTGCCGACGCCGATGCGCCAGCGCGTCAGGTATTCGCCCGGCGGCATGCCCATCACGTCGCGAAAGCGTTCGGTGAATGCGGCGCGCGACATGCAGGCCACCTTGGCCAGCGATTGCAGGCTCCACGGCTCATGCGGGCGCTCGTGGATGGCTGTGAGTGCCAGCGACAACTGACGGTCCGACAGGCCGGCCAGCAGGCCCAGCGACAGGCGCCCGCTGTCGAATTCGCGCCGGATCACCTGGATCAGCAACACGTCGCACAGGCGATCCAGGATCACTTCGCGGCCCGGCTCGGCCTGGCTGGCTTCGCTGAACAGCAGGTCGAGCGTCGAGCGCAGTCCGGCAATTTCGCTCAGCGGCATGACGAGGCAATTGGGCAGCACGCGCGACAGCGGATTGCTCATCTCGTCCTGGAACTGGATATGGGCGCACAGCAGGTTGGCCGTGTGACCGGGATGCACCTGCAGACGGTGGCTGGCGCCGCGTGGGTAAAACAGCAGCGTCGGTTCGGTGACGGTGATGACCTCGCCATCGTCATGGATGAAATCGACCGGCCCTTCGCGCACCACGTGCAGCTGACCGGAGACACCGTTTTCGGTGAATTGATTGGCGTCGCAAAACGCGCCGTTATAGAAAATACGGGCGTTGAATGAATGGCGACCGACCAGCGATGACAGTTTGTCCATGACAGTACGATTTAGATAGATAGCCACCTATTCTGGACGAAAAGCGATATTTCTGTGTGGAAATTGGTGACATTTCAGCGCGAATACAACGCTTTCTGGATACCAGCGCCCAACTATTTTCCCTAATAAATTAATGACTTACGGAATAGTCAAGCCGTCAGATATCGGTACGTGGGTAGGCAAATTGCAACACAACCTGACTAGACAACTTGCACGGCGATTTCATTATCAATATCGGTTCAAGAGCAGTTCAATACACTTGCCCGTCGCATGCAGGCAATGCCGGTTACACGCTTTCTTCAGCGTGAAAGGCGCGTCCTCAAAGGCGCGCTTGCCGGCGGCTACCACGTTGGCGGCGTCGGCAAGCGGCGGGAGCCACACCCAATCCCGAACCGTGAAAGGCAGTATCATTTCACGATCTCATTGACCACCCATCGACCATGCTGCATACGCCTGCTTCCTTCACGCCACTGTTTGCGCCGCATCCCGATCCGGCGCCGCTGAACTTCCTGTTCCACAAGGGCCAATTGCTGGTGCGTGAAGACGGGCCTGCGCTGCCCGATGTCGCCGTGCTTGAACAGGTCGGCGCGGTGCGCGAACACCTGCAGCCACTTGGCTTGCTCGATGGCCGGTATTGCCAGACCGGCTGGCTCGATGCCGAACCCGCGCTACCGGCAGGCTATGCCTGGCGTGGCCTGCGCGCGCTGTTTGGTGTGATGGACGAGTCCCTGGTGGGCCTGGCCGGTCGCGCCGCCCAGGTCGCGGAATGGGCACGCACCCATCGCTTCTGCGGCGTGTGCGGCAGCGGCACGGTGCTGGCCACCGGCGAGCGTTGCTTCAAGTGTCCGCAGTGCGGTCACATGGCCTATCCGCGCATCTCGCCGGCCAT
Organism: Oxalobacteraceae sp. CFBP 8761; assembly: GCA_014841595.1. Lineage (NCBI taxonomy): Bacteria > Pseudomonadati > Pseudomonadota > Betaproteobacteria > Burkholderiales > Oxalobacteraceae > Oxalobacteraceae sp. CFBP 8761. Next base: position 55,404 of record JACYUE010000005.1, on the reverse strand, counting down.
GATGGTGTTGATCCGCAAGGGCGATCAGGTACTGCTGGCCAAACACGTGCTGCATGCCACGCAGCGCTTCGTGCCGCTGGCGGGCTTCCTGGAAGCGGGCGAGTCGATCGAAGAATGCATCACGCGCGAAGTGTTCGAAGAAGTAGGGCTGCGCGTGCACAATCCACGCTATTTCGCCAGCCAGTCGTGGCCGTTCCCGCACTCGCTGATGCTGGCCTTCACGGCCGATTATCTCGACGGCGAGATCCGCGTGGACCCGGCCGAAATCGCCGAGGCGCGCTGGTTCGGCCCGGATGACGCGTGGCCGGAGCGGATACCGCAGATGTCGATCTCGAGCGTACTGATCGACGCGCACCGGCCACCCGGCACGTAATACCTGACGTGGCGCTACGGCGCTGCCGGACCGGCGTGGTGCGCCATGGTTTGCCCGACCTGTACCCGGGCCGGCTTGGCGCCCGTGCTGCGCAGGTTGATCGCGCGTTGCAGGATGTCGAACCAGAACGGCGCGCCGAACAGCGTCGTGCTGGCAGTGATCAGCCAGCCGGCGACCTGCAGCACAAACGCGGCGTCGAGCACCGGCGGAAAGCTGGCCCAGCCGAGCGGCAGCGTCGCCAGATCGCTCACCAGATTCGCGTCGAGCGCGGCAGGCACGGCGCCGATGCCGGCAGCCAGGGCCGGATGCCGCCACAGTGTCTGGAACAGATTGATACTGTCGATGTTGAGCAGGATTGCCAGCAGCAGCGCCAGCAGGAACGACACCAGCAACTGGCGCCGTTTATAGGCGCCTGACAGGCGCGCCATAGTGCTGTCGAACCAGCCGCCGAGCGCCGCCTGAAAGCGCTGCACGTCGCCGCCCGTTTGCACGTACAGCGTGTTCAGCACGCGCCGCAATTGCGGATCGGGCACGGCGGCGATGGCGCTGTCGAGCGCTATGCCGCCCCCGCTGATGGCGTCGATCAGGGCAATCGCGAAGTTGGCCGGTTCGATGTAGGATGGGCCGGGATGCGGCGGTGCGTGCGGGTCGGTAAGGTCGTCATGCGCACTGATCAAAAGGTGTGCGTAGACCGCGCGCGCAGTGCCGGTGAACTGCGGGTCGCGCAGCATGCGCTGGATGCCGGCGCGCAGCATGCCGGCGCGCAGGCTGAACGCGGCTGACAACGCCTCTTGCAAGGTAGTGACCGTCAGTGCCAGGGAGCCGTAGCAGAATGCCATGCCGATGACGACTTCCATGACCGTGCTGCCGAACATGACGCTCTCCCTGAATCATGACAGTGCTCAACGTTATGAGATATGTCGCATGCAGGGGATGATTTAGCGCAAGAATAAGGCCACCCGACCGGGGCCAGACGTTTTCTATATACTGGCGGCAATCGTTATTTTAGGGTGCACCATGTCTGACAAAGAAGCTTTCACCGAACACGACTGGCGTCGTCTATTGAAAACGCTGGGCGAAAATCCGGACCGTCCCGGCCTGATCGAAACGCCTGCGCGCGTGACCAAGGCCTGGAAGCACTGGACTTCGGGTTACGACCAGAATCCGGTGGAAGTGCTCAAGGCGTTCGAAGACGGCGCCGAGGAATACAACGAGCTGATCGTCGTGCGTGGCATCCCGGTCTACAGCCATTGCGAGCACCACCTGGCGCCGTTCTTTGGTAAAGCCACCGTTGGGTACCTGCCGAACGGCAAAATCGTCGGCCTGTCGAAGCTGACCCGCCTGGTCGATATCTTTTCCAAGCGCCTGCAGGTGCAGGAACGCATGACGATGCAGATCGCCAATGCGCTGATGGAAGTGCTGGAACCGAAAGCAGTGGGCGTGGTCATCAAGTGCCGCCACCTGTGCATGGAAAGCCGCGGCATCCGCGCCATTGGCGAAGAAACCATTACCTCGACCCTGCTGGGCGAGCTGCAGCCGAACCTGGCACTGCGAACCGAGTTCCTGGCGCTAGCGCGGGACTAGCTAGGTTCAATTATTTTGGGTAGACTGTAAATACAGCTAGGGAACCTGTTCCAGATCCGGGCCTCCAAGCTGTTTTGGAGGTCACCCATGGACCGAGCTGTCTACCCCAGCGATATACCCCGCGAACACTTCGAGGTCGTGCGCGCCATGCTTGAAGCGGCGCGCCGCAAGACGCGCCCGCGCAAGCACGATTTATACGACGTGTTTTGCGCCGTGTTGTATTTTTTGCACACTGGCGCCACCTGGCGCGCGATGCCACCCGATTTTCCACCGTGGCGCACGGTGCACGAGTATTTCACGCAGTGGACCATGCAACGCGAAAACGGCCAGTCGCTGCTCGAAAGCGTGCTCGAGAAATCAGGTCGTGACGTCGAGCTCACCCGATTGCGCGCGCTGACGCAGCGCTACTGAGCATTATTCGCTGGCCGCTTCCGGCTTCTCGAAGTTGAGCTTGTTGTCGCTGTCCAGCGTAAAGATCCCCAGTGGCAGGCCGGTGACGGCGTCGGGGTCGGGCGCCTTCAGTTCACTACAGGTCGTGGTGTCGATCTGCCATGCCTGGTCGTCTGCGCGCAGCGTGTAGACGTTGTTGCCGTTGCCGAACAGCTCAACCTGCAAGTCGGCCAGCCACACCGAGCCCAGCTCATACTGGCGCTGGCAATCCGGCAGGCGCGACATGACGACGCGCAGCGTGCCTTCTTTCGTCCAGAAATTGTCCTTTTCCACCTTCAGCGTGATCGCATGATCGGTATTCAGGTCGATCACGTACGTCGACGTCTCGATGAAGCAGCCGCTCAGCAGCAGCGGAGCCAGGAAGATGAGTGGAAGGCGCATGAAAGGTCCGTTGTTCATTGATGCAGTTGCTGCCGAGTATAGCAACTGGCCTATGCGTCCGGGCAATTCCGTGGCGGGCACGCCTGGCCTGTGAGCGACAGCAGATCCGCCGGCGTCCCGAACTCGCGCTCCGGCGCCACCCGGCGCAGCGCTTCCATCGACGCATAGCCCCAGCCGACCGCCCCGAACGCGATCCCGGCCCGGCGAGCGGCGTCGCCATCGGTCGTCTGGTCGCCGACATACAACGCCTGGATCGCCGGCACCGTGGCACGGCGCACGACCTTGCGGATGCGCGCCGCCTTGCCGAAGATCGACATGCCGCATTCATACTGCCCCACCAGGCTTGCCAGTTCCGGCCCCAGCACGTCGCGCACATTGTCTTCGGCATTGGACGAGACCACCGCCAGCCGCACGCCATTACGGTCGAGCTCGCGCAGCGTGTGGGCGATGCCGTCGAACAGTGCGATGCGGCCGGTGGCGCCGCGCATGCGGTCGATGAACGAGCGCGAGGCAATCGGCAGCTTCCAGGCCGGCATCCCGACATGGCGCATGATGTCGCGCGGGCCGTAGTGGCGCAGCTGCTCGGCCTGCGCCGCGTCGACGCGCCGAAAACCGTGCTGATCGGCGATCTCGTTGAACACGCTCATGAAGAAAGGCCACGAGTCGGCCAGCGTGCCGTCGAAGTCGAAGATCGCCAGGCGATAGCTCATGCGCGGGTCAGTGGAGTCGAAGTCATGCGACGATTATAGAGACCGCCGCGCCGGCACGTCGCCGGCACGCCCCTGTCAGCGCATCGCCTGCAGGCCGCCCGCCTGGAGCGACTGGCGCAGCCGCGTCGCATCGCGCCCTGGCGACAGGCCGAAGAAGCGCGCGTATTCGCGCGAAAACTGCGAGCTGCTTTCGTAGCCCACCGCATGGCCTGCGCGCGCCGCGTCGATCGACCCGGCCAGCATCAGCCGCCGCGCTTCTTGCAGGCGTAGCTGCTTCTGGTACTGCAGCGGACTCATCGAGGTCACGGTCTTGAAGTGCTCGTGCAGCGTCGACGAACTCATGCCCACCTCGCCAGCCAGGCGCTCGACGCTCAGTGGCCGGTTGTAATGATCCTTGATCCAGCAGATGGCCCGCGTGACCTGCGCGATGCGGCCATCGCCGCGCGCGCAATGGCGCACGGTGTCGGCATGCTCGCCGGTGAGCAGGCGATAATGAAATTCCTTCAGCAGCAGCGGCGCGAGCACCGCGATGTCGTGGGGCGCATCGAGCAGGCGCACGAGGCGGTTGGCGACCTCGAGCAGCGCGGGCGTGGTCTCGCTCAGGAACAGCCCGCGCGCAGGGGGCGTGCCGCGGGCGGCCGGCCGGGCTGGCAGTTCGAGGTCGAGCGCGGCGAGCAACTGCGCGTCGAGATCGACCCGCAGGCACAGATAGGGTTCATCCTCGGTCGCCAGCGTCACGCAGCCGGTCACCGGCAAATCGACCGACACTACCAGGAACTTGGCCGTATCGTACCGGTAGTCAGTGCCGCCCAGCGAGACCAGCTTGGCGCCCTGCGCGATGATGCACACCGCCGGCGTGTGCACGACACGCAGCGGTTCGGTGGTCTGGCCGCTGCGGATCAGCCACACGCCGGGGATCGGGCTCCGGTGCATGCCGTCGCCGGGGGCGTGCTGCGCAATCTGGGTGGCGAGGTCGCGGATCGCTTGCATGGGCAGTTTCTCGGGTCGGTGAACAACATGCCATTAGACCACCGGCGCGGCGTGCGATGGTCCGGGAAGATTGCACGATCCTCCGGCAAGGCCTCCGCTTCCGACGATAACACTCACACGCAAGGCGCGCCGTTGGTCAGCAGGCAGATGGTGGCCACTTGCGCGCGCTCGACGTAATCGGCCCGTGGCACGCTGCCGGGGTCCGGGCAGGTTGTGGCAGTGCCATTGCAGGCCACGGCCTCGATCCGGTAGATGCGTTTGACAACCGGCGACGAGTTACCGCTGTCATCGATCGCTTCGCCCTCGTTATAGGCGCGGAACGAACAGCTGACACTGACCAGAAATCCGGACTCGGCACGGAAGTCATTGAGATGGTTGACCGTTCCCGCTGGCGCTGCATTGCTGGTCGACAGAGGGGCCTGGGAGCAGCGCTGCGCCGGGTTGTTGAAAACCCATTCAAGGCCACCGCGCGCCGCCAGGCTGGCACGCGAAGCCAGCAAGGCCTGGTTGACGGTGCTCTGCTGCGTCTCGGTCAGGCGCAACAGCACGACCGCAATGCCGGCAATCACCACCAGGAAGATCACGGCAGCAATATAGGCGAAGCCCGACTGGCGCCGGGAAAGGATGGGGAAGCGGCTCATGGCAGGTTGTCGACGTGGGTGCCGATCGTGAGCGGGACCGATTCACCGCGCTCGGTCAGCGTGAGCTGGAGTTGTACGAAGCCGCTGTCCTGGGTCGCGCCCTGGTTGGTGTAGACGACGAAGCTGCAGGCCGACACCCGGGTGGCCACGATGGCCGGTGTGCCGGCCGGCGCATTGCACGTCGTTGCGCCAGACGTGGTGCGGGAAAACCGTGTCAGGAAGCCTGTGCCGTTGCCGGTTGCTTTGTCGACGCCCTGCGTACAGACGTAAGTAACGACGCGCTCGCCTCCTGGCACGACCAGGAAGCGGCCGCCATCGTACCCTTGGGGAATCTGGATCGGCGCGTTCAGCATGATGCGGCTGATGCCGGCCTGCGCATTCGGCGATGGCCCGGCCAGCGCGCTGACCGTGCCGACATTTGAGTCGTTATACACATCGTCCGGACTGCGGTTGCCGATCACGATCGCATCGCCTGGCGTCGGCATCGCGTTGAGCGGCGTGAGCACATCGAACGCGGTACCGGTTTCGGCATCGTTGATATGGGCGTCGTCGGGATTGACCGTGTCAGGGCCCATTCGATAACGGCCGCCATCGCGGGTCGGCACCAGGTCCAGGCATTGCGGATTATTCAGGCGCAGCGAATTGGGCACGGCGGCGCGCACCTCGGTGGTGATCCTGCGCAGCGCGGTGTCAGCCTGACTCGTCAGGCCTGCGCGCTGGCTGATCAAGAGGTAACTCTGAATCGCCGGGGCCAGCTGCATCGTGAGCACGCCGCCGATGATGCCGATCAGGACGATGACCAGGATCAGCTCGACCAGCGAGAAGCCGCCATCGCGCTGCACGCCCCGGCGCATGGAATGGCGCATGGAAAGGCTCATGGACGCGTCCTCCAGCCGACCAGACGCAGATCCTGGGCGCCAGGCGCGCGCACGATGACCTGAACGCGCATGGCGTCGGCAGCGGCCACGCCGGTGATGCCCTGCTGGTTGACCTGCACCTGCACGGTATAGCGGCCCAGGCCCGGGACAGCGCCGCCGTTGACATTGCTGACGGCGACAGGCCCGTAGCCGTTGTAGTCCATGAGGTCATTGAAAAACAGGCGGCCCGCCTGATTCGGCTGGGCGACGAACGGCTTTTGCATGACCTCTTCCATCATCGATTCGGCGATCGCCAGCATTTGCTGGGTAACCAAGGGATCGGTCGAGGCGATATTGGCGCGGTTGTAGGCAGCCACGAGTCCTGCCAGGGCGGTGCCCACGATCACGATTGCGACGATCAGTTCGATCAGCGTGGTGCCTGCCATGCGCTTAATGGACATAGCCAGTGCCTCCGTCGAGCGTGATGGTGCGCCGGATGGCGTCAGCACCGTTGATGGCGATGTCGACCCTGCCCAGGCGTACGCCGTTGCCGTCATCGATGGTGCCGTCGGGCCGGAACAGCAGCAGCGTGGGCGCGCCGCTCATGACGATACCTGCTTCCTTGCTGTCGTACAGACCATCGGTGATGCCCTGCAGCTGCACGTTGCCGCAGAGTCCGTTGCCGACAGCGGTACGCACGCGCAGCGTCAGCGTGGTTGCCGTCATGGTCACGCATACCGTGCGGCGCCGCGCGACCGCGCTTTTCTGGGCCATGCGCAGTCCACTGGCCACCTGGTCGCCAAACAGGGCCGCGCCGGTCGCGCTGTCTCCCATCAGGCGCGGGACAGCGAAGGCTGCCAGCACGCCGATCAGCACCATCACCGTGATCAGTTCAACCATCGTGAAACCCTGCTGGCGGCTCAATTGAACACCTGGCGCACATGGATGATGCGACGCTCTTCGGCCGACTGCTCGCCAAAGGTGGCGCGCGCCGATGGATCGGCGCAGCCCGTGGGCAGGCGCAGCCAGGCCAGCCGGGCGCCGGTGTTCGTGGGATACACGGCCTTGTTGCACGGCTGGGGCTGCGTATCATTGCCCAGATTGATCGCCAGGTCGATCCAGCCGGGCCGGTCACCCGTCAGATCGACTTGCCCGCGGCCGCTGGCCAGTACCACGGCACTCTTGACGGCGCCAATTGTCGGCGCCACGCCGCCCGTCACTTTGGGCCGGGCCGCTTGCACGAACGCGCTGGCCGGAATCACGGTGAAGTCATCCTTCTGATTGAACAGCCAGCTTTTGCCGGTCCAGTAATAGGCTTCAATGCGCATCGGCAGTGGCGTGTTGGTGCGACCGAATGCATTGGCGATACGCAGGCGGCCACTATGGACTGCAGGCCGGGCTTTTTCATAAGTACCTTTGCCGTCGCCCGATGTCACCACACCCCCGCTGTTGCTGGCCCTGAGCAAAATGCTGGCAGCGATCGGCGCCGCGGTTGTCGGCCCATAGGCCGGCCTGGCCTGTGCGAGCCCGGCCTTGAAGGCGCTCGCCGGCACGGTGAAGTCCTTCAGTTCGGCACTGGTGTCCTTGATTGCAGCATAGTCGGCCGGATTGAGCGCAGTCAGCGTCACCGTTTCGCTCAGGCCCAGGTCGCCCGAATAGTTCGTGGTCATGGCGCCTTGCGCATTCATCGCCGCCACCTCGACAGGGATGGGCTCGCCGGCATAGTAGAACGTGCGTGTCGTGCTTGCAGTCGGATAATCGACCTTGAAATACTTGGGGATGAAGGGGCCGACGGTCGGCGTGCATGTCGCTGACTTGCCACTGGTGCTCAGCACTTCTACCTTGCTACCCAAAAAATCGCTCAACGTCGCTTTCAGGTCCAGCATGCCGACGTCGCCCCACGCCAGGGTCGCCACACCGACGCCGCTATTGAATTCCATTTTGGCGCCGGTGAACAGGTTCGCGCTTCCCTTGCCCACGCAGGACACCGCAATGTCGGTGAGGGTGGCGCCAGCTGCCAGGGTGCTGCGGTTGAAACTTGGCGTGGTGGCGCCGGCCTCGTTGACCGCCGTGACGGTGACCTGGAAATTGTCGCCCGCGCGAACGGGTGAGGAAGGCAATGCTGAAAAGATGAATTTGTTGGGCACAACGGTCACCGTGGTGTCGCCCTGGGCGTCGTCGAACGACGCCAGAAGCTTGAGCGTGCCCACATCCTGGTAGGCCAGCGTCAGCGCTGCCTTGCCGTAGTCATCGAAATAGCTGCTGACGGCTTGCGCCGCACCGTTGGAACACACCAGCGTGGCGGCGCGTTTGGTCGTGGTATCGGTCAGCAGCAAACCCTTGGTGTCGACACTGGTCGTGACATGCTGGCAGGCGTACGCGATATCCTTGCTGGTTTTCTTGAAGGCCGCCACGCACTGGCCGGTGGCAGGGTCGGGCGCGAGTGCCGTGACGATTGCGCCTGCGCTGAGACCAGCCTTGTGGTGGTTCGCATCGATCCGGAAGCTCACGCCGCTGGCGAACGTCATCGCGCAGCTGGTGGTCTTGCTCGTGCTGTTGTAGCAGGTGGTGGCCGGTTTGGCGCCACTTTGCGTCAGTTGCAGGGTGTCCGCGCCGGCCGTGTTGCGCGACACCTGCGCCAGCGTGGTGCCGGAGCTGTCGATGGTGGCCGCCACTGCACCCGGCGACAACGTGATTTGTGCGCCGCCCTTGTACAAGGCGCTGCAAGACTCGTTGGCGCAGGCCGTCACGGTCACGCTTTCCGGCGCGCAGGTGCGGCCGCTGCCGTCATGGGTGATCTGAAAATGGTGCAAGGGGGCCGTGGCCGGCTTGGCCGACTCACAGGTCGGGCCTTCGGGGGTGTTGACCGGATAGCCGCTCTGGTTATTCACGCAGTCGCACTCGCCAGGGCTCGTGCCCGATTTGCAGATGATTTTCTTGGCCACGCGGCCGTGCCAGTCCAGCTTTGCAAAGTCGACCGCTGCGTTGCCCGTGATGAGCGCCTCCGAGGCTTGCAGCGTCATCTGACCGGTGTCGACGTTGCCGTCGATCGTGCTGCCCGAGCCCAGGAACAGGCTCGTGGACGCCTTGACGTCGCCCGTAATGCTCACCGGTGTGCCGATGGAGACCGTGGTGCCGGTGACGGGGCCAGTGATCGTCGTTTTCGATCCGATGGTGACTGGCCCGGTGGACAACAGCGTGCCGGTGATCTGCAAGGTTGACCCACTGCCCAGCACCAGCGACGCGGCGCTGATGTCGGCCTTGAAGGTCTGCACCTGGTTGCCTGCGGTGAAGGTTTTGGCTGAGCTGAAGGAACCACCGGACACATTGAGGTTGCTGGGCGGAAGATCGGCAATGCTCAGATTGCCCGTACTGGTCAGGCGCGCGGTACCTGACATCGTCAGGCCCTGGTTGTAGCCGAACGTGAAATCGGACCGCACGCTGACGGTGTAGCCCGTCTCGATGACGATCTTGTCGTCCGCTGCGATACCTGCACTGCTGGGGCAGGTGTACACCTTGCCCGACAGCGAGCAGCCCGGTACTGCCGCGCCGCCGAAGCGGTACGTCGCGCCGGCTTGGGCGGCGCCGGCCGCGAGCAGCAGGCCGATCAGGACCAGCGCCGTGCGCAGGATCAGCGAGAACGGGGAAGTGAAATACACGAGGAAACCTGCACGAAACGGGATGAACGAAAGTGTGCACTGGATTGCCGTACGGCCACAATAGATTTTTCACTCAGGCAACCATTCGACAGCTTTCCACACGTCCAGTGCGTGCTATGGACAACGGTGTGTGACTATCATGCAAACAGTCTTACAATAGTTTCCACCTTATTAACGTTAGCGGACACCATGGCCCATATCCAACCAAGCGGCTGGCGCGAACTGTCCGTCACGGGCGCCGCCGCCCGCGAAATCGAGACGCTCGCCTACCTGGAGCAGCGCCTGGCCGACACGCCCTACGTGATCTACCACGGCGTGCACTGGACGAATGTCGAGCAGGGATATTCGGTGTATGGCGACGTCGACTTCATCGTGCTCGCGCCGAATGGCCGCATGGTAGTCATCGAGCAGGTCGCCGGCTTTTTGAACGAGACGCCGGACGGCCTGGTCAAAAGCTACCAGGGCAAGCCGCGCAAGGTCCGCACGCAGATCCTGGCCACGATCGAGGGCCTGGCCAAGCGTTTCCAGGGCACGCTGTCGATCGACTATCTGCTGTACTGCCCCGATTACATCGTGCGCGATCAGCCGCTGGCCGGCATCGACGCCGACCACATCATCGACGCATCGAACAAACCCAAGCTGGCGCGCGTGATCCGCGAGGCGCTGCCCATCACCGAGCGCACCGACGACTTCGACAAGGTCACACGCTTCCTGGGCGACACGCTGAACCTGCGGCCCGATCCAAGCGCCATGATCGGCAATGCCGAGGCGATGGTCACCAAACTCTCAGGCGGCCTGGCGACCTGGGCGCGGCGGCTCGATTTCTCGCCATTCCGGCTGCACGTCATCGGCACCGCCGGCAGCGGCAAGACCCAGCTGGCGCTGGCCGAATACAGCGCTGCCATCGACGCTGGCCTGCGTCCGCTGTACGTCTGCTTCAACCGGCCGCTGGCCGACCACATCGAACGGCTGGTGCCGGCCGGCGGGCGGGTGGCGACCTTTCACATGCTGTCGGACGCCTGGCTGCGCGCGCAGGACATCACGCCCGATTACGCGGCGGCGGATGTGTGGGAAAAGATCGAAGCATCGATGGCCGACGCCACGTTGCCCGAAACCTGGCAATTCGACGTCGTCATCGTCGACGAAGGGCAGGATTTTTCGGTGGCGTGGCGCGACATCGTGCTGCGCATGCTGAAAGAAGGCGGGCGCGCGATCTGGATGGAAGACCCGGACCAGAACCTGTACGGCCGCGGGATGGTGCCGCTGCCGGGCTGGGTGACGCTGCATTCGCATGTGAACTATCGCAGCCCGCGCCAGATCGTCGACATGCTCACGTCCATCGGCGCATCGCACCAGCCGGTGGAGGCGGGCAGTCCGTTCAAGGGCGCCGACATCGAAGAGCTGACCTATCCCGAAGGCGACGTCGAAGCGATGCTGGCGCAGACGCGGCGCGCCGTGACGTCGTGCCTGGCGGCCGGCTTCGGGCGCCAGGACATCGCGATCTGCGCGTTTCGCGGCCGCGAAAAGTCGGCGATTTTGCAGCTCGATCGCCTGAGCGACGCGCACTCGCTGCGCTCGTTCACGGGGGCATATGACTTGTTCGGCACGCCGGTGTTCCGCGAAGGCGGGCTGCTGGCCGAATCGGTGTACCGCTTCAAGGGGCAGTCAGCGCCGGCGCTGATTTTTACGGAGATCGATTTCGAAGAGCTCGATGAGCAGACGCTGCGCAAGCTGTTCGTGGGGATGACGCGCGCGCGGCTCAAGCTCGTGCTGGTGATGAGCGAGCGCGCGTCGTTGCAGATCGTGGATCGGATGAGCGGGCGGTGACATGGACGGGATTGCCCCGTCCACGCGATGTCGTTATGCCGCCAGAGCGTCCGAATTCGGCTCGGCACTCACCACATGGCGGTTCACTGCCGACAGCACTGACTTGAACGACGCCGTCACGATATTGCTGTCGATGCCGACACCGAACAACGTCGGGCCGTTCCCCACCCGCAGCTCGACATAGCACGCCGCACGGGCATCGGCGCCCGAGCCGATCGCATGCTCGTGGTAATCCATCAGGCGAATCTCGAGGCCCATCGCCGTGACGAACGCATCGATCGGGCCGTTGCCGCGCCCGGAAAACACTTGCGGCGCATGGTGGCGCGCCACGTCGACTTCGAGCTGCACGTCATGCGCGCTGTCTTCGGTCATGCGGTGCGCGATGTAGTGATACGGCTCTTGCTGGTCCAGGTACTCGCGCGCAAACAGCGCGTGCAAGTCGGCCGGGTTGATTTCGCGGCCGCTCTCGTCGGCCTGGCGCTGCACGACGCGCGAGAACTCGATCTGCAAACGACGCGGCAGTTGCAGGCCGTATTCCTGCTCGAGCAGGTAGGCCATGCCGCCCTTGCCCGACTGGCTGTTGACGCGGATGACCGCATCGTAGCTGCGCCCCAGGTCGGCCGGATCGATCGGCAGGTAGGGCACTTCCCAGATCGCGTCGGCCTGCTGCTTGGCAAAACCCTTCTTGATCGCATCCTGGTGCGAACCCGAGAACGCCGTGAACACCAGATCGCCCGCATACGGATGGCGCGGGTGCACCGGCAGCTGGTTGCAATCCTCGACCAGCTGGCGCACGGCGTCGATGTCCGAGAAGTCCAGGCCCGGGTGCACGCCCTGCGTGTACAGGTTCATCGCCAGCGTGACCAGATCGACGTTACCGGTGCGCTCGCCGTTACCAAACAGGCAGCCCTCGACGCGGTCCGCACCGGCCATCACGGCCAGTTCGGCGGCAGCAACTGCGGTGCCGCGGTCGTTGTGCGGGTGGACGCTGATGACGAGCGATTCGCGGTTGTTCAGGTTACGGCACATCCACTCGATCTGGTCGGCGTAGACGTTGGGCGTGGCCGCTTCGACGGTCGATGGCAGGTTGACGATCATCTTGTTCTGCGGAGTGGGCTGCCAGACGGCGCTGACCGCATCGGTGATCTGCTTCGAGAAGTCCAGCTCGGTCGTCGAGAACGATTCCGGCGAATACTCGAGGCCCCACTGGGTCTGCGGATGCTGGGACGTCAGGTCCTTGATCAGCTGCGTACCCTTGACGGCGATCTGCACGATCTCGTCACGCTCCATATTGAACACCACGCGGCGGAACACCGGGGCGACCGAGTTGTAGACGTGGACGATCGCGCGCTTGGCGCCAACGGCCGATTCGACGGTGCGGCGAATCAGCTCATCGCGCGACTGGGTCAGCACGATGATCGTGACGTCGTCCGGGATATGCTTGTCGTCGACCAGCATGCGCACGAAATCGAAGTCGGTCTGCGAGGCGGACGGGAAGCCCACCTCGATCTCCTTGATGCCGATCTTGACCAGCATCTTGAAGAAGCGCAGCTTCTTCTCCGGGCTCATCGGCTCGATCAATGCCTGGTTACCGTCGCGCAGGTCGGTGCTCATCCAGATCGGCGGTGTGGTGATGGTGCGGCTTGGCCACTGGCGGTCTGCCAGGTCGATGGCAGGGAAGGGACGGTACTTGGCGGCGGGATTGGTCAACATGATCGGGTGCTCCTGATTGGTTTGGTCACTGGGCGGCGGTGAAACCTTGGGTGGCGGAGGCTGCCGGACGGGCCACGAAACGCGAGGCCCGGCAACCGGTCGGTAGGTTTAGCGCTGCGGATGGAACGCAAGCGCTCGCCGCCAGGATGGACCCGGTGAGGAAAAACGATGAAGCGAAAATTGGCGTGGTAGACATCTGCGACTTTCCTGCTGCTGTGGAGACCGGCGTGTGCCGGGCGTACGGCCGAACGATCAGGCGCGTAGTAGCAGTGCAGCTAGCGATAGCGCGCCAGCGGCTGGGAGAGTGTTCGACAGATGCAGGGTGAAAGACATAATTTCGACTTTAAGGAACTCGGCGCCGTATGTCAAGCGGACAATAGGCGCGTGTGGAAAAGAAAGTACGGGAATTCGGACCGGTTCTCTGCCGCAGTCTGAGCGGTGCATACGGCTTTCAGGCTGTCGTTTATGCAGGTGCCATGGAAGAGAGCACCTGCTTGCAGGATGGCGCGTGATAGCATCGACGGCGATACTTTCTGGAGGTTTTGCCAATGCGCCGCCCTGTTAACTATGTGTCCCGTTCGCGCTTGAATCTGCTTGGCGCCCTTGGTTTGATGGCGCTGCTGGCCGGTTGCGGCGACGGCATCCCGAAGGACAAGGACAAGGACGATGACAAGCCGCCACCGGCACCAACGGCGGCGCTGTCGGTGTTCGCGGGCGATCCGACTGCCGATGGGACCATGGACGGCACCGGCACGGCGGCGCGCTTCAACAATCCGCACGGGCTGGCGATCGACAGCAGCGGCAACGTCTACGTGGCAGATCGCGGCAACTACGTCATCCGCAAGATCACGCCGGACGGTGTGGTGACAACGCTGGCCGGCGGCGCAGGGCAGAGCCGGCTGACCAATGGCGCTGCCGCCAATGCGCGCTTCGTCAATCCGGTCGCGTTGACGGTGGGGAGCGGCGGCACGGTGTATGTGGCGGACGATGTGAACATCCGCAGCATCACAACCGGTGGCCAGGTCGCGACGGTGACGACGATCCCGGTTGGCAGCAACATCGCGACAGCGAGCCGGCCTGACGTCACGCCAGGGGCGATTGCCGTCGACGCCAATAACAATCTCTACATCACTAATAACTACGGCACGCGCCGGTTCGCCATTGGCGCGGGCGGGACGGGGATTCTGGAAGGGCAGAACACGGTGGGCGACCTGTTCGGAACGCGCACGCTGGCACCGCGCGGGGTGGCGGTCGATAGCAGCAATGTCGTGTACTTGTTCGATCTCGAGCGCGAGATCAGTCGCTGGAATCCGACGGCCAATTTTGGGTCGGACAATCTGTTCACGATTGCTGGTGCACCGAACGTGCGCGGCGCGGTCAACGGTACTGGCAATGCGGCGCGCTTCGAGCAGGTGGTGGCGCTGACGGTGGACCCGCAGGGCAATGTGTATGCAGCGGATGCGGTGAATAACCTGGTGCGCAAGATTACGCCGGCGGGTGTGGTGACGACGGTAGCGGGGACGACGCGGGCGACGACGTTGCGGGTTGGTGATTTGCCGGGGAGCTTGGGTGACATTCGCGGCATCGTTACGGATGGAAAAGGGTTGCTGTACGCGACATCGGGAAATGCGGTGGTCAAGATTCGGCTGCGGTAAGCGGGGCGTCAGCGATAGGGAGATTTTATGAAGACGCTTGCCCTCGTTCCTGCTCTTCTTCTGTTTTCCTTCTCGCCCGTTTTCGCAGCGGAAAAACTGCCAAACGATGTCAGACAGTTCATTGCGCAACGCGACGCGTGCGATCACTTTCGTGGCGAGCTACCCGAGCCTGAAGAGGCGGAGCGGATGCGAGAAGTCACTGGCCAGATCGAGAAACGCTGTCGCGGTACCGATCGGCGACTTCGCTTGCTCAAAAAGAAATATGGCAGCGATGCCAACGTGAAAAAGCGGCTGAACGTGTATGACGAACAGATCGAGCCGCGAACCAATCAGCGTTAGCGGGCACGTTAATCCAACGCTGGCACCTCGACGATCAGCCGAGCAATTTTTTGATACAAGGCGAGCTTGAATTCATCGCGGTCGATCGACGAGTGACATCGGCGATGGCAATTCGGACAGAGGGCGGCCGCGTTTGCTGTAGTGTCGGAACCGTGGCTCGACAGTGGCATGACGTGATGGACTTCGAGGTAGGGCAGGCCGTCTCCGCCCATGAACGGTGCGGGAGCATCACAACCTTCGCAGCGACCGTTTGCGACTTGCAGCACCCATGCTTTAACCGCCGGGTCTCGCACGTAAGAGGTCGCAATCGTCGATACCATGGCTGGTTGAAAGCTGCCGAGTGGACGCGTAGCAAGCTTTTGCTGCCGCAATGCCGTCACGTTCCTGGCCAATCTTGCCGGATCGGCTGTTGCAACGAACGGTTCAAGAAATTCGACGCCGCTCGTATGCAGCAGCGTGATCATCTTTTCCTTGACGGTGGTGCCAATATTTTTCGCAGGCAGATAGCCCACGATCCAGGGCATTTTCAGCTCATACAGCGCTGCCGATATATTCTGCATGCGGAACTCAATGGAGCCCTTGGTCCGCGTCGCAAGTGGACCGGCCCTTAAATCACGGTTTATCTGGGCCTTGCTGTATGGCTGGCCATTCAATTCGGCCCGCAGCATGTCGAGGTATGCTTCGATAGCACGCAACAACTCATCGTCCGTCCATGGACTGTTACTGATAACGGGTGACTCGTGGACGGATTCGGACATGACGGGAAGAACATAACGTTCTCCCCAGTCTATCGACTGTTCAATATCTCAGCAACAACATTTGCGAATTCTCGTCGTGGTCGTTAAAAGAAAACCAACCAGGATGGCCGCTCAGACGGCCGGCCATCCCAATACTGACCGTTCAAGCCGGCATCATGACAGCCTGACTTCCATACACAACCATCCGGCCGCCGTGCTGGCGCTGCCACGCAGCGGCGGTAGGCTGGTCTGCAAACCAGACATGCTCATGGTCGCCGAACGCGCCGAGGTCGAGCCGGAACCGATCCAGAATCTCGCTCGGGCGACGATCGATGTCGCGTTTGCAGGCATCCCAACTCGCATAGCCGAGTTCCGCTGCCAGCGTGCGAAACATATGCTTGAGTTGTAGTTTGGCGCGAGCATGGTAAAGCTCGGTCAGGCGTGGCATCGAAAACGCGCGCGCCGCGTGGACACGGCGGACGATAGGGAGCGCCTTGCTGGGTTGGTCCGAGTGCGCGCTGCGCAACATGCCACGGGCGTGGCGGCGCAAAAAGTCGGTGTTTGTGTCGAGCGGGATTTGTTGCTGAGTTTGGGGGCGCATACCTGATCCTATTCACATGATGTTGCCGCTCTCGCTACGGCGACTGTGATTGAACAGGTACGACTCCTGAAACGGATTTTCCTGAGCAGGTGCGTTGGCTTTCGCGAGAGCTGGGCCGCCTGCACTGCCCAGCGTCAATACTAGCACGAGTTGCACGCCATGTAACGGTGCCTGGCGCGTATCCAATGAAAAAGGGCCAACCGAATGGTTGGCCATTCTGGCCGATCGTTCAAGTAAACTGTAGGATCTCAAAATAAATGAAATCGGTTCCTATACAAATTCAGGGCTAAGTCATGTAATTTGAGACTGGCGGCAAAGGCTGTCTCAAAATACGTGAAAATTCCCTAAAGAAATCTCACAATAGGTGAAATTTTCCTACCGGTCAGATCCAGTTCCAACCCATTGGCCGGCGCCAGCGCGATTTGCGTCGAGTACGCCAACGCCCTCGACAACCGCAGGCAGCGGTCAAGGTGCTTCAGCGCTACGTTACGTGGGATAAAGTGGCAAGTGCCGACAACAAGAAACAATCGCATGGATACCCGGGGCACATTGACGCCCGGCCGTGTCATAAACCCAGAAAAAATATTCAGACCGTACGCGGTCATCTGGGAAACGACCGTTGAGCCGCGGAAATTTCAAGATGTACTTTAAAAGCAGGATGCAGGCATCAAGAAATTCAGTCGGTCGACTTTGGCTCTCATTAGGAAAAATTATATTTCGATTGGTTTATAATCACGGAAATATTCCTGGATAGACCGATGGAAGAATTTTACCTTCATAATGGATCCACGCCTCATCTGTGAAGGTACAAGTAATGAAGTCAAAACCAGAGTGCTGGAATTTATATTCATTCTCAAAGTCTCAGTCACGATTGGAAGAATACAATTAACATCGATAGATTCTAACATTTCTCCTGACTCGACATCTTTCATAAAATTTGATACTTGCGCCATAGCAGAAAGCATGTTGCTAACATATTCATTCCGGTCAAAATCACCCTCAATTGGCACTCTAGGCAACATGAGGTCACGATTGATCTTCGATCGGCACCAATGCTCAATAAGTATATTTTGATTGGCTAAATCCCATTCTTGATTTTCAAATATTAAGTCCAATGTCATTTGCATGAATAATGGATGGCTCAACAGATCGCGAGACAAAGCCCTATCAGAACTTTTTACGCTAAGTATCAACTCATTAATTGCATGCTTCTGGCTCTGCTCTGACACTCTAGACAAAGCCGCAGTCAATAAATTTAACCCCTGCTCAGTTGTCCAATTGCCCAACTCAAAAACATCGATATGGCGCTTGGGGTCTTTTATTTTACTTACCCCATCAAAGATCGAGGCGTAATTTCCACTTAACGCTTCAAAATGTTCTTTGCGAGTAGTCAAAATTATTGGACATTGAATGTCCGTTAACTCTTTTGTTAATGCATTAAGACCCGCTGCGGT
This sequence comes from Oxalobacteraceae sp. CFBP 8761, assembly GCA_014841595.1. Classification (NCBI taxonomy): domain Bacteria; kingdom Pseudomonadati; phylum Pseudomonadota; class Betaproteobacteria; order Burkholderiales; family Oxalobacteraceae; species Oxalobacteraceae sp. CFBP 8761. Next base: position 37,433 of record JACYUE010000005.1, on the reverse strand, counting down.
TCCGTAAGATCTATGCTCATCTAACCCATCAATTACCAAAAGAAATCTATGATTCTGTTGCGTCAACAATTTATTGAGGACCACTGCTGCAACATTCGTTAATACAATAGCGTCTTGCTCATCGAAGTCTTCTAAAACTTCAATAGCCGAAATAATCCGTCGCAAAAGCAAATTCGTATTCAGTCCGTCTAAGTGGGCCGTTATGGCAGCCGCTGGAATGTACACCACAGAAAAACCAACTGCACTTGCCAATTGCAAGGCAGTGGTGGTTTTTCCAATGCCGAAACTTCCAATTAACAAAGAGTATCTTGATTTTGCATTCGGGGCAACAAACTCCGCTGCGTTACATGTCTTAGAACTTTCAACCGATATAGAAGGGCCAGTAAATGCTGAAGGCGCCCATCTACTATGGGTAACAGGGACTTCAGACACAAGAAGATTGCCAAAATGAAAATAATCTAAATGATTTTTCAAAAGAACTAATGAGCGTTCATTTAATTTATTCCTGATTTTTTCTGTTAAGTGAGTCTCAACGGCACTGACAAAAACTTCCCTGCCAAAAACTTTAAAATTCTTTGCTTTTCCGTTCGCGATGAGAAGATCAAGCTCCACTTGAATTAGATCAGCCTCGGCTTTTTTAGCTTCATTTCTGTTGTGCAATAAAACATATGTATCGCATGTTAATCCTGATTTGGCGAATTTTCTTATGGAGGGAATGATCTGTTTTCTTACTTGTTGTTCCTGGATTTCTTCTTCAATTGTAAATCCCTTCGCCTGTACGACCACTTCAAAGTGCTTCGTAGACCCTGTTTCAACTAGAAGATCGATGCCTTTTCGATCCATCTGCATTAATCGTGGAGAAGCAATAATGGCAGGCCACAGCACGCGCAGGTATGGAAGCACTGTACGTTCAAAATCGTCTCCAGTCGAAATTTTTAGCCGGCCCAACAATTTTCTCCAAGCAATTTTCATCTGTCTTCCCATTTGAATTGGCAACAGTTCGGCCAATACTGAATTTTAACAAAATTCTAGTTGTTTAAAACTATTTAAAAATAATTGGGACGTCAGACGGCTTTGTTGGGCAAAACGCTGATATGAGCAGTGCATGTATTGGCTCAGAAAATTCCTGATGAGGGCGCTTGTGGTTGTAAACTGATTCCAGTCGCCCATCCGCGGCTGGCATGTTGCAATGTCACAAAGCGGTGCCGATGCGTACACTGCCCCTTCAAAGTGCGGATCCTTCGCTCCACCATTCCATTTTTATTGTGGGCAGTGTGAATTCCTGACAGACGTAGCTGCGCACTAAGGCTGTAAAATCCGCTCGGACGGCGGTAAGAAATCGACCTCGATCCACAAGCCCTCGCGGTTGAAGTCATCTATTACATTGAACAAACGGATGCTGCGCCCATCGGCAAGCTGGTCATGCATGAAGTCCATCGACCAGCTCTGGATTGATCGCACTCGGCATTGCCAACGGCAGCGGTTTCTCCCGCACCAGACGATGACGCGGTTTGATCCGCAGGTTCAGCTCGAGTTCGCGGTAGATTCTATAGACGCGCTTGTGGTTCCATGTGAAGCCTTTCACGTTGCGCAGGTACAGGAAGCACAAGCCAAAGCCCCAGTTGCGCTCGTTGTTCGTCAGCCGTACCAGCCAGTCGGCAATGAGGTTGTTTTCCACGTCTAGCTTCGCTTTGTATCGGTAGCAGGTCTGGCTAATGCCAAATGCCTGGCACGCCAGCCTGACCGTGGCGGACCGCTCCAACACGGCCTATTGCGCCATCTCTCGCCGCTGAGATGGTGCTATCATTTTTTTGTCAGTGCCTCCGCGACAATCTCGGCCTTGAGGCGCTCCTCGACATACATCTTCTTGAGGCGACGGTTTTCCTCTTCTAGCTCCTTCATGCGTGCCATCAGCGAGGCATCCATGCCGCCGAACTTGGAGCTCCACTTGTAGAACTTAGCGTTGCTGATGCCCTGCTCGCGGCACAGCTCTGATACAAGGCTGCCGGCTTCGGCTTGCTTGAGAATGGCGATGATCTGGCTGTCGGTAAAGCGGGAGGTCTTCACGCCGAGGTTTCTGTTTCTTAAGTAGAAAATTCTACTTCTGATCGTGCTCTTTTTGTGGGGGGATTACCCTATGTCTTACATTTCGACCCCGTTTCCATATGGAAGCAGTGGTAGCCCAAGTTCGCTAAGAAATTTATTGTGATGATCGGTGGCGGTCTTGATCTTTTGATCGAGACTTACGAGTTGGTCATGCACCGCTTCGAGGTCTACTCCCTCCTCCGCTTCCGCTATACTGACATAGCGGGAGATGTTGAGGTTAAAATCGTTCTTCTCGATTTCATCCATGCGGACACGTCGAGAGTAACGCGTTTCTTCGTTGCGGTATTTATAAGTCTCTACAATACGCGCAATATGCGTTTCGGCAAGTTGGTTTTGGCGTTTGCCTTTATCAAAGTGCTCGGCCGCGTTGATAAAGAGCACGTCATCTGCTTTCTTGCATTTTTTTAATACAAGAATGCAAACTGGGATACCTGTCGAGTAGAATAAGTTCGCAGGTAACCCGATCACGGTATCGATATGTCCATCCTGCAGCAGCTTGCGGCGGATACGTTCTTCCGCACCGCCACGGAACAATACGCCGTGCGGCAAAATGATTGCCATGACGCCATCCTCTTTCAGGTAGTGCAGCCCGTGCAGCAGAAAAGCAAAGTCAGCGGCGCTCCTGGGTGCCACACCATGGTTCTTGAAGCGCATATCTTCGCTGATCGTATCGGTTGGATCCCAACGATAGCTGAACGGTGGATTCGCTACCACTGCGTCGAACTGCGGCTTCTTCGCTGGATTCGTTTCGCGCAGGAAATCCCATGCATTGGTCAGCGTGTCGCCGTGGTAAATCTCGAACTCAGTGTCTTTCACTCCATGCAGCAGCATATTCATACGTGCTAGGTTGTAAGTGGTGACGTTGTATTCTTGGCCATAAATCTTGCCAATGCTGCCGCCAGCATCTTTCATGCGATGACGTATGTTCAGCAAAAGTGAGCCGGACCCGCAGGCGAGGTCGAATACGCTCTCCAGTTTCTTACGCGGCCCTTCCTTGGGCTCCTGACTATCGAGCGTGACGATGGTCGAGAGAATGTTCGATATCTGTTGCGGAGTGTAAAACTCGCCGGCCTTTTTGCCCGAACCTGCTGCGAATTGCCCAATCAGGTACTCGTAAGCATCGCCTAATGTGTCAGTGTCACTCGAAAACAATGACATGCCACGTGCTAGCTCAGAGATAACCGAGCACAGCTTGGCATTGCGTTCCGAGTATTGGCGACCCAGCTTGTCCGAAGCAAGGTTGATCTCCGAGAATAACCCCTGGAAGTTGCTTTGAAAGGATTTCTCCTCGATGTACTTAAAGCCTTTTTGCAGCGTATCGAGGAGCCGGTCGTCCTGCTTCTTAGCGAGGCGAACGATGCTACCCCAAAGAAAATCTGGCTCAATGACGTAATGCACCTTGCGGCGCATCTGTTTTTCGAAATCTTTAACGTCGACGGCGTTTTCTTCGTACCAATGGGCTAGCGGCGGGCGTGAAGGAATCTTGTTATCGCTACTTCCCTCGTCCGATTCCCGCTTCGGATAGTCCGCTCCTAATTCCTTTTTAGCCGCCTGCTCGTAGTTGTCAGAAAGGTAGCGCAGGAACAGGAAAGAGAGCATATAGTCGCGGAAGTCGTCCGCATTCATCGAGCCGCGTAGCTGGTCAGCGATGTTCCAGAGGGTCTTACCCAGTTGTTTCTGATCTTGTTCGGTCATATTTTTGGTCGGTTCTTGATGTTGTGTTTTCTAGTACCTTGAGCTCGTCACCGTCTTATGGTTGCCATCGAGAATTCCTCGATAGTTGCCTCGCGGCTTGGTTTGCTCATGATATTGGTAGTAGTATAAGCACCCTCAATTATCACGGTGCTTACAAAATGCCCGGTAGATTGAATTTAAACTCATTTATGAAGTCTTTGAGAATACGGCGGAACAGCTCCTTATTATCGTCACCCATTTCCGTAGGATCGTAGATGGCATATGCACCGTGGCTGAGTAGATTGATTACGCGGTTGTAGAGGGCTCTGTCTTCTTCGTTATTGATTTTCTTTAGGCAAAAAGAAATGTCTGAATGACCAAAGAAGGACGCGGTTTTTTCCATAATGCTACGCAATGCATTAAAGTGATAGGTATACAACTTACCTTTAGCCGGATCTGAAGCCAGTTGAAGCTCAGCAAGGGTTGCAACGTGATGATAAAAAGGCGTGTCGTCGGTCGCTCGAAGGGTATAAACACCGTCGCCATTAGGACGATGAAGAAAATACCGTTTAAGGGCTACCTTAGGCTGAGCCTCTTTAGATCTGCCGATCTCATTACACATCACGTTAAAAAAAAGTGCATGGTGCGACGAAAAAACGATTTTTATAGGATTCGCCTCTCCGTTTTGGGCTTTTCTACTCGCGGCGCGACGAAGGAGCTTTGCCAAGTCACAAGCGACAGAAATAGCACTGTTGTCGTCGAGCGAAGAAATCGGGTCGTCTATATAGAGATATTTCTTTGATTGATAGGAGACGTGGCCATCAAGCATGCGCTCACAGATGGCCATAAACAGGCACCAGATGAAAATATTCTGCTCACCGCGCGATATTTTGATGTTCTCCGCAGTGTCTTTGCGGAAGGAGACTTTCCACGAATCATAGTCAATATCAAAATCAAAGTCTGCATATCGGTTGAGGTAGCCGGCGATGGTTTCATCCAACGAAAGGTCTTTTAGCCCATTGAAAAAGTTGGAGTCTGGGTTTAGCTGTAGGTAACGGGACGTATCTTCATCAAGATCATTTTCCCAGGTAAACAAATCTTCCGTAAAAGCGTTGAAGTAAAGTGTATCTGAGTTCCCGCCGTTTTTCCGCTTCCCTGCGTCCTTAAACTCCATCGAAAGGCGTGTCTTGCCAGTTCGGTTATATGCATAGACTAGTATTAGTTGCGTGGGCTTCGTTGGATTGTTTAAGTCGTCGCGTAAACGATGAACCAATCTGCGCAGACTAGTAAATTTACGGATGCCACTCACGCTTCGCCCTCTTCAGGTGCAGGGAAGAGTTGCTGCATAATGCCCATTCTGTGAGCCTTCAGAGCTTCGAGTTGATCAGCCTCGAAGGTTATCTTGGTGTCAAGTGACGACAGACAGTTCGCAATTTGGACCTGCTCGTTGACTGAGACGGGCAAGACTACCTCCAGTTTCTCAAATTCCTTCTGACCCAACGTCTTGTTTCTACCCGCGCCGCCGGGTGAGGCCATGCCCAAAAGGCGCTTGCCTTCTTTGGTGACGAAAAAATTTTTGATGTATTCGACATCGCATTTCCCCGGTTTTGCCACATACATGGGAAATCGATGAGACGCGATCATTTCGGTTTCCTTTTCAGAAGTCGTCGCCACGGCTTGCTCCCAAGCGAAAACAATGTTTAATACTAGCGCGTCTTGCACCACCTTGAACACCCGTTTTTCACCAATGACTTTCCCGAGAACAGGCACTTTGTGGAAGATGCCCTTTCCATGAGACCGGATGCCGATCTCTCGATACATTTTTTCCGGTTCGACACTTACAGCGAATGAGGCTTTACTCATTAAGCTGCCGATCTTCTTGGAATGCCAAGAGCTGAGACCAGTGAACTCGGGGAAGCGGAGGCGAGGAACAGTCTCGCCTTCGTGGGGAAGAAGCTGCTGCATTAGGCCACGTTTGTAAGTCTTCAAGGCATCAACTTTATGCCGCTGTACGGTGATCAGCTCGTCTAGCGAGCCCAGGCAGTCAGCAATCTTCTGTTGCTCGGCGCGCGACGGGCGGAAAATAGTAAGAGGCTCTAGTTCAGCGTAGTAGAGGTTCTTGACATTCTGGCCCTCAACAACCTTTGCAAACTGCTTGTACAAATGCCGAAAATAGTAGGTATAGAAAAGCGGTATTTCTTTGGTTTGAAACACGCTGATCATTTCACCGATTGCAACATTTGCTAAAGGCAAATAGGAACAGCACTTTCCGAAGTCTTCGGGTTTCTCTCCAACGCGAGGAACGAGAATTTCTCCGCCTTTGCTAAATCGAAGATTGCTTGGGTCGATGTTAGTTCGTGACGCAGTTTCCGTAATAACTGCTCCGAATTTGGTATATAGCTCGCCGTATCGAACACAAGGCGTAGGTGCATCTGCCGCTAAAGACCATTTAGGGGCACTTTTTCCGTAATGGAAATTACCGATCTCGCCAATTGTGGTTTTTTCCCATGCTTGCGCATCTCTAAACTCCGGAAAGCGAAGCTGAGGCACCAGCCCGGTCTTAAAGTCCTTCATCATCATTCAATCCTCGTAAGCCTGAAGGCCCGAAATATCGCGGTCGCCAGCGCGCCGCTTTAACAGCAGCACCAGATCGTCCATTAGGGCCAGCTCTTTCTGTGTGCGCGCCTTCCATCCCAGCTCCAACGGGGCGAGGAGTTCGGTTAGTTGCTCGCCATCGAAGATACGGCGCTCCAGCACCGCATCCACAAAGCCTTGCAGGTCTGCCGTGGGCACGCCATGTTTGGTTGCCAACTCTGCCAGCTCGCGGGCGGCTTTCACCGCCTTGAATTCTTCGTAGCCCGTACGGATAGCGCGCTCGTCCAGGCCCTCACCCGCCTTGAGGCTCATCACGTATTCGGTGATGTCCTCGCGCTCATCGAGGAACTTGGCATCGACTCCGATCAGGCCGACCAGTTGTTCGCGACTCATCCTCGCCTTGCCGGGCTTCTTGGTAGAGAAGTCGGCAATGAGCTTCATGATGTAGTCGTAATCAATCGTCGCGGACGCGAACAGAACGAACTCGAAATCGAGCAGCTCCATCGCTTCGAGCTTATCGCCAACGGATCGGTTACCAGGGCTCGCGCGTTCATCGCGTAGGCGCTTTGCGGTTTCCAGGTACTGACTGCGGAAGGCGTTAAGTTCGTCGCCGGGTAAGATGGTTTGGATGGCCTCTGCCTGCTCGGACGTGAGGTCTGTGTACTGGTCGAGCTGGGTTTGCAGTTTCTGTACTTCCTTGAACTGCCGCACGAATTCGACACGTGCTTCGTTGCCCATTAGTTTTGCGACGTCTTCTGGTTTTCCGGCAAGGCCTTGTGATTGCATGAAGTCCTGCAAGGCATGCTTCGCTTCCTTGAGCTTGTCGATAACAATAGGCGCCTTGTCGACCAGCCAGATTTCGCGAGCTTTGTCTGCCTTCGCGCCGGAGAAAAGGGCTATGGCCGCGTCTACCGCATCCTGCTGACCACGGAAATCCAGGATGTGGCCGTAGGGCTTGGTGTCGTTCAGCACGCGGTTGGTGCGGCTGAAGGCTTGGATGAGGCCATGCTGCTTTAGATTTTTGTCGACGTAGAGGGTGTTGAGGTACTTGCTGTCGAAGCCGGTGAGCAGCATATCAACGACGATGGTGATGTCGATCTTGTGCTGTTCGATGCCGGGATTGCCCTTGCGCAGGTCTTCGTCCGGCCACTGTTGGTCTTTGATACGTTGTTGCACGTCCTGGTAGTAGAGGTCAAACTCTTCAATGCGATGATTGGTGCCGAAGCGCACGTTGTAGCAGGCGATGATGTCAGCCAGCGCTATCTTCTTGGCGTCCGGCTCTTGTTGGTTATCCGCCAACTCGTTGGGCAGGTCTTCCTGGAGCTGGCGCACGTCGGCACTAACGTCGCCTGGCGGTGAGAATACAGCGGCGATGTTGAGCGGCAGGAAACCAGAATCTGCCCGCAGCTTCTCAGCTTGTATCTCTTTAAACAAGCGGTGATATTCGATCGCCTCATTGATTGACGCTGTGGCGAAGATGGCGTTGAACTTGCGCTCGCCCGTTGCAGCGTTGTGTTTGGCAAGAATAGCTTCGATGATGGCGCGCTTAGCAATCTTCTCGCCTTGTTTAAGTGAGTTCTTGCCGTCTGGCATGAAGTAGTCGACGTGAAACTTCAAGACATTGCGGTCTTCAATCGCATGGGTAATGGTGTATTCGTGTAAGGACTGCTGGAAGAGATCTTCTGTGGTCTTCATCGTCTGTTCTTCACCCGTGATCTGCTTAAAACTCGCGTTCTCCGGAAAGATGGGTGTGCCGGTAAAGCCGAAGAGCTGGGCCTTGGGGAAGAACTCCTTGATGGTCTGGTGGTTCTCGCCGAACTGCGAGCGATGGCATTCGTCGAAGATGAAAACGACCCGCTTATCACGCAAGGCTTCGAGCTGATTGGCATAGGTGGCAAGGCCACGCTTTTCACGGCTCTTGTTACGCTTGCTGTTCTCGTTCAGCGCGATTCCCAGCTTCTGGATGGTGCAGACGATGACCTTGTCGGCAGCATCGTCAGAACGCAAGCGACGAACAAGTTCGGCGGTATTGGTGTTGCTCTCTACGCAGCCTTCCTGGAAGCGGTTGAATTCCTCGCGAGTCTGGCGGTCGAGGTCTTTACGGTCGACCACGAACAGGCATTTCTCGATGACCGGGTTGGCCTTCAACAGTGTCGAGGCTTTGAAGCTCGTCAGTGTCTTGCCACTGCCTGTGGTGTGCCAGATAAAGCCGTTGCCGCTGTGTTCTTCAATGCATTTGACGATGTTCTTGACGGCATAAATCTGATAAGGCCGCATCATGAGAAGCTTCTGCTCGCTGGCCACAAGCACCATATAGCGGCTGATTATCTGGCCCAGCGTGCACTTTGGTAAAAATGATTCGGCAAATTCATCAAGCCCATTTATCTTCGTATTGTCCGGTGCCGCAAACTGATAGATGGGCAGGAAGCGCTCGTCGGCGTTGAAGCTAAAGTGCCGCGCGTTATTATTGGCGAAGTAGTAAGTGGAATTGCGGTTACTAACAATGAACACTTGTATGAAGCACAGCAGCGTGCGCGTGAAGCCATTGCCCGGGTCGTTCTTGTATTCGACGATCTGCTCGATGGCACGGCGCGGATTGATGCCAAGTGTCTTTAGCTCGATTTGCACCACCGGCACGCCATTGATAAGCAAGATGACGTCGAAACGGTGGTGGCTGTAGTCGCTGCTGATGCGCAGTTGATTAATTACCTCAAAGCTGTTTTTGCACCAGTCGTCGATGTTAACTAGTGTGTAATTTAGTGGCGTGCCGTCTTCACGAATGAAACTGTTACGGGTGCGCAGGGTTTGAGCGGCGGTGAAGACGTCGGGCGTGACAATCTCTTCGAGTAGGCGCGCGAATTCCTCATCTGTAAGCTTTACACGGTTGAGCTGCTGGAACTTATCACGGAAGTTGGCTTCGAGCGTAGCCCGGTCACGGATGTCTGGACGGGTGGCATATTTCAGCTCGCCGAGTTTATCGATGAAGTTCCGTTCGATCTGGTGTTCTTTTGTTGTCATTAATCGGTTCCTGCCTTTTGGATGTGTGGAAGTTGCGAACAGGCAGCCCCCTGGAGCAGACGAACAGGCGAGAGGTGAGAGTAAATTTAAATTCCAAATTTCCCAAAGATAATTAAATAAAATTCGTTAAATGGCGAGGGATCTTAAAATAAAAAGCGGCCCTTTTTCTAGGGCCGCCGCCATTTCAAATTATGAGATTTATTTCATGAATTTTGAGATCCTACACAAACATCTTAAACGTCAATATTGCCAGCCCTCAACGCATTCGCCTCAATAAAGTTCCGACGTGGCTCCACGTCATCCCCCATCAACGTCGTAAAGATCTGATCCGCCGCGATTGCATCATCGATCTGCACCTTCAGCAGACGACGCACAGTCGGATCCATCGTGGTTTCCCACAGCTGCGACGGGTTCATCTCGCCCAGACCTTTGTAACGCTGCTTCGACACGCCGCGTTCGGCTTCTTCACGCAGCCACAGCATCGCTGCGTGGAAGTCGCGCACGGCGAATTCCTTCATGCGCTCGCCTTCGCCGCGGCGCACGATCGCGCCTTCGCCCATCAGGCCCTGGAACGTTGCTGCCGAGTTGGCCAGCACCGCGTAATCGGCGCCCGCCACGAAGTCGGCGTCGATCGACGTCACCTGCACGTTGCCGTGGTAGATGCGTTCGATGCGCAGTGCGTGCTTCTCGGACAGGTCGTCTGAGCGCACCTTGACCTTGACGGCTGGGTCGTTGATCGATTTTTCCATCGCCTGCGCCGATGCTTCGGCGTTGTCGAGCGTGGTCAGGTCCAGTGCCACGCCGCCGCTGAAGATCGCGGTCAGTGCGGCCCGGTCGATCACGCGCGTCAGGCGCATCATGATGGTGTTGGCCAGGTTGTACTGGCGTGCCAGTTCGCCCAGCGCTTCGCCGCTGATCGGCTCGGCGCCATCGCGCGGGATGAGCGACGCGGTATTGAGCGCGAACGTCATCATGTAGCTGGCTTCTTCGATGTCGTCCTTCAGATAGCGTTCGTCGCGGCCGGCCTTGACCTTGTACAGCGGCGGTTGTGCGATGTAGATGTGGCCGCGCTCGACCAGTTGCGGCATCTGGCGATAGAACAGCGTCAGCAGCAGGGTACGGATGTGGGCGCCGTCGACGTCCGCATCGGTCATGATGATGATGCGGTGGTAGCGCAGTTTTTCGACGTTGAATTCGTCCGGGCCGATCGAGGTACCGAGCGTGGCGATCAGGGTCGTGATCTGCTCCGACGACAGCATCTTTTCGAAGCGCGCCTTTTCCACGTTCAGCACCTTGCCGCGCAGCGGCAGGATGGCCTGGAACTTGCGGTCGCGGCCTTGCTTGGCCGAGCCGCCTGCCGAGTCACCCTCGACGATGTACAGTTCGGCCAGCGCCGGGTCGCGTTCCTGGCAGTCGGCCAGTTTCGACGACAGGCCCAGGCCGTCCATGACGCCTTTGCGGCGCGTCAGGTCGCGTGCCTTGCGCGCGGCTTCGCGGGCGCGGGCGGCTTCGACGATCTTGCCGCAGATGATCTTGGCGTCGTTCGGCTTTTCGGCCAGGAAGTCGGTCAGGGTTTTGGCGACGATCTCTTCGACCGGGCCGCGCACTTCGGACGACACCAGTTTATCCTTGGTCTGCGACGAGAATTTTGGTTCCGGCACTTTCACTGACAGCACGCAGGTCAAGCCTTCGCGCATGTCGTCGCCAGAGATTTCGACCTTGGCCTTCTTGGCGAACTCGTGCTCGTCGATGTACTTGTTGATCACGCGCGTCATGGCAGCGCGCAGGCCCGTCAGGTGGCTGCCGCCGTCGCGCTGCGGGATGTTGTTCGTGAAGCACAGGACCTGTTCGTTGAAGGCGTCGTTCCACTGCATCGAGACGTCGACCGAGATGTTCGTGTTCTGGTCCGACATGCGCTCGCCGGTCGCCTGGAAGACGGTCGGGTGCAGCACGTTCTTGGTCTTGTTGATGTATTCGACGAAGCCGCGCGTGCCGCCCTCGAATGCATAAATTTCTTCCTTGCCCGAGCGCTGGTCGGTCAGCTTGATGCTCACGCCATTGTTCAGGAACGACAGTTCGCGGATGCGCTTGGACAGGATTTCGTAGTGGAACTCGACGTGGTTGAAGATGGTCTCGTCGGCCCAGAAGTGCACGTCGGTGCCGCGCTTGTCGGTTTCGCCGATGACCTTGATGGGCGAGACTTCGATGCCGTTGACCATCGCCAGTTCGCGGTTTTGCGGCACGCCGCGCACGAATTCCATCTGGTGCACTTTGCCGTCGCGGCGGATCGTCACGCGCAGCAGTTTTGACAGTGCATTCACGCACGACACACCCACGCCGTGCAGGCCGCCGGAAACTTTGTACGAGTTCTGGTCGAACTTGCCGCCAGCGTGCAATTCGGTCAGGACGATCTCGGCTGCCGAGCGTTTCGGCTCGTGCTTGTCGTCCATTTTCAGGCCGACCGGGATGCCGCGGCCGTTGTCGGTGATCGAGATCGAATTGTCCGAGTGGATCGTGACGTGGATTTCGGTGCAGTGGCCGGCCAGCGATTCGTCGATCGAGTTGTCCAGCACTTCGAAGACCAGGTGGTGCAGGCCGGTGCCGTCGGACGTGTCGCCAATGTACATGCCCGGGCGCTTGCGCACCGCTTCCAGGCCTTCCAGGATCTGGATCGAGGAGGCGCCATAATCATCCACCGGGATGGCGGGGATATTTTCTGCTGGGGTATTCTCGGACATGGACTACTTTCTTTAAAACTGAGTATTTCAGACCGGCACGCGAAGCGTGCGGTACGCTGCATCCGGGCCGCCGGAGCGGCCCGTTCGAGGCATCAAATACGCATCGGCATGACGACATACTTGAAGTCGCCGACCTCGGGAATCGAGATCAGCGCCGACGAGTTCGAGTCGCCCAGGGCGATGTTGACCTGGTCGCACTTCAGGTTGTTGAGCACGTCGAGCAGGTAAGTCACGTTAAAGCCGATGTCGATCGAATCGCCACCGTAGTCGATCTCGAGTTCTTCGACTGCTTCTTCCTGGTCGGCATTGGTCGAGCTGATCTTCATGACGCCCGGCTCGATGATGCAGCGCACGCCCTTGAACTTGTCACTGGTCATGATCGCGGCACGCTGCAGCGAGCGCAGCAGTTCATCGCGGCTGATCGTGAAGTCGTTCTTGTAACCTTTTGGAATCACGCGCGTGTAGTCAGGGAACTTGCCTTCAACCAGTTTCGAGACCAGCTCGATGTCGGCGAAGGTCAGTTTCACTTGCGACGCGGCGATGTCCAGGCGGACCGTTTCATCGCTTTCTTCCAGCAGGCGCTGCAGTTCGATGATGGTCTTGCGCGGGATGATCACTTCCTGACGCTCGAACTGCTGTTCGGTTTCCACCGAGCAGAAGGCCAGGCGGTGACCGTCAGTCGCCACGGCAATGATGTTGCTGCCGTCGAGCACCAGCAGCAGACCGTTCAGGTAGTAGCGGATGTCCTGCTGCGCCATCGAGAAGTACACCATGTTGAACAGGTGCTTGAGTGTCTTTTGCGGCAGCGTGACCGATGCGTTGTAGGTGTCGGCGATCGAGACGGTCGGGAACTCTTCGGCCGCGAGCGTCTGCAGCGCGAAGCGCGACTTGCCGCTCTGCACGGCCAGGCGTTTGTTTTGCAGCGTCATCGTGACGTCGCCCGATTCCGGCAGCGCGCGCAGGATGTCGAGCAGCTTGCGCGCGGCGACCGTCGTGCCGGCAACTTCGTCGCCAGCGCCGATATTGGCGTGCGTGGTGATCTGTACTTCGGTGTCGGTCGACAGGAACGACACGTTCTGGCCATCTTTGCGAATGAGGATATTGGCCAGAATCGGCATAGTGTGCCGACGCTCGACAATACCACTCACGATCTGCAGTGGCCGGAGAAGCGTATCTCGGGTGGATTTGACCAGTTGCATTTTATCCTCAGTACGTTTGATTGGTTAATTATTACTAAAACGATATTGTGCCATTGCCTGCGGCAAACACAAGGCGTCTGCCCGGCTGCTGCCGGATTACCCTTTCAGGGTCTGTTCCAGCACGTGCAACTCGTGATTGCATTCGGGATTCTTCTGGCGGTCGCCCGCGATCTTGCGCACCGCGTGCAACACAGTCGTGTGGTCGCGTCCGCCGAACAGTTCGCCGATTTCCGGCAAGCTCTTTTGCGTCAGTTCCTTGGCCAGGTACATGGCGATCTGGCGCGGGCGGGCGATGTTGGCCGGCCGGCGCTTCGAGTACATGTCCGCGACCTTGATATTGAAGAAATCCGCCACCGTCTTCTGGATGTTTTCCACCGAGATCTGGCGGTTCTGCACCGACAGCAGATCCTTCAGCGCTTCTTTGACGACGTCGATCGTGATGTCCTTGCCGTGGAAGCGCGAGTACGCCAGGATCTTGCGCAGTGCACCTTCGAGTTCGCGCACGTTCGAGCGCAGGTGTTTTGCCACGAAGAAGGCGACGTCGTCCGACAGCGTCACGTCTTCGGATTGCGCTTTTTTCAGCAGAATCGCGACGCGCATTTCCAGCTCCGGCGGCTCGATCGCCACCGTCAGGCCGGAATCGAAACGCGAGATCAGGCGGTCATCCATGCCCGTGATCTCTTTCGGATAGGTATCCGACGTGATGATGATCTGTTTCTTCGCGGCGATCAGCGCCTCGAATGCATAGAAGAACTCTTCCTGCGTGCGGCTTTTGCCGCCGAAGAACTGAATATCATCGATCAGCAGCATGTCGAGCGAGTGATAGTAGTGCTTGAAATCGTCGAAGCCCTTGCGTTGATAGGCGGTGACGACGTCGCGCACGTACTGCTCGGCGTGGATGTAGCGGATGCGCGCGTTCGGCTGGTCGGCCATGACCTGGTTGCCGATCGCATGGATCAGGTGAGTCTTACCCAGGCCCACGCCGCCGTAGAAGAACAGCGGGTTGTACGACACGCCCGGGTTGTTCGCCACCTGGATCGCGGCGGCGCGCGCCAGTTGGTTGGCCTTACCGGTCACGAAGCTGTCGAAGGTCAGCTCGGTGTTGATGCGGCTTTGCTCGCGTTTCGGCGAGTTGGCGATGTTCAGGTTCTGGTTGTGGCTCGGGCCGTTGCCGCTGTTCGGGCTCGGGTGCTCAGCGCCGGGCGCCGGGCGCGGGGCGTTGAAGTCGACGGTTGCGGTCGAACCGGACGCACCGGCGCTGACCGTGTTGCGCGATGGGTGCGTTTTGGGGTCGAGCACAAACTGCACCTCGACCGGCGCTTCCCAGTACTGGGCTGCCAACTCCGTGATGCGGGTGGCAAACTGTGTCTTGACCCAGTCGAGCTTGAAGCGATTCGGTGCGGCCACGCGCAGCTTGCCGTCTTCGTAGTCGAGGGCGACCAGCGGTTTGATCCACGCGCTATATTGCTGTGGCGTGAGCTCGAGCTCTAGCTGCGCGGAACAGGTCTGCCAAAAATTTTCCATTACTTCGCTTGTTGATACGTAACACGCTATTTTACCCGCACCGGACAAAGTTATCCACAGGCGCTACACATATTTTCCACCGAAACGGCCTGTCGGGGTGCCCGGCAGGCGGGCCGGGAAGGGCGGTGGAGGCGGCCTGCGAAACAACATCAACCTTGACACTGATGCGCGAATTAGAGTCTAATTCAGGGTTCCCCGTCCGTGCACCGTGTCAGGCTGATAATTTCAGCGGCTGGTAGTCGGGCGAAGAGAGACCTGTGGCATGACGCGAGCTTAATCTGCGAAATTGTCATCGGCGCCGAATCTGACTCAAGTCAGACCCGATTTTGCATCTTATTTTGCTTTAAGCGAGACCACCATGAAACGTACTTACCAACCTTCCGTCGTCCGTCGCAAGCGCACGCACGGCTTCCGCGCACGTATGGCTACCCGTGGTGGCCGTCAAGTCCTGAACGCTCGCCGCGCCAAAGGCCGCAAGCGTCTGGCTGTCTAAGTCACACACCGCACGTTGCGGTCAGTGATGACAGGCGAAGGTTCGCACGACTTCGCGCGCGTTCGGCGCATCGTTAAAACGGATGAATTTTCATCCGTTTTTCGTTTGCGGCCAGCGCAAAAAACGGCGCATTTCGTGCTCTATACGCGACCGAACGCACTGCCGCATGCGCGGCTGGGCGTCGTTGCGGCCAAGCGCTTTGCGCCGCGCGCGGTCACGCGCAACACGATCAAGCGCATCACGCGCGAACTGTTCCGCACCACCGGCCTGCCGCCTGTCGATTGCATCGTCCGCTTGTCGCGGCCGGTCAACGGCAAGGATGGCCCGGCCACGAACCGGGCCCTGAAGGCCGCATTGAAGGTGGAACTGACGCGCCTGTTCGCGCCGCAGCTGCGGCGCCCGGCGCCGGTGGACGCGGCATGAAAACGCTGCTCGTCTCGCTGTTTGTCGGGATCTTGCGCGGTTATCAACTGCTGATCTCGCCGATGCTCGGGCCGCGCTGCCGTTTCTATCCCAGTTGTTCCAATTATGCGATCGAAGCGTTGCGCGTCCACGGCGCTGCACGCGGCTCATGGCTGGCCGCGCGCCGCGTGGGCCGCTGCCATCCGTGGCATGCGGGCGGCCTCGACCCGGTGCCGCCTGCAGGCACCAAGGAATCCCATTCAGCCGCTTGCGGTTGCAACCACTCCTGAAGACTCCAATGGAATTCAATAAACGTACTGTCCTGTGGATCGTGTTCGCCATTTCCCTGATTGTTCTTTGGAACAATTGGATGGTGGCTAACGGCAAACAGTCGATGTTCTCACCGGCGCGTCCGGCGCAGGTTGCCCAGCAAAAGCCATCCGATGTGCCGGCTGCACCGCAAGCGGGCAGCAATGCCGTGCCCGGTGTGCCGGCCACGCCAGGTGCAGCTGCTGTTCCTGGCGGCGCGCCAGTGGCGGCCGTGGCGAGCCCGCTCGTCACCGTCACCACCGACGTCGTCAAGGTCGACATCGACCCGGTCGGCGGCGTGATCAAGCGCCTCGAGATGCTGAAGTACCGCGATCACTTCGACAAGACCAAGAACCAGGTCCTGTTCAGCGTGAACGGTCCGAACGTGTATCTGGGCCAGACTGGCCTGATCGGCACCACCGCCACCGGCGTGCTGCCGAACCACACCACGCCGTTCACCGTGCGTCCTGGCGTGCGTACGCTGGGCGCGAATGGCCAGGTGCAGGTCGTGATGGATGCAGAGCAGGCCGGCGTGCGCCTGACCAAGACACTGACGTTCCGCAAGGGCGACTACCTGATCGGCGTGCGTCACGACGTGACCAATATCGGCACCGCGCCGGTCCAGCCATCGCTGTACCTGCAGCTGCAGCATGACGGCACCAAGCCGGCCACCGATTCGTGGTTCATGCCAAGCTACACCGGCCCGACGCTGTACACGAGCACCGACAAGTACCAGAAGCTGACCTTCGAGCAGATCGAAAAGGGCAGTGCGGATCACGCGCTGAAAGCCGACAACGGCTGGGTCGCGATCTCGCAGCACTTCTTCGTCTCGGCCTTCATTCCGGCCGACCGGGCGCCGCGCGACATCTTCACCAAGAAGATCGCCACCAACCTGTATGCGATCGGTACCGTGCAGTCGATGGGCACCGTGGCGCCTGGCGCCACCGTGTCAGTCGATTCGCGCCTGTATTCGGGGCCGCAGGACGAGCGCACGCTGGAAACCATCACCCCGGGCCTGGAGCTGGTGAAGGACTACGGCATGCTGACCGTGATCGCCAAGCCGATCTTCTGGGTCATGACGCAGCTGCACGCGATGCTGGGCAACTGGGGCTGGACCATCGTCGCCCTGACCATCCTGATCAAGCTGGCGTTCTTCCCGCTGTCGGCGGCAGGTTATCGCAGCATGGCCAAGATGCGTGTGGTCACGCCAAAAATGCAGGCGATCCGCGAACGCTTCAAGAGCGATCCGGTCAAGATGCAGCAAGCCACGATGGAGCTGTACAAGACCGAGAAAATCAATCCGCTGGGCGGCTGCCTGCCGATCCTGGTGCAGATGCCGGTGTTCTTCGCCCTGTACTGGGTGCTGCAGGCGTCGGTCGAGATGCGCGGCGCGCCATGGATCGGCTGGATCCAGGATCTGACGCAGCCTGACCCGTTCTACATCCTGCCGGTCATCTACGCGGTGTCGATGTTCATCACGACCAAGCTCAATCCGCAGCCGACCGATCCGGTGCAGGCCAAGATGATGCTGTTCATGCCGATCGCGTTCTCGGTGGTGTTCTTCTTCTTCCCGTCCGGCCTCGTGCTGTACTGGGTGGTCAACAACATCCTGTCGATCGCGCAGCAGTGGGTCATCACGCGCAAGTTCGAGACGGCCGCCGCGAAGTAAGCTGCCGGCGTCATCGAGAAAAGCCCGCGCCTTGTGCGCGGGCTTTTTTGTTTTTCGCGGTCCGCCGATAGGCCCGGCCGCGCGCATCCCTTACAATCGCCCCATGAAACTCGATACCTCACCCATCGCCGCCATCGCCACTGCCCCTGGCCGCGGCGGCATTGGCGTCGTGCGCGCCTCCGGCAAGGAACTGGGCGCGCTGATCGCCGCGCTGTTCCCCGGTGCGACGCTCGCGCCGCGCCACGCAACCTATATTCCGTTCAAGGCCGCCAACGGCGACATCATCGACGAAGGCCTGGCCCTGTACTTCCCGGGACCGCACTCGTACACCGGCGAAGACGTGCTGGAGCTGCAGGGTCACGGCGGCCCGATCGTGCTGCAGATGCTGCTGGGACGCGTGCTCGAGGCGGGCAGCAGCATGGATTTGCGCCTGGCAGAACCGGGCGAATTCACGCGCCGCGCGTTCCTCAACGACAAGCTCGACCTGGCCCAGGCCGAGGCGGTGGCCGACCTGATCGACGCTTCCACTGAAGCTGCCGCCAAGTCGGCGTCGCAGTCGCTGTCGGGCGCGTTTTCGCAGGTGGTGCACACGCTGGTGGATCAGACGACCAATCTGCGCATGCTGGTCGAGGCCACGCTCGACTTCCCGGAAGAAGAAATCGACTTCCTCGAAAAATCGAACGCGCGCGGCCAGCTGGCCGGGATCATCACGGCGCTGGAACACGTGTTCCGTCAGGCGGCGCAAGGCGCGCTGCTGCGCGAAGGGTTGAATGTGGTGCTGGTCGGGCAGCCGAACGTGGGCAAGTCGTCACTGCTGAACGCACTGGCCGGCGCCGACGTCGCGATCGTCACGCCGATTGCCGGCACCACGCGCGACAAGGTCAGCGAGACGATCCAGATCGAGGGCATCCCGCTGAACATCATCGACACCGCCGGCATCCGCGCGATCAGTGACGAGATCGACGTGGTCGAGCGCATCGGCATCGAGCGCACCTGGGGCGAAGTGGGCAAGGCCGACGTGATCCTGCATCTGCTGGACGCGAACCTTGGCCCGAGCGCGGCCGACGAAGCCATCGTCGCGGCCTTCCCGGCCAATGTGCCGGTGGTGCGCATCTGGAACAAGATCGACCTGTCGGGCCACAAGCCGTCAAAAGATGAAAGCACGGACGCCGTGCACCTGTATCTGTCGGCGCACGAAAAGCTCGGCATCGACCTGCTGCGCGCCGAACTGCTGCGCATCGCCGGCTGGCAGCAGACGGGCGAGTCGCTGTTCCTGGCGCGCGAGCGGCATTTGATTGCACTGCGCGCGGCAAGCGAGCACCTGGAACTGGCACGCCAGCATGCAATGCAGGATGACCAGTCGCTGGACCTGTTTGCCGAAGAGCTGCGGCTGGCGCAGGATCAGCTGTCCAGCATCACCGGGCAGTTCACGCCGGATGATTTGCTGGGGGTGATTTTCGGGCGATTCTGTATCGGAAAGTAAGCATCGCGTGCGCCGCGGCCCGGCATGCTAGGCTTGGAACATGGACCAGCACATTACCTCTTCCAAGCTTCATCCCGCGCGCCGCACGGCGCTGCGCCTGACTGCCGCATTCGTTGGCGCCTGCTTACTCTCATCCTGCGCCAGCGTCCTCGGCCCGCGCCAGGTCGAGCTGCCGCTGCACAAGCTGCAATCCAGCCTCGACAAGCGCTTCCCGATCAACGAACGCCTGCTCGACATTTTTGACGTCCAGCTCACGCGTCCGCAATTGTCGCTGGTGCCGGACCAAGACCGGGTCGCGCTTGCCGTCGATGCGTCGGTTGCGCCACCATTTGCGCGCGCCTGGGCCGGCAACGTTGCGTTCTCGGGCCGCCTGTACATCGATCCGGGGCGCGCCGCCGTCATGATGGCCGAGCCGCGCGTCGACCGTCTGCAGCTTGGCAATCCCGAGGCCGAGCGCCGGCTGGCGCGCGTGGCCAATACGCTGATCGACACTGTCGCGCGCGACATGCCGGTGTATGCGTTCGACCAGAGCGACTTGCGTTATGCCGGCGTGCAGTTCGTTCCGACGCGCATCCAGACCACCCGCACGGGCCTTGTCGTCACGCTCGAACCGGCGAAGTAACGCAACCCGATCCGCATGTTGCAGTTACGTCAAATTGCATCGGCATGGCAGGTCAGGGATTGCACCCACATTGCATTGGGAGCACACTGATACGCAAAGAACCGCAGTGATGGGTTCGCCAGTTGGGCTCCCGCTTGCGCTTTCTCATGGGCATGGAGTTCCACTGAAGTAATCTTTCTCTGACTTCAGGTTGCCGTATCAGGGGGTGGATCTTGGAAACGACTTATGAAAGTTTTCCGACCGGTAGCAGGCCGCTTCAGGCGCCGCCCGTCTCGGTTGCCGCTGCCGTGAGCGCCGCGCCTACCCGCGCCAACCTGCCCGCCAAGGGCTCGTGCTGGTATTGCGAAAAGCCGCTCGACAGCGTGCGGCGGTTCTGTGGCAAGCCCTGCGCCGACGCCTTCGACGAAGAAGCCGAATTTACGCGTTGAGGTCTGGCGGCGCTGCGGCGCCTGCCTGCGCCAGCAGCAGCAACGCATGCTCGAAATCGAAACGCTCGATGGACTTCTCCAGCGCCGCCATGCGGTCGGCGCCCAGCGTGACCAGCAGGCGTGGCCGCAGCAGCGCCACCAGCTCGGGCGCGCGGCCATCGCCGATGTCGAGCATCGCGCGCAGCCGCGTCAGGTCGCGCGCATCGACCGATAGCGCGGGCGATGCCGTTGACGACACCACCGGCAAAGCCGCAGCATCCGGCGCCACCAGCAGCGCATCCACTTCCATCAGCACCCGTGTCAGCGCAACGTCCAGCGCGTCGATCAGCGCAGCCGGCGCCGCGCCGTCCTTCTTGAGCGCCAGTTCGACGTCGAGCGCCAGGTAGCGCAGCGGGAGTGCCTCCATCATGCCGGCCGCGCCCTTGAGCGTGTGGGCGATGCGCTGCGCCAGCACGGCGTCGCCGGCATCGATGGCCGCTTGCAGGCGTGCGATCAGGTCGCGGTAGTCGCCGGCAAAGCGCGCCAGCAGGCGCAGGAACATCGCACGGTCGCCCATGACCCGGTCCAGGGCGGTTTCCAGGTTGATGACAGCTGCGGCATCGCCGCTCGGGGCGCCCGTCACCGTGTAGTGAACGACCAGGTGCGCGTGACGGCCGCACCATTGACCGTGCCAGCGAAGCTGACGTCGTAGATGGTGGCCTCGCGCAGCGGCTGCAGCGGGATGATGGCGGCAGCAGGCTTGTTGTCGGACAGCGGCGCGATGCGCAGCACGGTCAGGTCGCTGCCGCCGCGCGGGCGTACGCTAAAGCTGGTGACCGTGACGTTGGTATCGAGGTTGGTGTGCACGCTGATCGGATAGCCCACTTCGTTGGCGTCGGGGACTGGGTCGGGCTGCTCGGTATTGCTGAAGAAGTTCGGCACGACCTGGGTCTGTCCATTGAACGGCCAGGTAACGAGCGTGCCGCGTGCGATGCCGGGGCCGTAGCCGTCGCGGCTGGCGAAATCGGCCGTGAAGTAGCGGTAGCCGCTGCTGGCGATGGCTGCGCCGGTGCCGATTTCGCGGAACATCGGCTCGAAGATCACGAAGCGGTGGTAGATCGCGGTGATCAGTTCTTCGGCCATGTAGAAGCCGGAGCCGTTGCGGCTGCCCGCGATGACTTCGCCGTAGGCATAGCCACGATCGGCGCGCAACGTGTAGCCGGCCGCGTTCAGGCGCGCGCCCAGGTCGGCGCCGGTAAAGCCCTGGCGCCCGGCGACCTGGTCGTGGCTCATGAGGTTATTGACGCGCAGGTACTCGGAATGCCCGAGCGCGGCGTTGTTGATCTGCGCGTTCTCGGGTACCTGTGGCACCTTGATCTGGCTGCGCCGGTAGTTGATCCAGTTGCGCCCGTCGACGGCGATATTGCCGGTTTGCGTGGGCGCTGTGGCACCGGTGGGGTCGGGGGCCACGGACGAATCGGGATTGACGGCGGTGCCGCCAGTGACCTGGCCGGACAGGCTGTCGCTATCGCTGCTGCCGCAGCCAGCCAAGCCCAGGGCGGCGGCCAGGGCTGGGACCATCAGCTGCCAACGGAGCGCATAGCTCATTTTACAACTCCTGTCAATACGGGCTCAATTCGATATTCTAGGGCAAATTTTGACGTCATGGCGGGTGGTGACGTCAACGCGCAACCACCTTGTTTTGCAGGCTGTAGAATAAGCCATCATTTATCTTGTCGAGTCGTCCATTGAAGCCTATTAACCAACAACGCCTCGCACGCGCCAAGTTCGCCCTGCCGAGTTCCGTCACGTTGCTGTCGATTGCCTGCGGCTTCGCCAGTATCGTGATCTCGGTCGACAATGCGCGCGTGGGCGACCCGGGCGACTTCCGCCTGGCCGCCATCCTGCTGGTGCTGGCCGGCGTGTTCGATGCGCTCGATGGCTTCGTGGCACGCGCTACCAATACCCAGTCCAGCTTCGGCATGCAGCTCGACTCGATCGCCGACGTGATGAACTTTGGCTGTGCCCCGGGCCTGCTGCTGTACTGCTACGGCTTCACGCAACTGACCGATGTGCATCCGACGCTGGTGCGCATGGGCGGCCTGGCCTGCTTCGTGTTCGTCACCTGCGGCGCGCTGCGCCTGGCGCGCTTCAATATCAGCCAGGGCCGCACTGACCCGCGCTACTTCGTCGGCATGCCGATCACCGCCGGCGCGGCCTGCGTGTCGGCCGTGGTCGTGGCCTGGCCCGACCCGGTCACCCAGATGGCCCAGGCATTCATGGTGGCTGGCCTGATGGTGGTGGTTGGCGCGCTGATGGTCTCGACCATCCGCTTCCCCAGCTCCAAGCACCCGAGCGGCAAGCTGATGATCATCATCGTCGCCGTCTGCGCGGCCTTGCTGGCCGTGCTGCAGACGCGCTTCTTCGTGCTGTTCTTCCTGGTATACATCAGCCTGACCTTGCTGCTCAATATCGGCTGGAAGATGGGCTGGCGCGGGGTGGCGCAGCCGAAAGTCTACGACGAAGAATGAACCGGCGGCCCTGACAAGGGCCGTTTTTTCGTTCAGGCGAACTTGTCGAGCATCGCCGCCAGGTGTGCGGCCCGTTCGCGGGCCTCGGGCAGGTCGGCCGCGCCGCTGGTCTGGGTCACGATCGATGCGGTCAGCAACTGCACGAACGAGCGGTCGAGCGCCTTGCGCGCTGCCGCCATCTGCTGCGCCACTGCGTCGCAGTCCAGTGGCGTGTCGGCCAGCGCGATCAGTTTCTGCACGCCGCGCAGTTGGCCCTCGATCCGCGCCAGCCGGTTCAGCAGATCCTTCTTTTGCGGCGCCGTCAGCGCCTTGCCTTCGACGATCTTGACGTGGGCCTCGAGCATCAGGCGACCTCGTGGCCGCGCGCGGCGCGCAGGATCTGGAACCAGTCCTCGCGCGTAAGTTCAATCGTGGTGCCGGCCACCGCGTCGGCAATCGCCGCGATGCGGCCGGTGCCGGTCAGAGGAATCGGGCGGCTTGGCAGGCGCATGATCCACGCGAACACCACGCTGGCAAACGGCTGGTTCAAACGCTCGGCAATATGCTGGATCGTCTGGCGCAGCACGGCGGCGCGCTCGTTGGCCGGGTCGAACAGGCGCCCGCCACCGAGCGGCGACCAGACCATCGGCGCGATGCCCAGGTCTTGCAGGCCGTCGAAGGTTTCGTCGAACAGTGGCGTGGTCACGAGCGGCGAGAACTCGACCTGGTTGGTGCTCAGCGCCACGCGGCGATTGAGCGACTCGAACTGGTGGCGCGTGAAATTCGACACGCCCACGTGCCGCACCTTGCCGGCTGCCTGCAACCGCGTAAACGCTTCGGCAATCTCGTCGAAGTTCATCAGCGGGTCGGGCCGATGGATCAGCAGCAGGTCGAGGTGATCGGTGTGCAGGCGGCGCAGCGATTCTTCGGCCGATGCGATGATGTGCGCCGCATCGGTGTCGTAGTGCTGGATCGTGTGCCCGGGATGTTTGGCCGACATGAGCCGGATGCCGCACTTGCTCACCAGTTCGATGCGGGCGCGCAGCGACGGCTGGGCGCGCAGCGCCTCGCCGAACAGCATCTCGACACCGTAGTCGCCATAGATATCGGCATGGTCGAACGAGGTCACGCCCAGCGCGATGCATTGTTCGATGAACTCGACGCGCGCCGCGACCGGCATCGCCCAGTCGGTCATGCGCCACATGCCGGCGACGATGCGCGAGAGCGTCGGGCCGCCTTCGCGCGTGAGGGTGCGGGGGCAGCGCAGATCGGCAGGCAGGGCAGGCGACATCGTGTTTCTTTCGTCATGACAGGATTACACGATTATAGCCCTGCCACCGCCAACCCCTTGCCTGGCTCCCATGAAAAAAGCCCGCCGGCGCAGATGCGCGGGCGGGCTTTTCAGACATTGATGACAGGATTACTGCATCCAGAGACGCATCGAATCCCAGGCGCGGCCAAAGATGCTCGCTTCCTGGACTTCTTCCAGCGCGACCACCGGCAGCACCAGCAGCGGCTTGCCGTCGACCGTCATCTTGAGCGTGCCGACCGCGCCATTGCGCGCCAGCGGCGCGACCAGCGGATCGCGGCGCTCCAGCACCGGCTTGAGTTTACCTGCGACGCCCTTCGGCACGGTCACCAGAATATCGCGCGTGAAGCCGATCTTCACGGTCGGCTGCGAACCCTTCCAGATCTGCGGGGTCTGGATCGCCTGGCCTTTCGAGTACAGCTTGACGGTGTCGAAGTTCTGGAAGCCCCAGTTCAGCAGCTTCTGGCTTTCTTGCGTGCGCACTTCGGTTGAGCTGGTGCCCAGCACGACGGCGACCAGGCGACGTTCGCCCGTGCTGCCGTTCGGCCGGCGCGCCGACGAGATCATGCTGTAGCCCGACGAATCGGTGTGGCCGGTCTTCATGCCGTCGACGGTCGGATCGAGCCACAGCAGGCGGTTGCGGTTCTGCTGCGTGATCTTGTTGTACGTGAACTGCTTGATCGAGTCGATCTTGTAGAACTCGGGGAAGTCGCGAATCACGTGCGAGGCCAGGTTGGCCAGGTCGGCGGCGGTCGAATAGTTGTTCGCGTCCGGCAGGCCGTGCGGATTGGCAAACCGTGTGCTTTTCAGGCCCAGGCGCTGCGCTTCGCGGTTCATCAGCGTGACGAAGGTGGCTTCGTCGCCGGCGACGGCTTCCGCGATCGCGACGGCGGCGTCATTGCCCGACTGAATCATCAGGCCATGCAGCAGGTCGCTGATCGAGACTGGCACGCGCGGGTCGATGAACATTTTCGAGCTGCTGCTGTCGACTTTCCAGGCACGCTCGGACACATTGACCATCTGGTTCATCGACAGGCGCTTGTCGCGGATTGCCGAAAACGCGACATACGCGGTCATGATCTTGGCCAGCGATGCCGGTTCGATGCGCATGTTCTGGTCTTGCGACGCGATGACCTGGCCGCTCGTGGTGTCGAGCAGCAACCACGACTTGGCTGCGATGGATGGAGCCGGCACGGTTTGCGCACTGGCCGAGATCATTACCAGGCTGGCGGCAAAGGCCGCTAACAGTTTTTTCATGGAAACGTTCGTCATTGTAAAGGTGGAGCGGTGGTAGAGCGCAAGGCAATGCCCGGGGGCACTGCCTCAAGAGAAGGGAATGATTATAGGGGACTGTGACCGTTAAATGTCACGGCGCCACAGTTGAACGACCAGATTTTTAATATGGCCGAGCCTGCGATGGAAGAAGTGATCGGCCCCCGGAATGATGATTACCGGGACATCGAGCGGGCGCGCCCAGTCGAATACCTGCTGCATCGTGATCGTGTCGTCCTGCTCGCCGTGGATCAGGATCGTGTGTTGCGGCACAGGCGGCATCGGCCATTTGCCGGCCGCGGTGCCCACCAGCACCAGGCGCTCGGGCGCGCGACCTTCGGCTTCCAGGCGCAGCGCGAACTGCGCCTGCACGAAGGTGCCGAACGAAAAGCCGGCCAGCGTGACCGGCAGGTCGGGGTAGCGCGCACGCATGTGCTCGTACATGATGGCCATGTCGTCCACTTCGCCCTTGCCGTCGTCGTACACGCCTTCGGATTCACCGACACCGCGGAAATTGAAGCGCGCCACGGCGTAGCCCAGCGTGACGAAGGTGCGCGCCAGCGTCTGCGCGACCTTGTTTTCCATGGTGCCGCCGTACAGCGGGTGCGGGTGCGCGACCAGCGCGATGCCGCGCGGAGCGGCATCGGGCAGGTCAAGCAGGCATTGCATCTTGCCGGCGTCGCCGTCCAGATAGAATTTTTGCGAGTGGATGTTCATGGTCAGATCTTGAGACGGTCGACGACCTTGCCGCCGACCAGGTGGGTATCGATGATGTCGTCGATGTCTTCGTTATCGACATAGGTGTACCAGACGCCTTCCGGGTACACCACGAGCACGGGGCCTTCTTCGCAGCGGTCGAGGCAACCGGCCTGGTTGATGCGGACCTTGCCTTCGCCGCTCAGGCCCAGTTCCTTGATGCGCTTCTTGGCGTGTTTCTGGGCTTTTTCAGAGCCGCACTTGCCGCAGCTCTGGCGCGCATCCTTGCCTTCGCGCTCGTTCATGCAGAAAAAGACGTGGTGCTGGTAAAACGGTTGGTCGGTCATGGCGTTCTCGTCGAAAAAGGCAGAAGTATTATCTTACTGGCGATTGAGTTTATGTGACGGCAGCACCAGGAACCAGAGCGCGAAGAAGGGCCAGCTCAGTGACAGGAACCACGCCGCGCCATTGAAGTTCAGGAATTTGCCCTGCACCCAGCCTTGCAGCGTCGACGAGAAATACGGGTTCACCGGAATCGTGTTGACGACCACCAGCGCCAGCACCAGTGTCACCACCGCCAGGCGCCGCTGCGCCACCTGCGGCGCGAAGACCAGGCCCGAGAGCATGATCATGCCGATCAAAAAGCCCCCTTCGGCGCCCGGCGTGACCCAGACGAACGCGTTATCGGGCCGGAACAGCAGCGAACTGGCAAATGCCTTGAGCACCAGCGCCGCCGCCAGCAGGGCAATCATCAGCCAGAAGCGCGGGGCGCCGCGCCGCACGAGGCACATCAGCGTGAGCGCCGCGCCGGTCATGCCGCAGGCGGTGATGATGGTCTCGGACAGCCAGTACTGCTCGACACTCATCGTCACGCCGGGGCGCAGCATGGCCACCAGGTCAATGTCGGTATCGAACCACGAAGACAGCCAGCCGGAGACGATCGGCAGCACCTGGCCATGGCCGAACAGGTAGCTTTGCGGGTAGATCTGCGCCAGCGGCCACATGGCCACCAGCACCAGCCCCTGGCTCGCATGGGGCGCGAACCAGCGCTGGCGCAGCTTGAACAGGCGGCTGCGATCGAGCAGGCCAGGTGCCCACAAGGCGCCCAGCACGGCGCCGAGCAGCGCGCCGCCCGCATTGGTGACGAAGTCGAGGTTCGACGGCACGCGGCTGGGCAGGAAGTTCTGCACCGTTTCCATGACGCCCGTGGTGAAGATGCCGATCAGGGCGGCCAGCAGCACCGCCCAGATGCCGCGCACGCGGGGATAGAACGACAGCACCAGCAGCATCCCGAACGGGATGTAGCCGGCGATATTGACGCCGACGTCGAAGCCCGTGAAGTAGCGCTGCTTGACCAGGTTCAGGAACGCCAGCGGCGCCACGCCCGTATCGCGCCAGCCGGTGAACGGAAACCAGCTGGCGTAGATGATCAGCAGCAGATACGCCATCAGCGCGGCGCGCACGATCGGCGAGCCGCGCGAGCGGCCGGCCGCGACTTCGGCGGAGATGGCCCCGTCGCTCATTTGCCCTGCAGGTCGAGGGTCGACAGCCAGTTCTTGAGATCGAGCGCGATCCGGTCGGTGCCGGCGGCCAGCGCGGCTACGCCGCCGGCGGCGTCCTGGCTCGGGGCAGGGGCATTGTGCGCGAAGCTTTTCTGGGCCACCAGGCGATGGTCGGCCAGGACCGACGCGCGCAGCAGGATCTGCCCTTCGCTTGCGCTGGTGCTGGAAAACGCGTGCACGAAGTCGTCGACTTCGATGCGCAGGATCGGCACGCGGTTGGCCGCGTCGGTGGCCGACAGCACCGTGACACCAGCCTGCGCCAGGCGCACCTTCAGGCGCCGCGTGACCAGGTCGAGCGGCGTGCCGCTCCAGCGGCTGCCGGCGTAGGTACGGGCCTGCAATGGGTCGGCGTAATTCAGCCGGTACACCATGCGCTCATTGTCGAGGACGGCGCCGCCGGTGGCGTCCATCACCACGATCGGGGGCAGCGACGCCGGTTGCACGGGCGTGGACACCTGGGCCGACGGCGCGCCGAAGTCATAGATGGTATTGGGCGCGCCCTTGTTGCTGGCGCAGCCGGCCAGCAGCGCGGCGCCAGCAACGGTAACTGCAATGGCGAGGCGGTAGGGGCGGAGATTCACGGTGGTCCTCATTTGGTCGGGGGCGCGAAGCCTGGCTCGCCCGGCCCGGGCGCGTCGCCCGGTGTGCCGAACAGGATGCTTTGCGGGCGGTCGGAGAACGAGTTCGCGGTACGGCGCACGGCGCGCAGCGAGGCGCGTGCTTCGTCGGTCATCTGCACCACGTGCGGCAGCGTTTCCAGTTCCAGCTCGCTGGTGGCTGCGCCGAGCGCGCCGATGGTGCTGTTCAGGCGTTCGATCGGGCCGTCCGGCGCTTGCAGGCGCGTGGCCAGGTTGTCGTAGTTGCGCGTCATCGAGGTGGCGCTGGTGGCCAGTGTGTCGATCGAGTCCATGCTGCGGTCGACCTTGGTGATCAGTGACGGCAAGCGGTCGAGCACCGGGTCGAGCCGCTGCGGAATCGCTGCGTAAGCGTCGGCGGCGCGGTCCACGCTCTCGAACGCACCGAGCATCGTGGCGCGGTTTTCCGGGCTGAGCAGCTCGTCGAGGCTGGTCGTGATCTGCTCGGCCTTGACGAGGATGGCCAGGCCGCGGTCCTCGAGCTGGTCGAGCAGGCCCGGACGCAGCGGGATGCGGGCGATCGCGTCCGAGCCTGTCTTCAGGCGCGGCGACCCGGTGCGCTCGTCGTTGAGCTGGATGAACGCGATGCCCGTCACGCCCTGGTAGCCCAGCGAGGCGTAGGTGGTGCTGGTGATGGGCGAGGCCTCATCGACCGACAGGCGAATCAGGATCTGGCCGGTGACGCGCGGATCGAAGATGATCGTGTCGACGCGGCCGATTTCCAGGCCGCGATAGCGCACCGTCGCTTGCGGGTTCAGGCCGGGAATCGACTGGGTGGTGACGATCTCGTACGGCACCAGCTCGGTCTTGTCGCGGTTGAACCAGAGGCCGATCAGCACCGTCGCCACCAAGAGGGCGATCGTGAAGATGCCGGTCATCAGCGCATGTGACCTGTTTTCCATACTAGTGTGTCTCCGATTCGTTCTGGGCCCGGCGCTCGTCGAGCACTTCCAGTGCCCGCTGGCCGCGCGGGCCCAGGAAAAAGTGTTTGATGAACGGGTGCTCGACCTTGAGCACGTCGCACGACGGTCCCACCGCCAGCACGTGTTTTTCGGCCAGCACCGCGATGCGCGAGGACAGCGCGAACAGCGTGTCCAGGTCGTGCGTGACCATCACCACCGTGAGTTTCAGTTCGCGGTGCAGCGTCTGGATCAGCGTGACGAAGGCGTCCGACAGGTCGGGGTCCAGGCCTGCGGTCGGTTCGTCGAGAAACAGCAGCTGCGGTTCGAGCGCCAGTGCCCGTGCCAGCGCTGCGCGCTTGACCATGCCGCCGGACAGGTCGGCCGGCATCTTGGCCGCGTGCTCCGGCCCCAGGCCCACCATGTCCATCTTGAGCAGCACCGCGTCGCGGATCACGTCTTCGGGCAGCGCATGCAGCTCGCGCATCGGCAGGGCGATATTGTCGAACACGTTCAGCGCCGAATACAGCGCGCCCTGCTGGAACAGCATACCCCAATGGTTGCGCATGCGTTGCAGCTGCTCGGGCTTGGCCGCGCTGATGTCTTCGCCGAATACGTGCACGCTGCCCTGTGACGGGCGCTCCAGGCCCAGCATCTGGCGCAGCAGCACGGTCTTGCCGGTGCCCGAGCCGCCGACGATCGAAAGGATCTCGCCATCGTAGATCTCGAGGTTCAGGTCCTGGTGCACGACGGTGCGGCCGAAGCGGGTCCACAGGTTGCGGATCTCGACGACGGGTTTGCCGACGTCTTCGTCGGGCCGCAGGTTCAGGCGCTGGGGAGATTGCGATTGGGTGTCGGCCATCAGAATCCCGTGCTGCTGAAGATGATTGCGTAGACCGCGTCGGCCAGGATCACCACCGTGATCGCGGTGACGACCGAGGTCGTGGTGCCGCGGCCCAGGCTTTCGGTATTGGCCTTGATGCGCAGGCCAAAGTGGCACGCGATCAGCGCGATCAGCACGCCGAAGGTCGCGCCCTTGAGCAAGCCAATGGTGTAGTTCACGAACGGCACCGCATCGGGCAGCTTTTGCAGGAAGTAGCGGAAGGACATGCCCATTTCGATTTTTGCCGACACCATGCCGCCCAGCAGGGCCATCGCATCGGTCCAGACCACCAGCAGCGGCATCGAGATCGCCAGCGCGATCACCTTCGGCAGGATCAGGCGGTAGCCGTGCGAGACGCCCATCACCAGCATCGCATCGAGTTCCTCGGTCACGCGCATGACGCCCAGTTGCGCCGTGATCGACGAGCCGGAGCGGCCGGCGACCAGGATTGCGGCCAGCAGCGGGCCCAGTTCGCGGATCACCGCCATGCCGAGAATGTTGACCAGATAGGCGTCGCCGCCGAACATGCGCAGCTGCTGTGATGACAGGTACGACAGCACGATCCCGATCAGGAAGCCCACGATCGCCGTGATGCCCAGCGCCTGGAAACCCGAGTGGTAGATATTGGCCGAGATTTCGCGCCACGGGCCGGTAGCGGGGCGGCGCACGAAGCGCCACAGGTCCTGGATCACGATGCCGATCAGGCCAATGAAGCTGCGCAGGTGCGCAAAGAAATCAAGCATGCCGGCGCCAAGCCTGATCAGCCAGTCGAAGGGACTGACGCGCTGGCGCGGCAGCGTGATCTTGCTGGCTGCTTCGATGCGCTTGAACAGGTCTTCCTGGCGCGGGTCGAGCGTGAGGCGTGGCGGGCGCTGTTTGTTCCAGGTATTCCAGAACATCTGGGCGCCGATGTGATCGAGGCTGTCGACGCCGGACAGGTCCCAGGTGCAGGCTGATTTGTCCTTGAGGCTCGCGAGCTGGCGCGTGATGCCCTTCAATACACCGTGCTGCGACAGGCCGTGGACTTGCCAGACCCCGCTGGCGACGACAGATTGGCCCGCCCCCTGGCCGGCCTGTTGAATGGTTAATGTTGGCGCATTTTCAATCTGCATTGCGGCAGTGTAAAAGAGAATCGCGCCCGCTGCCACATTGTTGGTTTCGCGATCAGGCCGCGAGGTGGCGCGCCTGTCGCGACGGGGCCACCGCGCGTGCTGCATCCGCCACTGGTTGCGGCGTGCGCGCCGGCGCGTCGACCTTGCCGGCGTAGTCGCTGGCGAGCAGGCTGGCCGCGTCATGCGCCGCCATGCCGCGCAGCTGTAAGTACTCGGCCACCAGCTTGGCCAGGCGATCGAGCGCGATGCGGTGCGTCGCATCGGTGCGCGTGTAGATCCAGTCCGAGAACGCCATGAAGTTGTCGAACGGCGCCTCGCCCAGCAGCACCGGCGTGGTGTTGGCGAAGCGCCCGGAGTTGGCCACCAGATCCCAGTAGCGCGCAAAGCGCACCAGTCGCTGCATGGTCGCAAAGTCGATCTTGTCCGTCGCCAGCACGGTGTACGGCGGGTACGGGTCGTAGACCATGCCGAAGGCTTCGGTGTGGCGGATGATCGGCGTACCGCGCAGGCGCTTGAGGATGCCAAACTGGATTTCCTCGGCGCCCAGGCCCACCAGCTGGTCGAAGCCGCGCGCGAAGCTGGCCACGTCTTCGCCGGGCAGGCCGGCAATCAGGTCGACGTGCAGGTGGGCGGTGGCATGCTGCGTGAGCCAACGAATGTTCTCGGCCGCCTTCTCGTTGTTCTGGCGGCGGCTCACGAGCGCCTGCACCTCGGGGTTGAAGCTCTGGATGCCGATCTCGAACTGCAGCGCGCCGGCCGGGAACTTGGCGATGGTGTCCTTCAGTGCATCGGGCAGGTGGTCGGGGACCAGCTCGAAGTGGGCGTAGATCGGGTCGTCCGGATACTGCGCGATTTTATCGAGGAAGAAATCCATGATGCGCAGGCTCGTCTTGACGTTCAGGTTGAACGTCCGGTCGACGAATTTGAAAAGGCGCGCGCCGCGTACGTACATCGCTTCCATCTCGGCCAGGAACGCGTCGAGCGGGAATGGCCAGGCTGTCTTGTCGAGCGACGACAGGCAGAACTCGCACTTGAACGGGCAGCCGCGCGAGGCTTCCACGTACAGGGTGCGGTTGGCGATGTCGTCGTCGTTGTACAGCGCATAGGGCAGGACGATCGCGTCCATTGGCGGCTGCACGCCGGCGTGGATCTTCATCAAAGGCTTCGGGCCGTTGAGGATCTCGCCGCACAGCTTGGGGAACGTGACGTCGCCCCAACCGGTAATGACATAGTCGGCCAACCCGACGATTTCCTGCTCGCCGGTCTCGTGCGAGACTTCCGGGCCGCCCAGGATGATCTTGACGGCAGGCGCAACGCGCTTGAGCATTGCCACCAGGCGCGTGGTTTCTTCGACGTTCCAGATATACACGCCAAAGCCGACGATGCGCGGCGCATGCGCCAGGATGCGCTCGACGAGATCGGCGGTCTTGGCGCCGGTGACGAATTCCTGGATGCGGGTCTGGTCCTGCAGTGGCCCCATATTGGCCAGCAGGTACCGCAGTCCGAGCGAGGCGTGCGTGTAGCGGGCGTTCAGGGTGGTAAGCAGGATCGACATGGTGGCGGCAGGCTGAGGGTGTTTGAAGGCGGTATTTTACTGTGATGCTGCAGTCAATCGCGTGACTATGCATTCGGCATTGCTTCTAATAAAGATTGGCGCCTACAATCGGCGACCCCTTATTCAGAAAGTGCCTTCCATGTTCATGACCAATATCGAAACCGTTCCGGGCAAGATCATCACGGCGTGCCACGGCGTTGTCTCCGGCAGCTCGGTGCGCTCCAAGCACGTGGGCCGCGACATCATGGCGGGACTGAAGAACATGGTTGGCGGCGAGCTCAAGGGCTACACCGAGTTGCTGGAAGAATCGCGCGTGCAGGCCACCGAGCGCATGCAGGCGCAAGCCACGCAGATGGGAGCGAACGCCGTCGTCAATGTGCGCTTCTCGACCTCGTCGGTGGCAGCCGGCGCCGCCGAGATCTATGTCTACGGCACTGCAGTGACGGTGGGCTGATGGACTTAATTTTCCTGATTGTCTTCTGGTCGGTGCCGATCGGGTTGGGCTACGTCTTCGGACGCATGGCCGAAGCCAGGCATTACCGCTCCATCATCGCCAGGGAAAAAACGTGGCTGCACTTGCCGGCCACGTCGCTGAAAACCCTGCTTGGGTCTGGGCCGGTGGCGCGCACTGAACTGGTCACGGGTAGCGTGGTGGTGGCAGTCGACCACTTCAAGAAGGCGGCGTCGGCGCTGCGCTCGCTGGTGGGCGGGCCGGTGCAGTCGTATGAAACGCTGCTCGATCGCGCCAAGCGTGAAGCGGTGCTGCGGCTGAAGGAAAGCTGTCCGGGCGCCCATGAGATCGTCAACGTGCGCCTTGAAACGATGCCGCTGACGGGCAACCAGCGGCAGATCAATGGTGTCGAGGTCCTGGCCTACGGCACCGCCATCTATTACGCAGAACAGAGCGCCGCACCATGAAATACCAGGCTTCGCTGCCCGAGCACAACGACAACGTCACACCCGGCCATCCGCTCAAGGATTTCCTGTTGATTCTGGCCGGGCTGTCGGCGGCGGTGGTGGTGGGCTATCTGGTGCTGGGCTGGCTGGTCGATGTGGTGGTGGACCGGATGGGACCAGAGACCGAGGCACAGCTGACGCAGATGGTGGCATGGACACCGCCCGCGAGCGAGCCGGCGATGCGCACGCGCGAAGCCTGGGCCCAGGGCCTGGTTGATGGCATGCGCCAATGCGCCGGCGTCAGCGGGCCGGTCACGGTGCGGGTGAACCGCTCGGACACGCCCAATGCGATGGTCGCGCCGAGCGGCGTGGTGGTCGTGTTCTCGGCGCTGTTCGACAGTGTGCAGTCCGAAAACGGCATGGCGTTCGTGCTGGCCCATGAGCTGTCACACATGGCCAACCGCGATCACCTGCGCGCAGTCGGCCGGCGCGTGGTGCTGATTGCTGCTGCCACCGTGCTCACGGGTGACGGCAGCGGGACGGCAGGCGTGCTGGCCCCAGCGCAGCATCTGGGTGAGTCGGGGTATTCGCGGGGCCGCGAAGCCGCTGCGGATGCAAAGGCACTGGCTATCCTGCAATGTCGCTACGGGCATGCTGGCGGCGCCACCGAATTGTTTGCCACCTTGCAGCGCGAGGAGGGGGCAACGCCGGCCGTGGTGCATTACCTGGCGTCGCATCCGTCGATGGCCGCGCGCATCGAGGCCGTGCAGGTGGCGATGCGCCAGGCCGGCTTGCAGGCTGGTGCGGTGCAGCCGTTGCCGCGTTTTTGATGGGGTGTGCGATAAAGCTGGCGGTATTGGAAATTGCTTGTTAGAATGCGAGCCGGAATTCAGGAAGCCTGTTGCCCAGTAGAGGAACAGTTTTCCAGCAAGTTATGCCTGATGACCATAGCAAATCGGTCCCACCCCTTCCCATCCCGAACAGGACCGTGAAACGATTTTGCGACGATGATAGTGCTGCAACCAGTGTGAAAGTAGTTTATCGTCAGGCTAGTTATATAGAGAAAGCCCACCAGGTGTCTGGTGGGCTTTTTTGCTTTGGCGTGCCGCTTTGTCGCGTTGATGCCGCGTCCATGCGAGAGAAATAGCACATCGGCACTATTTTAGGATTAAAGTATTGCATTAGTTTTACTTCGTCATGGTTCGATCGCGCGGCGCCTGCCGCAGAAAGCGTCTCTCATGCAACGTCGTCATCCTGCTGCGCCCCGTCGCCTCCTTGCAATGTCACTCGTGCTGGCGCTGGGCGCCTGTGGTCGGGATCATGATGACGACCCCGCCGTTCAGCCGCCGCCCCCAGCCACCGCCGCCCGCATCAACGTCGACGTCGCCCGCACCACGTATGGCGTGCCACATGTCCGGGCCGACGACTTCCGCAGCCTCGGCTATGGCCTGGCGTATGCCTATGCCCAGGACAATGTCTGTATGTTCGCCGATGCGGTGCTGACCGTGCGCGGTGAGCGCTCGCTGTTCTTTGGCGGCGACGCACGGCCACGCCAGCGTACCGGGGACGAGTATGGCGGCGGCAGCGGGTTCATGGACCTGAACAACGAGGACAGCGACTTCTTCTTCAAGGGTTACCTCGACATCGAGCAATTGCGCGCGGGGTATGCCAGCGGCACCCGTGAGCCACGCGACCTGCTTGAAGGCTATGTCGAAGGCTATAACCGGTACCTGAAGGATGCGGGAAGCAAGTTGCCGGCGGCCTGTGCCAACACGAAATGGGTGCGCCCGATTTCACTCGACGACATGATGCTGGTGGTGGCGGAAAAGGCGCTGCACGCATCGGGCCAGGCCTTTGCCCGCGACTTCGTTGCGGCTGGCCGGGTTCCCGGCGTACCTGTGACGCTGGCCAAACTGGCGCCGCGAAAGATCGACGCGTCGTCGCTGGTCGCGCAGCTCGATCTGCTCAACCGGCAAGGCTTCGGCAGCAATGCGCTGGCGGTGGGCAAGGACTTGTCCGCCAATGGGCGCGGGCTATTGCTTGGCAACCCGCACTATCCGTGGACCACGACCGACCGCTTCTATCAGGCCCATCTGACCGTGCCGGGGCGTTACGACGCGATGGGTGTGATCATCGGCGGCGTGCCAGCCGTCGTCATCGGCTTCAACCGTGACGTCGCCTGGAGTCACACGGTTACGTTCGCCAATCACTTCACCACGTTCCGGCTGGCGCTGGACCCCGGCGACGCCAGCGGCACCACCTATCTGTATGACGGGGCGCGGCGCACGATGACGTCGAAAACGGTGACGGTCGAGGCGCTGCTGCCCGATGGCCTGATCGGCCGGCGTACCAAAACCTTTTATTTCAGCCACCAGGGTGCCGTCATCAGCCGGCCGGCTGCGGGCCTGACGTGGACTGCTCAGGCTGCCTATGTGCTGGCAGACCCTAATCGCAGCAATACCCGGATGCTCGAGCAATGGCTGGGCATTGGCACCGCCACCAGTGTGCGCACGCTGAAGGATTCGCTCGACAACGTGGTGGGATTGCCATGGGTGAACACGGTGGCGGCCGACCGTGACGGCAATACGCTGTATGCGGACGCCAGTGTCGTGCCGCACATGAATGCGGACAAGTTCGTCAACGGTTGCCTGTTGCTGCAGGCGGCGCTGCTGTTCGACGGATCAAAGAGCAGCTGCGGCTGGGGGCAGGATGTGGGCGCGCCGGCCGGCATTTGCGCACCGGCCACGGCGCCGTGGATGATGCGCACCGATTACGTCGGCAATTCGAACGATAGTTACTGGCTGACCAATCCGAAGGCGCTGCTGACTGGCCCGGCGCCGCTGGGCTATTCGCCGCTGTACGGGCGCGTGAATGCCGAGCAAAGCCTGCGCACGCGGATCGGGTTCCGCCAGGTCGAGGATCTGCTGGCCCAGCGCAACAAGCTGAACCTCGCTGACATGCAGGCGCTGGCGTTCTCGAACCGCGTCTATGCGGCTGAGCTGGTGTTGCCCGAGTTGTTGACGGCCTGCAGCAGCGCGAGCAGCACGCTGATGCATCAAGCCTGCACGACGCTGCAAGCGTGGGACCGGCGCGCCGATCTCGATAGCCGGGGCGCGGTGCTGTTCCGCGAATTCTGGGCGCTGGCAACAGCGATCCCGAACAAATGGGCACGGCCGTTCGATCCGGCGGATCCGGTCAATACGCCGGCCGGCGTGGCGCCGGCGGCCATGCCCGCCATGCTGGTAGCGCTCAGGACGGCGGCGGACAAGCTGCAGTCGCTCGGCGTGCCACTTGATGGCCGTTTGGGTGACTATCAGGTCGAGCCACGCAATGGCGTGCGTATTCCACTGCATGGCGGCAATGGGAACCAGGAAGGTACGTATGGGTCACTGACGATGCGCAGTGTCTTGACGGCACAAGGCTATGTCGGCGCGCACTGGGGTCAGAGCTATTTGCAGACCGTGACGTTCGACGAGCAGGGGCCTGTGGCGCAGGCGATGCTGACGTATGGGCAGTCAGTCGATCCCACGTCGCCGTGGTATACCGACCAGACGCTGCTGTATTCGCGCAAGAGCTGGCCAAGCCTTCCCTTTACACAAGAGAAGATCAAAGCTGACCCGAACTACACCACCGTCACGCTGCGGGAGTAGCGAAGCAGTTTCGTGCAGACATGGCGCCAAATTTGTCACACAACTGAAAAATAAGCTGTTGACGAAGCTCAGCAGGTCGAGCATAATCTCATTCCTCTGCTGCAGCGAACAAAACGATTCGAAGCAAACGGCAGATGAAGCACCGAATAAAGTTCTTTAAAAATTAACAGTCGATAAGTGTGGGCGTTTGATGAAGGTGCCAAAGACTTCGGTC